>NZ_JBGQOJ010000007.1:0-147924 GCF_052119585.1 Pseudogemmobacter sp. W21_MBD1_M6 | reverse complement strand
ATGACAACCAGCCTCCATCTCACACTGGCCCAATGTCTACACCGCCGTCAGATCAGGCGCAATTTTTAGAGGTGCCCTATAGTCATAGCGGGTTTCCGCCCATAGAAATTTGCAGCATGTTGAAAAATCTGAATCCGGGTCGTCGAAAAGGTGTTTTGATGCAACATTCCCGCCGCGCGGCGCTTGGATTAATGGCTGGGGTTGTGGCCGCAGGGCTGCCGTTTCGCGCAGGGGTTGCGGCAGGGGCTGCTATGGCACGGGTGCCCGTCGATACGGAATCGATTTTGTGGAAGGTCGGGCAGGGGGCCAGTGCCGACCAGCGGGCTTTTAACCTGCGCACGATGATCGCGCCGCAGTATCGGGCGCTGTGCCTGACCGAGGACGGCGTGCGCCGTGCGGTGGGCTGGGCGCAGGAAAACGGGGTTCCGTTTTCGGTGATGAGCGGCGGGCATTGCTTCGAAGGGCTGTCGCAAAGCGCGGGCCTGGTGATCGACCTTGGCCGGATGAACGAGGCGCGGCTGGCGGGGGCGGATACGCTGATCGCGGGGCCGGGTGCGACACTGGCCGGGGTGAACAGCCTGACCACCGTTACCGGGCGCGTGCTGCCTGCGGGGTATTGCCAGACGGTGCGGCTGGGCGGGCATGTGGGCGGCGGGGGGCTTGGGATTTTGTCGCGGGCGTACGGGCTGGCCAGCGATCATCTGCTGTCGGCCCGTGTGGTGACGGCCAGCGGGCAGGTCGTGACCGCGTCGAAGGATGCGCATGCCGACCTGTTCTGGGCGCTGCGCGGTGGCGGGTCGGGCAGTTTCGGGGTGGTGACGCAATCGCGGTTCGCACTGCGGGCCGTGCCCGAGGCGACGCTGATCCAGATGCACTGGAACCTGCCCATAGCGGACTGCGCCGCGTTTCTGGCCGAGTGGCAGGAGGTGAACCTGCGGCTGGATCGCGGGATGGGCAGTTATCTGTATATCGCGCGCAGGGGCGCGGGCGTGATCCAGATGCGCAGCCGGTTGATTTCGGTTGCGGACCACGCGGTTTCGGTGGCGGGCGCGCAGCGGCTTTATGCGATTGCCCGCCCCGCACGCGATCCGGTTGTCCTGCAATCGGGGTTCGGGGTGGTGGCCGACCGGATGTGGCCGAAGGCGCATTATCCGCAGGAGCACGCCAAGATCGGGTCGAACTTTCTGACAGGTGCCGCGCGTGTCGGAACATGGGAACGTGTTGTGGCCGCGCTCGACCGTGACGGGGCGTTCGCGCAGACGGTGACCCTGGAAACGCTGGGCGGGGCGGTGGATGATATCGCGCCGTCGGACACCGCCTTTGTGCACCGCGGCGATGCGGCGTTTTTGGCGCAATTCGACATGCCGGTGCCGCCCGGTGCCGATGCCGTCGCGCGGATCGCGGCGATGCGCGAAGTGCAGGGGATATTGGCGGGCGAGGGCGCGGCGGGGGCCTATGTGAATTACCCCGATCTGGATTTGCCGGACTGGCAGGCGGCCTATTGGGGGGCGAATTACGCGCGTCTGGTCGAGGTCAAGTCGGCCTATGACCCGCAGGATGTGTTCCGCCACGCGCAGTCTGTGCGGCCAAAAGGGTAGGGGTTTCGCGCTGCGCGCGAGGATATTTACCGGAACAAAGAAACCATCAGCCCGCGATTGCGGTGCCGGCGGCCCAGCCCGAGGACCACGCCCACTGGAAATTATAGCCACCCAGCCAGCCGGTCACATCGACCACCTCGCCGATGAAGTAAAGGCCGGGGACGGTTTTTGCCTCCATCGTTTTAGAGTTCAGCGCGTCGGTATCCACCCCGCCCAGCGTGACCTCGGCGGTGCGGTAGCCTTCGGTGCCTGCGGGAAAAAGCGTCCAGTCGGTGATTGCCTTTGCCAGCGCGGCAAGCGCCAGATCGGACATATCGGCGATATTGCCGCGGGTCTGTGCCCGCTCGGCCACATGGGCGGCAAGGCGTTTGGGCAGCAGGTCGCCCAGAACCGTGCCGACATTGCGGCGACCGTTTTCGGCGCGTTTGGCGCGCAGGGTCTGGAACACATCCGCGTGGGGCATCAGGTTGACGGTGATCGCCGCCTTTTCGCGCCAGAAGCTGCTGATTTGCAGGGTCGCGGGGCCGGACAGGCCGCGGTGGGTGAACAGGATCGCCTCGTCAAAGGCGTTGCCATTGCAACTGATCCGCGCATCTGTGGCGACGCCTGCCATGGGGGTGAAACCCGCCATCATGTCCTCGCCGAAAGTCAGGGGGACAAGGGCGGGCCGGATGTCTGTCAGGGGCAGGCCGAACTGTTCGGCGATCTGGTAGCCAAAGCCGGTTGCGCCCATCTTGGGGATCGACTTGCCCCCGCAGGCCACCACCAGCGCGCGGGCGGTGACGGGGCGGCTGACGCCGTCTTTTTCCAGCGTCGCCGCAAAGCCCGCGTCGGTTCTGGTGATGTCACGCAGGCTGGTATTCAGGCGCAGTTCGGCGCCGACCTTGGCCATTTCAGCCAGAAGCATTGCGACGATGTCCTTGGCGGATGTGTCGCAGAAAAGCTGGCCCAGCGTTTTTTCATGGGTGGGGATGCCGTAGCGGGCCACGAGGTCGATGAAGTCGTATTGAGTATAGCGTTTCAGCGCGGATTTGGCGAAATGCGGGTTGTTCGATAGAAAATTGGCCGGCCCCGCGAACAGATTGGTGAAATTGCAGCGCCCGCCGCCAGAGATGCGGATCTTTTCGCCGGCGGCCTTGGCATGGTCCACGACCAGCACGCGCCCGCCACGGGCCCCCGCATGGGCGGCGCACATCATGCCGGCGGCACCGGCACCAAGGATCAGGGTGTCAAAGGGTTCTGGCGTGTTCATGCGCCCTGATCATCACGGATTTGATGAAACGGCAAGACCCGCCTGCGCATTGCCCCCTTGGCATCGTGGCGTGGGGCGCGTATACGCCCACGCTGAATAAGGAGCCCGTTATGGTAGGCAGTGCAAATCTCAACGTCATGATCAAAGCCGCGCGTCGCGCGGGAAAATCCTTGGTCAAGGACTTCCGCGAGGTCGAGAACCTGCAGGTGTCGACCAAAGGTGCCGGCGATTTCGTGTCGCGCGCGGATATTGCCGCAGAGGCGATGCTGAAAGAAGACCTGATGGGCGCGCGCCCGACCTATGGCTGGAAAGCCGAGGAAAGCGCCGAGATCGAGGGGCAGGACCCCACGCGCCGCTGGATCGTCGATCCGTTGGACGGCACAACCAACTTTTTGCACGGTCTGCCGCATTGGGCGATTTCCATCGCGCTGGAGCATAAGGGCGAGATCGTTTCGGGCGTGGTTTTCGACCCCGCCAAGGACGAGATGTTCTTTGCCGAAAAGGGCGCGGGCGCCTGGATGAACGAAAGCCGGATGCGTGTGTCGGGCCGGTCGCGGATGATCGAGACGATCTATGCGACGGGGCTGCCCTTTGCCGGCCGCAGCGATCTGCCGGAAACGTTGCAGGATCTTGCCCGCGTCTTGCCCGGCTGTGCCGGTGTGCGCCGCTGGGGCGCTGCGGCGCTGGATCTGGCCTATGTGGCTGCGGGGCGCTACGACGGCTACTGGGAGCGTCGCCTGAACGCCTGGGATCTGGCGGCGGGCATCGTGATCGTCCGCGAAGCGGGCGGCATGGTGGACGGCATCGCCAAGGACACCAACCCGGTCGAGACAGGCACGATCATCGCGGCGAACAACCAGATATTCGAGTCCTTCGCCAAGGTTATCCGCAGCGCCTGATCTTCGGGTTATAGCTGCTGGTTATCGGCGCCGCCGCCGCACGGTTGGGATGTTGCTGCGCCCTATCGGATAGCTGGCGTCGGGGTGGGGCGGGTGCCCTTGGGTGCGGTTCCAGTAGCTGACGCCGCCGCGTCTGCGCCACGCGGGGATCATGTACACAAACCCGATGACGAACCCGCCCGCATGCGCCCAATATGCGACGCCGCCGTTCGAGGTGTCTATGGTGGAGCCGCTGACCAGTTGCAGGCCGAACCAGATGCCCAGCATGATCCATGCGGGGATTGGGAAGATCTTGAAGAAGATCACGAAGATGAACAGCACGTCGACCTTCGCCTTTGGGAACAGCAGCAGGTAGCCGCCCATCACCCCCGCGATCGCACCCGATGCACCAACGGTCGGAACCAAGGACGCGGGGTCTGCCAGCACCTGTGCCAGTGACGCGCCGATGCCGCAGACAAGGTAGAACAGGGCAAAGCCGCGATGCCCCAGTTCCTCTTCCAGATTGTCGCCGAAAATCCATAGGAACAGCATGTTACCCGCAAGGTGCATCAGCCCGCCATGCAGAAAGATCGAGGTGACCAGCGTGTAGGGCTGCACCCCGCCCGACACACGTTCAGGGATCATCGCCCAAGTGCCGTAGAACGCGCCAAGGGCCGCGTCATTGGTGGCCAATGGCAATGACAACAGGAACACCGCCACGTTGATGGCGATGATCACATAGGTGACATAGGGTGTCTTCAGGGACGGGTTGTGGTCGCGGATCGGGAACATGGGGGCACGCTCCCCCATGTTGCCGGTTTCGTCAAGCGTTACCCACCTCGGCCAGCAGTTGCGCGTTGCCCCCCGATGCGGTTGTGTCGACGCAGACGTGACGTTCTACCAGAACGCGGGCTGCATCCAGCCCGCCGGTCAGCAGCGGGATGATGGTGCCGTCGCGTGCGGCAAGCGCGCGGGTATAGGCGCGGGCCTGATCCTCTGGGCCCCACCACACGGCGGCGGAAAAGCCGGACAGGGTTTGCAGCGCCTCGGGGGGCAGTGCACCCGCGACCGCGACACCGACGCCGCCCGCATCAAAGGCCGCCTGCACCTGACGCTCTGCCACCTCTGCCGTCGGGCCAAGGCACAGGATTGGCAAACGCGGATACAGCGACAGGCGGTTCGATTCGCCGGTTGGGCCGGGCAGGATGGTGGTTTTCTGCACCGATTGCGGCAGGGCGGCGTTTGTCAGGGCCGATTGCAGGGCGGTCAGGTTGACCTCGCCCGACGCGGTGCCGTCAAAAACCATCTTTTCGGGCGCGGTGAAGCGCGGCAGATAGTTCGGCCCGCCCGCCTTTGGGCCGGTGCCGGACATGCCCTCGCCGCCGAAGGGCTGGCTGCCGACAATCGCGCCGATCTGGTTGCGGTTCACATAGACGTTGCCCGCGCGGATGCGTTCGACGATGTGCTGCACGCGGTCGTCGATGCGGGTGTGCAGGCCAAAGGTCAGGCCATAGCCGGTGGCGTTGATGTCGGCGATCACGCGGTCGATCTGGCCCGCCTTGAAGGTGGCGATATGCAGGACGGGGCCGAAAATCTCGCGGTCCATTTCGGCGATGCCGCTGACCCTGATCACGGTGGGGGCAATGAAATAACCCTCCGGCGGTGTGTCGAGTTCGAACAGAACCTTGCCCGCGGCGCGCGCGTCGGTGATGTAGTCGGCGATGCCCGTCAGGGCGCGCAGGTCAATTACGGGACCGACGTCGGTCGAGATGTCCCAAGGGTTGCCGATCTTCAGCTCTTTCATCGCGCCGAACAGCATTTTGGTGAAATTCTCGGCGATGTCGTCCTGCACATAGAGGCAGCGCAGGGCAGAGCAGCGCTGACCGGCCGACTGGAACGCGCTTTGCACCACATCGCGCACGGCCTGTTCCGGCAGGGCGGTTGAATCGACGATCATGGCATTCAGCCCGCCGGTTTCGGCGATCAGCGTGGCATCGGGCGACAGGTTGTCGGCCATGGCGCGGCGGATGGCCTGCGCGGTGGCGGTCGAGCCGGTGAAGGCCACGCCGCCGATCCGTGGGTCGCTGGTCAGCGCGCGACCGACGCTGGCACCGGTGCCGTGCAACACCTGCAAGGCGGCCGGGGGAACGCCGGCTTGCAGCATCAGGCGCACCGCCAGATCGGCGATCAGCGGGGTCTGTTCCGCCGGTTTGGCAAGAACACCGTTTCCGGCGGCAAGGGCGGCGGCGATCTGACCCGCGAAGATCGCGAGCGGAAAGTTCCACGGGGAAATGCAGGTGAATATACCGCGTGCGGGGGCGGATTGTTTGACCGCCTCGTTCGCGTAGTAACGCAGGAAATCCACTGCCTCGCGCAGTTCGCCGATCGCATCGGGCAGGGATTTTCCGGCCTCGCGCGTCAGGATGGCAAAGATCCGGGCGTGGTTGTCCTCGAACAGGTCGGCGGCCCTGTTCAGCACCTCTGCGCGCTTGGCGTGCGGTGCATGCCACGGGGCGGCGGCGTCCAGCGCCTTTGCGATGTCGGCTTCGTCGGCCAGCGTCACATAGCCCACCACCTCTGTCGGGACGGCGGGGTTCACCACGGCAATCGTTCCGGGGCCTTCGGTTTCGCCGACGATCACCGATGTGGCGGCAAATATCTCGTGCATGTAGGCGGTGCGCCCATCGTCGAGTCCGGCAAGGTCAGGCGCGTGAGTGATGTCCCATCCTTTTGAATTGCGCCGGTCGGAGTAGAGGTTCGGACCGCGTTTGATAGCGGGGTTGTGCGGGTCCGCCAGATAGCTTTCGACCTCGGCGAAGGGATCAGAGGCGACGGTTTCGGGGCTGACGTCCTCGTCGACGATCTGGTTCACGAACGAACTGTTCGCGCCGTTCTCAAGCAGGCGGCGCACAAGGTAGGCCAGCAGGTCGCGGTGTTCGCCGACGGGGGCGTAGACGCGGCAGCGGGTGCCTTCGGCGGTCAGAACGATGTCATGCAAACGCTCGCCCATGCCGTGCAGGCGCTGGAATTCGAACGCGCGCGGGTCTGTGGCCATTTCCAGAACGGCGGCAACGGTATGGGCGTTGTGGGTGGCGAATTGCGGATAGATGCGGTCGGTCATGCCCATCAGGCGGCGGGCATTGGCGATATAGCTGACATCGGTCGACGGTTTGCGGGTGAAAACCGGAAAGCCGGATTCGCCCATAACCTGTGCGTGTTTGATTTCTGTATCCCAATACGCACCTTTTACCAGTCGCACCATGATGCGGCGGTCCAGACTTTCGGCCAGGGCATACAGGAATTCTATGGTTGATGCGGCGCGGGGGCCATAGGCCTGCACGACCACGCCGAAGCCGTCCCAGCCCGCAAGGCTTGGGTCGGACAGCACGGCCTCGATCACGTCAAGCGACAGCGACAGGCGGTCGGCCTCTTCGGCGTCGATGTTAAAACCCATACCGGCGGATTTCGCCAGCGCCGCCAGCGATTTGACCCGCGGCACCAGCTCTTCCATCACGCGTTGCTTTTGCGCTTCTTCATAGCGGGGATGCAGCGCGGACAGCTTGACCGAAATGCCGGGATTGGACCGGATGTCGTCCTTGGTGCAGGCATTGGCAATCGCGGAAATCGCGCGGGAGTAGGACAGGTGATAGCGCTTAGCGTCCGCATCGGTGCGCGCGGCTTCGCCCAGCATATCGTAGGAATAGGTGTAGCCCTTGGCCTCCATCGCGGCGGCGCGGGTCATCGCGCCCTGAATGTTTTCCCCCAGCACGAACTGCTTGCCCATTTCCTTCATCGCGCGGGCCACCGCGCTGCGGATCACCGGCTCGCCCATGCGTTTGACGGCACCGCGCAGACGGCGGGCCATGCCCGTTTCGCCCTCGTCCAGAACCTTGCCCGTCAGCATCAATGCCCATGTCGATGCGTTGACCAGCGAGGACGAGGAGTGGCCAAGGTGCTTGCCCCAGTCGCTGGGGGCGATCTTATCCTCGATCAGGGCGTCGATGGTATCGGCGTCGGGCACTCGCAGCAGGGCCTCTGCCAGACACATCAGGGCGACGCCCTCGTCGGTGGACAGACCGTATTCCGCAAGGAACACTTCCATCAGGCCGGGCTTTGCCGAACCGCGGATATCACGAACCAAAGCGGCGGCGCGCGCGGTGATCTTTTTGCGGGTCGCGGCGTCAAGATCGGCGGTTTCGATCAGGGCGGTCAGGGCCTTTGCCTCGTCGGCGTATTTGTGGCTGTCAATTTCGGCGCGCAGGGATGGAAAGCGATCGTGAGGCATGGCAAACTCCAATGAATTCGCCTACTCTACATCCGAAACAAAAGCCATTTGATCTTATCTGCGTCAACGGCTGGTTTTATTCACTGATTTTCAGGGGGAATGCGATGCAAATAAGTGATGCGCGGTTGGATCGTTTCGACAGGTCGATTCTGCGGATTATGACGACTGAAGGGCGGATCAGCGTGACCGAGCTTGCCGATCGCATCGGCCTGTCCAAATCACCGACCCAGGCGCGTCTGAAACGGCTGGAGACCGAGGGCTATATCACAGGGTATCGCGCCCTGCTGGACCCGATACGTCTGGGCATCGACCATGTCGCATTTGTCGAGGTCCGGCTGGCCGACACGCGCGAAGCCGCCCTTGCCGCGTTCAACAAAGCTGTGCGCGATATTCCCGAAGTCGAGCAATGCCACATGATCGCGGGCAGCTTTGACTATCTGTTGAAGGTCCGCACACAGGACATGCCCGCCTATCGCGCGGTGCTGGCGGACCGGATTTCCATGCTGCCCCATATCGCGAATACATCGACCTATGTGGCGATGGAGGCGGTGAAAGAGGGCGGATTATAGCGCCCGACCTTGACGCCCCCTTGACGGTTGGATTTGATGCGCCATCATTGCATGTATGAAGCGCATCGTGTTCCTGTTGTTTCTTGCCAGCCCTGCCTTTGCGCAGACCTGTCCGGTTGTCACCGACCAAGACCCCCGCAAGTCGGAATTGATGTCTGCGGTCAAAGACGCGCCGAACGAGATGGAAGCGCGTGCGCTGACCAACCAGTTATGGGAAATCTGGTCAAAAGCGCCGGATGCGGTGGCGCAAGAGATGCTGGATCGGGGGATGAAGCACCGCGCGGCCTATGATTTCGACGCGGCGATTGTCGCGTTTGACGCGCTGATCGCGTATTGCCCCGGCTATGCCGAAGGGTACAACCAGCGGGCGTTTGTGAACTTCTTGCGCATGGATTACCCTTTGGCGGTCGGGGATCTCGAAAAGGCGCTGGAGCTGGCACCGGACCACATCGCCGCGATGGCGGGACTGGCGCTGACGTTGCAGGGGTTGGGGCGGACCAAGGCCGCGCAATCGGCGCTGCGCGAGGCGCTGAAGCTGAACCCCTGGTTGCCGGAACGCAATATGATCTCCAAAGAGCCGGGCGTCGATCTTTAGGCCGCCACGGCCACTTTACCTTTCCGCCCCGTCGGCTATGGTGCGCGACGCTTGTCGGTTTCTGCATGGTGGAATGGCAGGGCCGTGGGGCGTAAAATCCTTGCGTCTGGGATGGATCGTGCATACGGATCAAGGTGTTGCGACGAGGAGACTGTTTTCAGGTCCGATATAGGCCCGATGCAGGAAATTGAAGACAGCGCCAGATGCGGGCGTGCTGGAATGGTAGACAGACCAGACTTAAAATCTGAGGGGCGTATGCCCGTGTGGGTTCGAGTCCCACCGCCCGCACCAATCACTTGAAATGTCAGTAGCGCAGCATTCAGCTGTGTCGATGCGCGTCTGAAGCGCCCGGGTTCGATCTGTTTCAGATCCTGCGGACCTGAAAGTTGTTGCATCCCCCCTTGGCGAAACGTTGCAGCCCGCCACAGATCACCGTTTGCGCGGGGTGCCGGTTCAGGTCCGGCCGCAGGTGCTGTGATTTCCGCTGAACTGGCCGGGGTTTGGACAGGCATGGCGGCAAACCGCATTGACGCATCGGCAAGGGGTATCACCCATATATCCATGCGGGCACTACAAATTGTGGCGGTGGAATGACTTTTTTCTGGTGAATGTACGTTCTTTCGTATAGTTAGCGAGTAATTAGTATAAAAAAGTGCCAAAAAAATGGCACGTGTCGAGGCGAGTAGGTGACAGTATGCAGGCGATTAATTTTATCGTGCGTGGACGTGTGTCCGGAATTCATCGTGGCGCTGTTGCAGGTGATGAAAATAATGCGATTTCGCTTCAGCCCGGATCCGATGTTTCCCTAAACCTCAATCAGCACGATGTGGTCAGCTATGTCCGGCAGGGGTCCGTCCTTGAAGTGACGTTGATCGATGGTCGTGTGGTCGTGCTCGAGAATTTCTTCCCCGACGGGGGCGCGCCTGCTTGCCGGTTGTTTATCAGTTCTGACGGGCAATTGTCCGAAGTGATCGTGTCCGACCTTGAGGGGCAGGCGCAATACGCCCAGTACGGACCCTCGAAAAGCTGGGGTAAGTGGGATGGCGGCGACGACTTGTATTTCGCCGATAACGCCGTTTTGTCCGATGTCATCGAAGCAAGCGAACATCGTGGGCTTGGCGGGATTTTCGGCGCGGTTGCGTCCGGCGGTGCAGGTCTGCTGGCAAGTGCTGCGGGGGCTGTCGGCGCAGTCGGCGCCACGGCCGCCGCTGGCGGCGCGGCTTTGATTGCTGCGAATTACCTGAATACCGACGTGACCGGTTCTTCGGCGGCGCGCACGGCGGCATCGGTGAATGACCCCGAAACGGATGTTGTTGTCAGCGGGGCCGATGCGGCGCAGGTTGTCACGATTACGGGGCAGGCGCAGGCCGGTTCCAGTGTTTCAGTCACCATCGGCGACGTGACATTGACCACCACCGCAGGCGGCGATGGGTATTGGGCCGTCACATTCGAGGGCGAGAACCTTCCGGCGGATGGTGATTATTCCTCGACCGTTCTGGTGGTCGAACCCGAGGGCGCGAATGTCGACCTTGACGGGCCGGTCGTCGTGATCGACACCACCGCGCCTGATGTGGATGTGAGCGAAGGCGTTGTCGCAGTTGATGACTTCGTCAACGCGGATGCCCATGACCAGGGCGTGACCATCGGCGGCACAACAGAGCCGGGCGCGACAGTGATCGTGACCATCGGCAATGAAAGCCAGACAACGACCGCTGGCGGCGACGGAAGCTGGGTTGTGGTCTTTAGCCCGGATCAGGTTCCCGGCGGCGAACACGAAACAGAGGTTCTTGTGACCACGGTAGACGCGCAGGGCAACTCTGCCACGGTCACCGAAACGATCCTGATCGACACGATTGCGGACCCGATCACCATCGGCGCCAGCATGGTCGGTATCGACGGAACGGTCAATCTGGCCGAGCATGACGGCGGCGTGGTGGTGACGGGCACCTCGACTGCGGGCGCGACGCTGGATGTTACCCTTGGCGACAAGACGTTGCAGACGGTTGTGACAGAGAACGGCACATGGTCGGTCGCATTTGATGCCGCCGATGTTGCAACCGGCGAATATGACGCGACAATCACCGCGACCACGACCGATGTGCACGGAAACATGAATACCGTATCCAGTATTGTGCATATCGACACTGTCGGCGCTGTGTCGCTGAACAGCGGATCCATCGCCGGTAACAATATCATCAACAAAACCGAGGCCGAGGACGGGGTAACGCTGACCGGCACGACGCAGGTCGGATCGACTGTCGCCGTGCAGATCGGTTCCGTGACGCATCCCGCAACCGTTGCCGAAGACGGCACATGGTCGGTGGTCTTCGCGAATGGCGATCTGGGCTTGGGCGAATACGACGCGGGCATCACGGTGACCGCCACCGATACGGCAGGCAACATCACTGTGAGCACCGGCACGGTTCATGTCGACACCGTCGGAATGGTGGGCTTTGACGCCAATCTGTCCGGCGGCGACACCCTGATCAACGCCAGCGAGGCGGATGCGGGCGTGACGCTGACCGGAACCGCGCAGGCCGGATCGGTCGTCGAGGTGACGTTGGGCAATGTGACCCACACTGTGACGGCGGACGAGAGCGGCACATGGGCGGCTGTCTTTGTCCCGTCCGAAATCCCCGAGGGTGTGTATCAGGCGACGCTGACCGCCAGGGCCACAGACACCGCAGGCAACATCAATATCGTCACCGGCACGCTGGACGTCGATACGCTCTCCTTTGTCGAGGTCTTCAACTCGGCCGTTGAAGGCAACGGCGTGATCAATAAGACAGAAGCGGCGGATGGCATCACCCTGACCGGCAGCACCCAACCCGGCGCCACGGTCGATGTGACATTCCAGGGCGTCACACGGGCGGCCACGGTGGCGAATGACGGCAGCTGGACCGTGGATTTCACGGCATCCGAGGTTCCCGTAGGGGAATACGATGCGACGATTACAGCTGTCTCGACCAGCGAGAACGGCAATGTCAGCAGTTCCAGCGGTACTGTGCGCGTTGACACCCTGTCCAATGTGACCTTTTCGACCACGCCGGTCGAAGGCAACGATGTTATCAGCCAGACCGAGGCGGCGAATGGCGTTATCCTGACAGGCACATCGGAACCCGGATCAAGCGTCGAGGTCAAATTCGGCAGCGTCACCCGCGCGGCTGTTGTGGCGCAAGACGGCAGCTGGACCGCCAGTTTTACGGCGGGCGATATTCCGGCTGGCGAATACGACGCGCCGCTGGTGGCCACGGCGACCGACAGCGCAGGCAACATCCATAGTGTGACGGATACGGTTCACGTCGATACCGTGGCAAACGTGGCCTTCGGCACGGCCACGATAGAGACCGACAACATCATCAACAAGGTCGAGGCCGACAACGGTGTCACCCTGACCGGCACATCCGAGCCGGGATCGACGGTTCAGGTCAGCTTTGGCACGGTGTCGCATATGGCGACGGTCGCGCCGACAGGGGCATGGACGGCAACCTTTGCCGCATCCGAAATCACATCGGGTGATTACACCGCCGACCTGAAGGCCATCGCGACAGACGCGGCGGGGAATGCGACCACTGTGACCCACACGGTCAGGGTCGATACGCTGAACGAGGTCGCGTTCGGGTCGGGCCGGATCGCCGGCGACAACATCGTCAACGCCGCCGAGGCCGAGGACGGCATTGTCTTGAACGGCAGCACCACGCCCGGTTCCACGGTTTCGGTGAAATTCGGCAATGTAACCCACGCGGCCACAGTCGATACGTACGGCAACTGGACGGTTGGCTTTGGCGCGTCCGACATTGCGCAGGGCGAATACAGCACGACGCTGGTCGCTACCTCGACCGACGCGGTGGGCAATGTGTCCACGGCGACGCAGTCTGTGGATGTCGATACCGTCGCGGGTCATCTGACCCTTGGTGCCGCCGTGATCGAAGGCGATGACATCATCAACAAGGTCGAAGCCTCGGATGGGGTGGTTCTGACCGGAACCGCGACGCCGGGCGCAATCGTCAACGTCACGCTGGGCGATGTCACGCGCCCCGTTGTCGCTGATGTGGATGGAAGCTGGTCCGCCAATTTCAGCGCTGCCAATATTCCGGCAGATACCGAAAGCGCGAATATTTTGGCCACAATGACCGATGCGGCGGGCAATACCGTCAGTGTCACTGATACGGTCAAGATCGACACGGTCGTGCAGGACTTTGCCCTGTCCGCTACCCCGATCGAAACCGACACCATCATCAACGCCGTCGAGGCGTCGAACGGTGTGATCCTGTCCGGCACGGTCGAACCGGGTTCTCGCGTGTCGGTGCAGCTGGACGGTGTGACGCGGTTGGCGACGGTGGCCGCAGATGGAAGCTGGACCGCCGGTTTTGCAGCGTCGCAGATCCGCGCGGGTGAATACCTGTCGGATATCAAGGTGACCGCCACCGACAGCGCCAACAACACCAGCGTGATCAACAGCTCTGTCAAGGTCGACACCCTGGTGCGCGATCTTGCCAGTTCTGCAACACCTGTCGAAGGCGATAACATCATCAACGCGGCAGAGGCCAAAGACGGCTTTATGCTGACCGGCAAAACCGAGGTTGGCTCAACCGTCAACGTGACATTCGAGGGCACGACCCATGCCGCAACCGTCGCGGCCAATGGCAACTGGTCGGTGTCCTTTGACGCCAGCGAGATCCCGGGCGGCGACTACACATCGACCGTTATGATCGTTGCGACCGACCTTGCCGCGAACACCAGGGAAATCACGCAAACCCTGGACGTGGATACCATTGCGCCAGACAATCCGATGATCACGGCGGTCAACGATTCTGGCGTGAACGGCGTGCGCGGCATCAACATCGAAAGCACTGAAGACGCGATTTCGATCTTTCAGATCGCGCCGGACGGCACAACGACGCAGGTCGCCTTTCGCGCCTTCGACAACCCTGAATTCAACGATACCTATATCGCCTTCAACACCGTCGTTCCCGATGGATCGCAACTGGTGATCACGTCGGAAGATGCCGCGCATAACACATCCGGCACATTGCTGGTGCTTGATTCCGGCGCTGATTTCAACATGTCGAACATGACCCTGACAGACCACGGCATCACCGAGATCGACCTCAGCTATGCCGACGGTTTTGCCCTGACGATCACCGAGGAACAGTTGCTGGCCCTGTCGCAAGAAACCGATACGGTCACGATCCATGGCGGTCACGATGGCGGGGTGCAGGACACTGTCGTGGTCAGCGGGGCCAGCGCGACCGGCCAGAATGTTTCTGCCAACGGGCAGGACTATGACGGGTACTCTCTGGGGAATGCCGCTGGTAACCTGTTGATAGACGACGATATTCATACGGTTATCATATAGCCGGACAGGGCTGGCGGCACCGGACAAAGGGGACAAACGGGTGAAAAGGCAAGCGTTGCGCGCACTGACGGTTCTGGCAGCGGCGTTTGCCCTGTCGGGTTGTCTGGGTGATGCGGCTGGCCCTGCGCCTGGCGTTCAGCGGTCGCGCAGTCTGGTGGCGGACCCCGGTGTCGTGCACTCGCCGTTGATTTCCAGCCTGTTGCACCGACAGACCATTCTTGCCACGGGCAGCGCGTTCGATCAGGTTGCGCAATCGGTGCTTGCCGCCAGCAGCCGTGGCGCCGAGGCAGAACTGCGCGCCGCAAAACTGCGGGCAGAGGCGCAGTCGAAGAACTGGCTGCCCACGATCGGGCCGTCGATCAGCCTGACCTCTTTGGGGCAGGTGGTGGCCGAACTTCTGGTCAATCAGGTGTTGTTCGACAACGGCAAGAAACAGGCGGAACGCGATTTCGCGAAATCCGATGTCGAGGCCGCCGCCGTGACCCTATCGATGGATACGAACGACCGTATCTATACCGGGCTATCCTTGTATGTGACGGCCGAAAAGGCCCGTGAAAAGGCGGCGGTGTCATCGCGGGCGCTGACCAATATGACGCGGTTCGAGCGGATCATGGCAGAGCGCGTGCGCGGCGGTGTGTCGGACGCGTCCGATCTGAACGTGCTGCGGCAAAAGCTGAACGAGATCAATTCGGAAATGTCGCAGCAAACCGCCGCCGCAAATACCGCAATCGCCGAACTGAACGCTATGGCGGCAGGCCCGCTGGATCAGGTGCGCGGCATTTCCGCCGTCGGCCAGCCTGACGCGTTTGCCAAGCCCCTGACGGTTCTGCTGGCCGAGGCAGAGCGCGACCGCAAGGTCGCGCAGGCGAAAGTGGAACGCGCAGGCTTTCTTCCGGGGGTGTCTGCGGGCGGATCTGTCGGGTCGAACGGCACCCATATCGGGCTGAAGGTGCAGGCAGAGCGGATGCTGGGCCTTGGCACAGGGGCCAGCCTGAAGGCGCTTGAAACAACGAACGAGGCGGCAGAGGCCGGTGTGGGGCAGGCCGAAGAGAACGCCAACCGTCGCCTGCGCAGCCTGGAACAAAAACTGGTCGCGCTGGAGCGGCAGAAGCAGGACACTGGCGCGTTGACCGAACAGGCCCGCGCCAATCTGGACCTGTTTCAGGAACAATTCGAGGCGGGGCAACGCTCTGTCATGGATGTGGTCGGTATTTACGAAAGTCTGGCCCGCAGCGAACAGGACAACGTCGGCCTTGAATACGAGGCGGCGCTGGTCCGGCTGGATATCGCGCGCGCCCGTGGCGCCCTGGCCAACGGGAGCGAGATTTGAGCGCGACCCCCGTAGCCTTTGACATAAAGACGAACAGCGCCGCCAATCTGGCGTCATTGCCCAAGGCCGTGCCCGCGCTGGACCCGGCGATCACATCCGCACGCAGCACTGTCGCGCCCAAGGTTCAGGCGCGGGTCGATCTGTTGGCGATCTATGCTTCGGTGCTCGGGGTGCGGGTTCTACCCGCCGATTTGCTGGACAGCCTGCAAAACGCGGCCCCCGGCATTGGCAGCGCCAGTGGCAACATAAGCATTCACGCGATGCAGGCAGCCCTTGCCGCCTCGGGGCTGGATACGCAGATCACCTCGGTCAGCGCAACCGAGCCACAGTTGTGGCCCGCGATCGCCTCTATGGTTAGCGGCCAGTTCCTGTTGGTTCTGTCGCAAGACGCCGACGTTCTGACGATCTATGATCCGTCCTGCACCGAAGACCGCGCCGAGGTATCGCTGCGCGAATTCGAGCCGTTCTTTTCGGGTATCCTGTTACAGGCGCAACCTTCGGTCATGCAGTTGGACAAGGCGCACGGGGCCGCATCGGCCCAGCCGCACTGGTTCTGGGGCGAGTTCCCGAAATACCGCCGCCAGTTGGCCGAAGTCGCCCTTGGGTCTTTGGTGGCCAACCTTCTGGCGGTCGCGGTGGCGCTGTTTTCATTGCAGGTCTACGACCGCGTGATCCCGCATCAATCCGTCGCCACGCTGTGGGTGCTGGCGCTAGGCGCGCTGCTGGCCATCGTGATGGAGGCGATGTTGAAAATGGCGCGGTCGCATCTGGTGGACGGGGCCGGGCGATCCATCGAACTATCGGTGCAAAAGCTGTTGATGGCGCGTCTTCTGGCGATGCAATCGGGCAAGCGCCCCAATTCGCCCAGCGGGTTGTTCAGCGCCATGCGCGAATTTGGGTCGGTGCGCGAGTTCTTCACCGCCTCGTCGATCGGCACATTGACGGACCTTCCGTTCCTGATCGTGTTCTTGTTGCTTGTCGCCTCAATCGCGGGGAACGTTGTGTGGATACTGGTTCTGGGGGGCATATTGATGGTGCTACCGGGCTATTTCATGCAGAAGAAAATGATGCGTCTGACGCAGGAAACCCAAGGCGCCAGCGCGCGGTCCAGCCGCCTGTTGCACGAGGTGATATTCGAGCAGGAGACGCTGAAATCCCAACGCGCAGAAGACCGCTATGCCCGCCTTTGGGGAGAGTTGACCGCGCTGTCGGCGTTGAAGTCGTCAGAGCAGCGCAAGATCGCCTCGGCCTTGACGTTCTGGTCGCAGGGCGTGCAGCAGACGACCTATATCATGGCGGTCGTGGTCGGCACCTATATGGTGTTCGCGGGGGAATTTACCGTGGGCACGATCATCGCGGTGGGCATCCTGACCAGCCGCACCCTTGCGCCACTGACCCAGCTTGCTGGCACAATGGCACGGTGGAGCAACGTCAAGGGGGCGCTGGTCGGCCTGGACGCCATTGCCGCCACCGAGATGGACCACGACCCCGCCCGCACCTATCTGCGCCGTGACACGCTGGACGGCGGGTTTGAATTGCGCGGGCTCGAATTCCGCTATGATCCCGATGGCCCGCCGACGCTGGACATCGCGGGGCTGGTGATCAAACCCGGTCAAAGGATCGCGGTTCTCGGGGCGAACGGGTCGGGTAAATCGACCCTGCTGAAGCTATTGTCAGGGCTCTACGCGCCGACCGCGGGTCGCGTTCTGATTGACGGTGTGGATATGGCCCAGCTGGAGACAAAGGATATTCGCCGCAACGTCGGCTATCTGTCGCAGGATGTGCGCCTGTTCACCGGCACATTGCGCGACAATCTGGCGATGAACATGCTCGAGATCGACGACGAGCACCTGTTCCGGGCGCTTGATTTCGCAGGGATCGGGCAATATGTGCGCGGCCACCACAAGGGCCTTGATCTGGAAATACGCGACGGCGGCGAGGGCCTGTCAATCGGTCAGCGCCAAAGCATCGGCTGGGCGCGCCTGTGGTTGCAGGATCCGCGCGTCGTGCTGCTGGACGAACCCACTGCGGCACTGGACCAGACGCTGGAAAACACGCTGGTCAGCCGGTTGAATACATGGCTTTCCGGCCGCACGGCGGTCATTGCCACCCACCGTGTGCCGATCCTGTCGCTGACCGAACGCACCTGTATCCTGCAAAACGGACGGTTGACGGTGGACGGTCCACGCGACGCGGTTCTGGCACATCTGACCAAGGCGAAAGAGGGGGGGCGGGCTGATGGCCATCCTTGACGCCCGACTGAGCCGGGGTATGCGCGGGCCCAGCCTGACAATCTGGCTGTCGCTGGCAACGCTGGTGGTGTTTTTGCTATGGGCCGCCTTTGCATGGGTGGACGAGATTGTGCGGGCCGAGGGCGCGTTCGTATCGTCAAGCCGCCCGCAGATCATCCAGAACCTTGAAGGTGGCATTCTGGCCGAACTTCTGGTGGCAGAGGGCGACATCGTGCAGCCCGGTGATGTTCTGGCGCGCCTGTACGGGACGCAGTTTCAGGCGCAGGTTGATGATCTGCAAAACCAGATCACCGGGCTGGATATCCGCCGTTTGAGGCTGGAGGCCGAAATGGCAGGGGCCTTCGAATTCGATGTGCCCGATGCGCTGGCGCTGCGGTCGCCCGGAATTGTGGACTCCGAGATGGCGCTTTTGAAGGCGCGGCAATCCGATTTCACCAGTCGGCGCGATGGCGCGAAAAGCGTGTTGGCGCAGGCCGAGAAGGAAAAGACGCTGCTGGAGAATATGCTGGACCGCAAGATCGTTTCGCTGATCGAGGTGACCCGCGCGCGCAAGGCCCATGCGGATGCCAAGATCCGCTATGACGAAACGGTCACACAGATGGAACTGGACCGCGCACAAAGCTTTTCCGACACGCTGAAGGAATTGACATCGCTGCGGCAGGGATTGAAGGGCGGACAGGACCAGTTGAACCGGACGATTCTGACATCGCCGATGCGCGGAATCGTAAACACCCTGTCGGTCACGACGATCGGCGGTGTGGTGCGTCCGGGCGAGGAAATCCTGCAAATCATCCCGCTGGACGAGGAGTTGCTGGTAGAGGCGCGGGTCAAGCCCAAGGACATAGCGAACATCCGGCCAGGCCAAGAGGCCACGATCAAGCTGACCGCTTATGATTATACCATTTATGGCACATTGAAGGGCGAAGTGCAGTTCCTCAGTGCGGATACCTTCAAGGACGAGCGCGTGCGCGATGGCGATCCGCATTACAAGGTGACGCTGCGGGTGGATACAACGCATCTGACGCCGCGCCAGTCCGAGGTGGAAATCCGGCCCGGTATGCAAGCGACAGTCGAGTTGCACACGGGCGAGAAGACCATCCTGCATTATCTGACCAAGCCGCTGTACAAATCGCGAGAGGCGTTTCACGAGCGCTGATCCAAAGGGCCTGCCTGCGGCAGGAGTCCATTTGTCTCGCCCCTTGCGGGGCTCGGGGTTTGCGCGTTCCGCGCGTGGATATTTGAACCAAAAAGAAACCCTGTTTTGTTACTTTGTTCTTTAAATACTCACGTCCGCACGCCGGAAAATCGCTGTTGCCAGTCTTCGCGCTCTTCGTCGGTAATTTTGTTGAACAGAACCTCTGGCACGGTAAAGGCATGGCCTGCGGGCAGGGCGGTCAGGGCCGTTGCCACGTCGTCGGGCCACGTTCTGTCCTCCGTATGCATTCCCGCCAGCATCGCGCTTGCGGCGTCGGGGATGAAAGGGGCGGACAATACGCCGTAAACGCGGATCAGGTTCAGGGACAGGCGGGTCATGGCGGCAGCGGCATCCACGTCGGTCTTGAAGGCGGTCCAGGGGGCGGCTTCTTGCAGGTATTCGTTGCCGAGCGCCCAGATCGCACGCAGCTCATTCGCCGATTTTCGGACCTCCAGCGCCTCCATGAAGCCCTCGTAGGCGCGGATACGGGTGGCGAGGTCGGCGATCAGCTGTTCCTCACGCGGGCCGTATGTGCCGCCCTGCGGCACCTCTTCGCCAAATTTGGAGCGGCAGAATTTTGTGATCCGGCTGACAAAGTTACCCAGCACGTCGGCCAGGTCTTTGTTCACCGACATCTGGAAGTTTTCCCAGGTGAATTCGGAATCGCTGCTTTCGGGGGCATGGGACAAAAGCCACCAACGCCAGTAATCGGCGGGCAGGATCGACAGGGCCTGGTCCATGAAGACGCCGCGCCCTTTCGAGGTTGAGAACTGGCCGCCGTCATAGTTCAGATAATTGAATGATTTTATGTAGTCGACAAGCTTCCATGGCTCGCCGGAACCGATGATCGTAGCGGGGAAAGACAGGGTGTGGAAGGGCACGTTGTCCTTGCCCATAAATTGCACATATCGAACATCTTCGGCGCCTTTGTCCGTGCGCCACCAGCGCTGCCATGCCTCGGCCGGCAGGCCGTTCGCATCGGCCCATTCCGCTGTGCCCGCGATGTATTCTATCGGCGCGTCAAACCAGACGTAGAACACTTTGCCTTCCATGCCGGGCCAGTCTTCCTCGCCCTTTTTGACCGGAACGCCCCAATGCAGGTCGCGGGTGATGCCGCGATCCCGAAGGCCGTCGCCGTCGTGCAGCCATTTCTTGGCGATCGAGGTGGTCAGGATCGGCCAGTCGGTCTTGGAGCTGATCCACGCGTCGAGCGTGTCTTTCAGTTTTGACTGGCGCAGGTAGAGGTGTTTTGTTTCACGGACTTCAAGGTCGGTCGAGCCGGAGATCGCCGAGCGCGGGTTGATCAGGTCGGTCGGGTCCAGCTGCTTGGTGCAGTTTTCGCATTGGTCGCCACGCGCGCTGTCATAGCCGCAGTTCGGGCAGGTGCCTTCGATATAGCGGTCGGGCAGGAACCGCCCGTCGGCGTTGGAATAGACCTGACGTTCCGAGACTTCCTCGATCAGGCCCGCATCGGCCAGACGTCCGGCGAAATGCTGGGTCAGTTTACGGTTCTGCGGGCTGGAAGAGCGGCCGAAATGGTCGAACGACAGGCGGAAACCATCGGCAATTTCCTTTTGGACTGCGTGCATTTCGGCGCAGAATTCATCGACCGGTTTGCCGGCCTTGGCGGCGGCCAGTTCGGCGGGGGTGCCGTGTTCGTCGGTGGCGCAGATGAACATCACCTCGTTGCCGCGCTGGCGCATGTAGCGGGCGTAAAGGTCGGCGGGCAACTGGCTGCCCACAAGGTTGCCCAAGTGTTTGATCCCGTTGATGTAGGGGATCGCCGAGGTGATAAGAATTCGTGCCATGTGATGCGCCTTCGTCTGGTTTGTGCCTGCTTTAACGCAGGACATCGCCAAGGGCCAGCGTCTGTCGCGGCCTATCGCAAGGCGGCAAGCACCTTTTGGATCAGGCGCTCATATTGGGCGGGTTTCAGGCGGCCTTGCCAATTGGGGTAACGACCCTTCCTGTGCCGGTGATCGCCACCAATGCGCCACCAATGCGCCGCCGTTCCCGGATGGCGTTTTCGAGGTGAGGACCTGTCGCGTATTTGTGCCGCCCAGCCCTTCGATCAGGGAACCGAGCACGGTGCAGTTGGTGTTGGAGTAGAAGTATTTGCCGCGCGTGCCTTTGGTGCCTTCGGGGCGAAGCGCCGATAGGGAAATGCGGTTGTGCAGGCCAAGAGAGCCGTGTTTGTCGGTCAGCATCTCGCCCTGTGTCAGGTCGGGTTTCATGCCGGCTGTATGCGTGGCGATCTGGCCGAGGGGGATGTCGAGCACGGCGTTCGGCGGGGTGACGTGGGCGGCGAACATGGCGCTTTTGACATCGCCCAATGTGGCGGACCAGCTTAATCCGTGGTCTTGCAGCAGGCCGTTGGCACAGATCGCGGTGATCGCCTCGTCCAGCGCGGCAAGGTCAGGGGCTGTGGGGGGCAGAGGCATCAAGATATCCCGCCCCGCTTTGCACTGATAGGAAAAAGATAGGTTGCGCCGACGGCGGCTGCGGCCCCGATCCAGAACATCCAGAGGCCCGGAATAAGTTTGCGCATCGAATGCTCTGGTCAAATACACCTGTCCGCGCGATGCGGCCCATATCCCGGAAGCCACAGAATTCAGCCTTTTGTTTGACCGTCTTCGGGCAAAGGCTCTTCTCGGCTGCGGCCTGTCAGACGACCGATCAGAAACGAGGTGCGCGGGGCATAGACATAGCGCGTGCGGGCGCGCCGTGTTGGTCGTGCCCGCATGCGGATGACGCCGAAGATCACCAGAACCGCATGGCCACCCGCCATCAGCACAAACAGCGCAGAGGGGCCGAACCATTCGATCAGGCTGGACGCGACCAGCGGCGAGGCGATGGCCCCCACCGCGAAAAAGAACATCAGCGCGGCGGAAAGTTCAACGCGTTCGTGGCTTTCGGCAAAGTCATGGGCATGGGCCGATGCGACCGAATAGATCGGAAACGTGGTCAGGCCGAATATGGCGGCGGACAGCATCACCATGCCGGTGCCCCCCGCGCTGCTGGCGGCTGTGAACCCGCAACTGGCAATGGCCGCGACCGACAGCCAGATCAACACCAGACGCCGGTCGAATTTATCGGCCAGCCAGCCGACGGGGTACTGCGCCAGAGCACCCCCCGCGACAAAGGCGGCCAGAAACAGGCCAATCTGTTCGGCGCGCAGGCCCACCTCCTGGCCATAGATCGGGCCGACCATGCGGAAGGCCGCGCTGGACAGGCCTGCCACCACAACACCCGCTGCGGCCAGCGGCGAGCGTGTGACCGCCAGCATCGGGCGCAGCCGCGGGGCGTCGGGGGTTTCGGGTTGTTCGGCGCGCGACAGGGTCATCGGCAGGATGGCAAGGCAGCACAGGATGGCCAGCAGGTTGTAGGAGACATAGCTGGCCGGTTCCAGCACCCCGATCAGCAGTTGCGCGACCAGCGACGAGCCCATGTCGACGACGCGGTAGGTGCCCATGGCGCGGCCGCGCGTCTCGTTGGTCAGCTTGGCCTGCAACCACGCCTCGATCACGGTGTAGCAACCCGCAACGCACATGCCCGATCCGATGCGCATCAAGGCCCATGCGATGGGATCGACCACCAGCATATGCGCGATCAGCCCGATGGCACCTGTCACCGTAAAGGCGGCAAAGGCGCGGCTGTGGCCGACCGACCCCATCAAGCGCGGCGCCCACCAGCACCCGATAAAGAACCCGAAGAAATGGGCAGAGCCAAGCAGGCCGACCTCTGCCTTGGTAAAGCCCACCGTAAGACCCGAGAGGGCATCCAGCGGCCCCACTCCACCCGACGACAGTTGCAACAGCACAACGGACAGGAACAGGGCGGCAAAGGAAATCATAAGGCGCATTGGGGGGCTGCCCTGAAGGATCAGACACCCCACCCTGTCACGGGCAAACGGGGATGCCACCCCCGGAACCGACATTCCGCGTCGTTTTCGATTGCTTGGGCTATGGTGCGCCCGACGCCCCCCAGACGATGACGCCCCAGACAACGACACGCCCTGCGGCGCGCGCCCCAAGCGCATAATGTCGGGTCAGTTCCTTTGCAGCCAAGAACACCGTGTCTTCGCTTGGGCCTTGCTGGCGGTAAAGGGCGGTAAGCGCTGCCAAGACGCGGGTTTCCCGCTGGATGTCCGCGCGTTCGATACCTGATTGCGACGGGACGGGCACATATTCCCTGGCGGCTACCGGCATGGCACCCGCAGAGAGTCCCGCAGAGAGTCCCGCAATCCGCACCGCTTTGGGGTTTGGGTCGCTTTGTGCCGTGTTCCGGTGGTGCGTGCGGGCCGCCCCTATCACTCCAGCCGCGCCACCCGTGCCAGAATGCGCAGGTCGATGTTGCTGCCCACCATGTCGGGAAAACCGGTCGCGCCGAAATCATTGCGCCTGAGAGTGCCGGTCAGCAGGATCGACAGATGCGACAGGTCGCCCGCGATGGTGCCTTTCTGGCGGTAAATCCGCGCATCCAGGGCGATGGGGTGGGTGATGCCGCGGACGGTCAGCATGCCCTCGACCAATGCGCCGTCACCTTTTGCGCTGACCTTCGTGCTTTGGAACCGGATGTCGGGATAGGCTGCGGCGTTCAGAACGGTCGTGCCTTTCATCGCCTCGGTGGCAAAGGCGAACCCCGCATTGGCGCGTCGCACGTCCAGTGTTACCGCCACGCTTGAGGCGGCGACATTGTTGAAGTCCAGCATCAGGTCGGCGCGGGTCACGGGCATGGTGCCTTTGGTCGCGTTGCCGCCGAAATCATAGGTAAAGCCGACGCTGGATTTGTCGGCCTCCAACCGGTAATCGGCGGGGGCGGCAAGCCCTGCGACGGGCATCAGTGTAATCAGGAACAGGGCGGCGAGACGCATGTGAAATCCTCCGTTGAAGGAGTATAGCGCGGGCTGCGGATTTCGCCCCTCACTTTTCCGCGGGGAAGGGGGGCGCAGGCCAAGCCACCTGGGGAAATGACCGTGTTTTGTCTTTGTTCCCGATGTCGATCAAGGCATTCAAAAAGTATAATGTGACAAATGCGGTTTTCCCGTTCTAGGCTGGCAGCATGACAACGGGAGGACGACAATGAACAGACTATTGACCGCAACCGCCGCCTTGGCGCTGACTGCCACCATGGCCTTTGCCGAAGGGCAGATGCACCATGTAGCCATCCATGTGGATCAGAATGATCCGGCCGTGATGAACATGGCGCTGAACAACGCGCAAAACGTCGCAAGCTATTATAAATCCAAAGGCGACGAGGTGATGATCGAGGTTGTGACCTATGGCCCCGGCCTGAACATGCTGATCCCGGACCAAAGCCCCGTGGCAGAGCGCATCAAATCCATGTCGCTGGAACTGGACAACATTGCCTTCGCCGCCTGCGGCAACACGCTGAACGGGATGCAGAAAAAGGCAGGGCACGACATCGCGCTGATGAGCGAGGCAGTTGTTGTGCCGTCGGGTGTTGTGCGCCTGATCGAGTTGCAGGAACAAGGTTACGCCTACGTCAGACCATAAGATTGGCTTTGGCCCCTTGCCCTCGGACTTGGGGCCGCTAAACCTCTCCCCTGAAAAGAAAAGGGGATGCACGATGCGTATGAACACACTGGGCCGCACCGGCCTGCGGGTTTCGGAATTGTGCCTGGGGTCGATGACCTGGGGCACCCAGAACACCGAGGCCGAGGCGCATGCGCAACTCGACATGGCGCTGGACCACGGGATCAATTTTATCGACACGGCGGAAATGTATCCGGTCAATCCGGTGTCGGCGGAAACCGTGGGCCGGACAGAGCAGATCATCGGAACATGGATCGCCAAAAACGGACGGCGCGATGCGTTCGTGCTGGCCAGCAAGATTTCCGGCGCGGGGTCCAAATCGCGCGGTGGTGCGCCGATCACGGGCGCTGCGCTGGTCGGGGCGGTGGATCAGGCGCTGGCGCGGCTGCAAACCGATGTGATCGACCTTTATCAGCTGCACTGGCCCAACCGCGGATCCTACATGTTCCGGCAGAACTGGGCGTTCGATCCCTCGGGGCAGAACCGCGAGGACACGTTGGCCAATATGGAAGAGGTGTTGCGGGCGGCGCAGGGATTGGTCGATGCGGGAAAAATCCGACATTTCGGCCTGTCCAACGAATCCGCCTGGGGCACCGCGCAATGGCTGCGCCTGTCGGACGAGCATGGATTGCCGCGGATGCAGACGATCCAGAACGAGTATTCGCTGCTGTGCCGGATGTATGACACCGATCTGGCCGAAGTGAGCGTGAACGAGGAAGTGGGTTTGCTGGCATACTCGCCGCTTGGAACCGGGTTGCTGACCGGAAAATATCAGGGCGGCGCGGTGCCCGAAGGGTCGCGGATGGACATCAACGGAACCCTTGGCGGCCGCAAGTCCGAGCGGGTTTTCCCCGCCGTCGATGCCTATCTGGCGATTGCGCGAAAGCATGGGCTTGATCCGGTTCATATGGCGCTGGCCTGGTGCCGGACGCGGCCGTTCATGGCCTCGGCGATTTTCGGGGCGACCGATGTCGATCAGTTGGCGCGGGTGTTCGGGTCCGTTGATGTGGTGCTGGGGCAAGAGGTGCTGGACGAGATCAACATCGCCCATAAGGCGCATCCGATGCCGTATTGAGGCCGGGTTTTCGCCGTCGGCGGAGATATTCGGAGACGCAAGAAAGTCAGGCTCATGGGCAGACAGAATGCGCCCGGCGAGGTGCCGAGATCGGTCTGGAACAGGGTTTCCAACCGCCGCGCCGCCCATGGCAAAGACCCGCCCGCCGAGCCCGCGCAGGCGCCGGAAAACAGATTTGTTGCGCGTTTCATCAAGAATACTTCGTAAATTGCAAAATGTGGCGATGCAAGTCGGGGAATACTGGGGCAACATCAGGTCAGGGACACACAAAGGATCCGCCATGCCGCTTGAAATGAACAAAGAGGTCTTTATCACCTGTGCCGTGACTGGATCGGGTGGCACGCAGGATCGCAGCCCGCATGTGCCGCGCTCTGCGAAACAGATCGCCGACAGTGCGATCGACGCGGCCCGGGCGGGGGCGGCGATCGTGCATTGCCATGTGCGCGACCCTGAAACGGGCGCGCCGTCGCGCCGGCTGGATCTGTACCGCGAGGTCACCGACCGGATCCGTGCGGCAGATGTCGATGTCGTGCTGAACCTGACGGCGGGCATGGGGGGCGACATCATGTTCGGCAGCCCCGAGCAGCCGTTTCCGACCGTGGCGGGCACCGATATGGTTGGCGCGACAGAGCGTGTCGCCCATGTTGCCGAATGCCTGCCCGAGATCTGCACGCTGGATTGTGGCACGATGAACTTCGCCGAGGCCGACTATGTGATGACCAACACGCCCGGCATGCTGACTGCCATGGGGCGGATGATGACCGCTTTGGGCGTCAAGCCAGAGATCGAGGCCTTTGATACGGGTCATTTGTGGTATGCCAAACAACTGGTCAAGGACGGCGTTCTGGACAGCCCCGCGCTGGTGCAGCTGTGCATGGGGGTGCCGTGGGGTGCGCCGGACGATCTGAATACCTTTATGGCGATGGTCAACAATGTGCCCGACGACTGGACGTTTTCCGCCTTCGGGCTGGGCCGCAACCAAATGGCCTATGTTGCGGCCTCGGTTCTGGCGGGCGGCAATGTGCGGGTCGGGCTGGAGGACAACCTGTGGCTGGGCAAAGGGCAGTTGGCGACCAATGCGCAGCTTGTCGAACGCGCGGCCAGCATCATCGAAAACATGGGCGCGCGGGTGATCGGCCCTGCCGAAGTGCGCGAAAAGCTGGGTTTGGTCAAACGGGCGCCACGGGCATGAAGCGCCTGATCCTGTTGATGGCGCTTGCGGGCTGCGCGGCTGAACCCGTAAGCGTCGCGACCTACCGCTCCCCCGCCACGCCGATCTATTCGGCGGCGGGGTTCGATGTGACACGCATGGCGGGCCGCTGGTACGAGGTAGAAGGGATCGCGGCAGACGGTGCCCGCTGTCCGACGGGCATCCATGATTTTGCTGTGTCCGGCGGGGTTCTGACGGGGTCTTCCGAAGGCTGTGCCAGCGCCGCCCGCTTGCTTGGGGCCTCGCGGGATGTGGGGCAGGGGCGGTTGCAGCCCGAACAGGGAGAGATCGTCTGGGTGCTTTGGGTCGACGAGACCTACCGCACAGCGGTGGTTGGCACTCCCTCTGGCCGCTTCGGGTATATCCTGAACCGCGCCCCTGCCATCCCCGCGGACCGGCTGCGCGCGGCCCGCGAGATTCTTGATTTCAACGGCTACACTGTGGCCGCTTTCACCCCCTTTCCGCGCTAGACCTGCGCCAGACGGAGACCTGACATGACACAAACAGCGGCAATCATCGGTGGCGGGGTTATTGGTGGCGGATGGGCCGCGCGGTTCCTGCTGATGGGGTGGGACGTGCGTGTGTTCGACCCCGACCCCGAGGCACAGCGCAAGATCGGCGAGGTGCTGGAAAACGCGCGGCGGTCCCTGCCGGGGCTGTCCGATGTGGCGCTGCCCGCGGAGGGGCGGTTGACCTACCACGCCACAATATCTGAGGCGGTGGACGGTGCCGGCTGGATTCAGGAAAGCGTGCCAGAACGGCTGGAGCTGAAGCGCAAGGTGTTCCAGACCTTGCAGGCACACTGTAGGCCGGATGCAATCATCGGGTCCTCGACCTCGGGCTTTAAACCCTCGGAATTGCAGGGCTGCGCGTCGCGGCCCGCGCAGATCGTCGTGACCCATCCGTTCAACCCCGTCTATCTTTTGCCGCTTGTCGAACTGGTGCCATCCGCGCAAAACGCGCCTGAACTGGTAGAGCGCGCAAAGGGGGTTCTGACCGGCATCGGCATGTATCCCCTGCATGTTCGGGCCGAAATCGACGCCCATATCGCCGACAGGTTTCTGGAGGCCGTGTGGCGCGAGGCGCTTTGGCTGATCAACGACGGTATCGCCACGACAGAGGAAATCGACAACGCGATCCGCTATGGCTTCGGGATCCGCTGGGCGCAGATGGGCCTGTTCGAGACCTACCGCGTGGCTGGCGGCGAGGCGGGGATGAAGCATTTCATCGCCCAGTTCGGACCCTGCTTGTCCTGGCCCTGGACCAAGCTGATGGATGTGCCGGACCTGACCGACGCGCTTGTGGACAAGATCGCCGGCCAGTCGGATGCGCAATCGGGCATGTATTCGATCCGCGATCTGGAACGCATCCGCGACAACAATCTGGTGTCGATGATGCGGGCGCTGAAGGCGCAGGATTGGGGCGCGGGTAAACTGTTGAACGCGCAGGACAAACGGATGCCGGTGGCCGAGGGCGACCATGCGGGGCTGATCACCACCGTCGCGCGCGCGGTGCCTTTGGACTGGACGGATTACAACGGCCACATGAACGAGGCGCGGTATCTGCACGCCTTCGGTGACGCGACCGACCGCTTCATGGAACTGGTGGGGTGCGATGCGGACTATATCGCCGGCGGCAGCAGCTTTTTCACCGCCGAAACCCATATTCGTCATATCGACGAGGTGACGGCGGGCACCCGCATCCGCGTCGATACCCAATGCCTGATGGGCGAGGGCAAGAAGATGCACCTGTTCCACAAGATGTTTGATGGCAGGCGGCTGCTGGCGACGGGCGAACATATGCTGATCCACGTCAGCCTTGACACCCGCAAGGCCAGCCTGCCCGGGCCCGCAGTGACCGAAAAGCTGGGCGCGATCGCTGCGGCCCACGCACGCTTGCCCCGTCCCGAAGGGGTGGGACGCGCGGTGGGGGTGAAATAGCTGGCCGCAGAAACAGCCTGATCCCGCCGAAATGTCTTATGCCTTCGGCGAGGATATTCAGAGCAGTAGGCACACGTCAGGCCTCGATCTCTGCCTTTATGCGGCGCAGGAAGGCAGGGATGTCGCGCTCTGACACATCGGCCTCGCGGACCAGCCAGTCGAAATGCGCGGTAAAGGCCTGCACCCGTTCACTGTCGCGAAACGCCAGATAGTTGCGGCCCAAATAGAGCACGGCCATCAGCGGCCCGAAGACGGTGATCGGCGCGGAATAGACGCGACGGGCGTCGAACAGGAACAGCCGTAATGAGGGATAAAGCTGGTCGTGCAGATCCAAAAGACGGTCGATCTGGTCATGGCGGGTCGTGGCGGATAGCCCTGCATAATAGCCTTCGGCGCGGGCGAAGGACGTGATCTCGTGCAGGGGCAGCGCGATTTCATAGTCCGATCTGGCCGAGGTCATCCAGTGCAGCCTGTCCTCTGATGCGCCGATCGCCTGTTCCGTTGTCCGGCCCAGATGCGGTGCATATTCCCAGTCGAGCATGGCGTGGGTTTTCAGCATGTCGGGCAGCGAGGCGGGGACGTGGCGGATCTTGTAGCCGGCGGCCTCCTGATGCCATGCGAAAATCTGCTCGTCGATCAGGGCGCGCGGCGCCTCTGTTACCGTCAGCGCGCTGGCCAGCAGGTCTGCGGTGCGTTCGGGGCGGTTGGTCAGGCCCAGAAGCCAGTCCGCAGATACCCCCAGCGTGCGGGCGCATTCCGCGACAACCTGGGCATTGGGCAGGCGCGCGCTGTCGCCCGTCAAAAGTTGCGAGATCGTGGAGCGGTCAACGCCGACAGCCCGCGCAAGGCTGCTGCGGTTGAGGGCGGACAGGTCAAGTGCCGCGTTCAGCCGATCCCGAAACAGGGCGGCGCGCGTGCGTTTGTCTGTTTTTTCAATCATTGTTTCATTTATTCACATTTGTAGTGTTTATGTTGCCTATCTACCGGATGCCTTGGGCGTCGGGCAAGTGATACCTCTGCCGCAAGGCGGTAACCGCCGTGGTAAAGGGGATTATTTTGCGGGGTAGAGGTGTCTTGGGCGTCGAAGTGCCGACGCTTGTTCTGGTGGCGGGGTGCTATCTTGTCTGGGGGATCGGCACGGCGGTTGCGGCCGCGTTCTGGCTGCCGTTGGGTATTGGTTTGACGGCGCTTGCGGGCGCGCTGCATTCCTCGTTGCAGCACGAGGCCATTCATGGCCACCCGTTTCGTCAGGCATGGTTGAACGAGGCGCTGGTCTTTCCGGCGCTGACGCTTTGCATTCCGTACCGGCGGTTTCGCGACAGCCATCTGGCGCATCACAAGGATGCGATCCTGACCGATCCCTACGACGACCCAGAGTCCAACTATCTGGATGCGGGGAAATGGAATACCCTGCCGCCCGTGATGCGGGCGGTTTTGCTGGCCAATAACACGCTGTCGGGGCGGCTGGTTCTGGGGCCTGCGGTTGGCACGATCAGCTTTATCATTGCCGATGCAAAGGCGATTCATCGGGGCGACCGCGCGGTCTTGCGGGGCTGGCTTTGGCATGTGCCTGCGCTGGCGCTGGTCGTGTGGTGGCTGGTGGCGACGGGCGCGATGCCGGTTTGGGCCTATGTTCTGTCCGCCTATATCGCGCTGTCGATCCTGAAGATCCGCACCTTTCTGGAGCATCAGGCCCACGAGCGGTGCCGCGGGCGCACGGTGATTATCGAGGATCGCGGGCCATTGGCGTTTCTGTTCCTGAACAACAACCTGCATGTGGTCCATCATATGCACCCGAATGTGCCGTGGTACCGGCTGCCCGCGCTGTATTTTCAGAACCGCGAGCGATACCTGAAACGGAACGATGGCTATATGTACAAAAGCTACGCCGAGGTGTTCCGCCGCTATCTTTGGACACGCAAGGATCCGGTTCCACATCCTTTGTGGCGTCGCTAGGTCTCGACAGCGGGGGCGCTGGCTGACAAGAGCACCGGATGGATATCTGGATTCCCGTCACCATCGCCGCCGCCTTTGCGCAGACCATCCGGTTCATGCTGCAAAAGCACCTGAAGGCCACACGCCTGTCGACGGCGGGCGCGACATTCGCGCGGTTCGTCTATTCCGCCCCGTTGGTGGCGCTGCTGGTCTGGGTCTATCTGTGGGTCAGCGGTCAGGACATTCCCGGCCTGTCCCCCAGGTTCTGGGCGTTTGCGATGACCGGCGGTCTGGCGCAAATTCTGGCGACCATGTGCGTGGTCGCGCTGTTTTCGCACCGGAACTTTGCCGTCGGGATTACGTTCACAAAAACCGTGGTGGTGCAGACGGCGTTGGTCGGCTTTGTCCTGTTGGGCGAAGGGGTGTCGCCAGCGGGGATCGCCGCGATTGCGCTGGGTCTGGTCGGGGTGCTGCTGTTGTCGGATCCGCCGGGGGGCACGGGCGCGTGGCACAAGCGGATCATGAACCGCGCGGCGGGGCTTGGCCTGTTGTCGGGTGTGTTTTTCGCCTTTTCGGCTGTGGGGTATCGGGGGGCGTCACTGGCGCTGTCGGGCGGCGATGTGTTCCTGCGCGCGGCGTTTACCCTTGCGATTGTCACGGCGACCCAGACGATCGCGATGGCGCTGTGGCTGGCCTGGAGAGAGCGCGGGCAGATGGCGCTTGTTGCGCGGCACTGGCGGATTGCGGGGCTGGTCGGGGTGACAAGCATGGCGGGCAGCCTGTGCTGGTTCACCGCCTTCACGCTGCAAACGGCGGCCTATGTGAATGCGCTGGGGCAGGTCGAGCTGATTTTCGGCTTCATCGCCTCGCACTTCTTTTTCAAGGAACGCAATTCGCCGCGAGAGCTGTGGGGGCTGGCCGTTTTGATGACCAGCATCCTGCTGCTTATTCTGCTGATCTAGGGTCGCGGCCCAGACGCAGGAACAGGCTGTCCTCGTCGTCGTTGCGAAAGAACGGCACGCTGTCCGGTTTGCCGCCCGATTGGATCAGGCTGGAAACCTCTGCCAGAACCACCTCTGTGATAAAGGGCAGATCGAAACTGCGCACGCGGTCCAGCGGAATCCATTGCAGGTCCGAAAGCTCGTCTGTGGCAAGGCTGAAATCGTCTGGATCCCCGGCAATACGGTCGGCATTCACCATGAAGAACCGCGCGTCAAAGCGGCGGGTGCGACCCGGTGGTGTGATCGCGCGAAAGACAAAGGTGAACCCCTGGGCAGAGGGCCGCAGCCCCGCATCGGCAAACCCGCGCCAGTCCTCGGGGATGTCGGTGCCCCAAGTGCCCGGAGTGCCAAGCAACAGCCCCGTTTCCTCCCAGACCTCGCGGATGGCAGAGGCGACAAGGGCATCGGCCAGACCTGTGTCGGCGCCTTCGCTCAGGCGGGTTCGACAGGCTTGGTCCAGCGGGTGCGAAAAGGGCACACCGGCGTCGCCCTGATCCACAGCCCCGCCCGGAAACACGAACTTGTTCGGCATGAACGCGGCCTGCGCACCGCGCTTCCCCATAAGGATGCGGGTGCCGCCTTGATCCTTGCGGAACAGGATCACCGTTGCCGCGTCTCGGATTGCCGTTTCAGTCATCGCCGCTCCTGTTGCGGGGCGCGGGCCTAGGCCTTGGCACCAAAGCCATGCATCCGTTTGGCCCATTGGATCGCAACCAGCGCGCCCTTCAGTCTGGGTAACAGATAAAGCGACAAGCCCACCGTGCCAACGGTAAAGACCGAGGCCAACACCAAAGGTTCGGGGCGGAAATGGACAAAGGCCCAGAAAATCATCGGCGCCATGATGTGCCCCACGATCAGAATCGTCAGATAGGCGGGGCCGTCATCGGCGCGGTGGTGATGCAGTTCCTCGCCGCAGACCGCACAGCTTTCGCGGACCTGAAGGTAACCGCGCAGCATCGGGCCAGAACCGCAGTTCGGGCACCGCCTGCGCCAGCCGCGCAAGACCGCAGGGCGGAATTCACGCTCGGCGGGGAAGGACTGCGGGGCGGCTGATGTGGTGTCAAGTGTCATGGCGGCGCTTTCGTCTGGAACCTGTACCCATAGATGGACCTCGTTGTGCCGAAGCGAAAGGGGGCTTGGTCCAGTTGCGATGCTATGTCGCAAAAAAATCCGCAGGATGCGCGACGGAAAGCCGGGAGTGGCGCGTTTTACCCTTAGAACGCGGCGATTGAGGCCGCGTCAGGCAGGACTGAAATGGAGAAACCTGATATGAAACGCACATCTTTGATCATCGGTCTGACTGTCCTTACAATCGCCGGAACCGCCGCAATGGTTCAGGCAAAGGGCAATCGGGACATGGGCATGGACCACGCGAACCGTCCGACATTCGAGCAACTGGATGCCGACGGTGACGGCAAGGTCACACCCGCCGAGATGGAAGCGATCCGCAAGACCCGCTTTGATCTGGTGGACACCGACAAGAACGGATCCCTTTCGGTCGAGGAAATGACAGCGGCCCGCGCGGCCAAGCAGCAGGACCGGATGGCAAAGATGATCGAGCGGATGGACGCCGACAAGAACGGCACCATCGAGTTCGACGAAATGGGCCGCCCCGGTGCTGACAAGGGCGACCGCGCCGCAAAGAGGATGGCGCGGGTGGACACCGACAAGGACGGGGCCATTTCCAAGGCGGAATTCGATGCGGCGGAGGCGAAAATGGCAGAGCGTCAGGCGAACCGCATGGAAAAACATGACCGCAAGCACAAGGGAATGCACAGCGGTCAGATGGACACGCAGTAACATAAGCCTACCCGCTCTGGCCTGACGGGTCAGGGCGGGGAATTGCCCGACAGGTGAATTCAGGATATGCCGCACGGACGATGAATATGCCCTTTGACGCCTTCAACGACGTGTCGGACGACGCTTTGCTCGTTCTTTATGCCAATGGCGACGCCGAAGCGTCGCGGGTCCTGATGCTGCGGCTGACGCCCCGCGTTCTGGGCTATGCCGCCCGCATTCTGGGCGACCGCGCCGAGGCAGAGGATGTGGCACAGGACGCGATGATGCGCCTGTGGCGGATCGCGCCGGACTGGCGGCAGGGAGAGGCCAAGGTTTCGACCTGGTTATACCGTGTGGTGGTCAATCTGTGCACCGACCGCTTGCGTAAAAAGCGGGGCGCCGCGTTGGACGAGATCGCAGAGCCGGAGGATGGGCGCCCCGCGATGGAGGCGGTCCTGCTGGATCAGGACAGGGCGCAGGCCCTGGATGCCGCCCTTGCGCAACTGCCGGACCGGCAAAGACAGGCGGTGGTGCTGCGCCACCTCGAGGGGCTGACAAACCCCGAGATTGGCGAAGTGATGGATTTGAGCGTCGAGGCGGTGGAAAGCCTGACGGCGCGGGGCAAACGGGCACTCAGCGCCCTTTTGGCCGGAAAACGCGAAGAACTGGGGTATAGCGATGACTGAACAGCATCAAACAGACCGGACGCTGGAGGCGTTCTTCGAGGCGGGCCGCAGGGCCGCGCCGCAGCCCTCGGGTGATCTGATGGCGCGCATTCTGGCGGATGCTGGGGCGGCGCGGGCCGTAGCACCCGTGGTCCGGCCCAAACAGCGCGGGCTTTTGGCGGGTCTGGTGGCAGCTATTGGCGGATGGCCTGCGGTGGCCAGCCTTGCCACAGCGACCGTCGCGGGCCTCTACATCGGGGTCAGCCCACCGGCGCAACTTGAAGATTTCGCGGTGACCTATCTTGGGACCACCGACTATACCGTCCTTGGCGACTATTCGCCGGGGTTCGAATACATTCTGACAGAGGGATAAGCCATGACGCCCGATCTGGACACAAAGCCAGCCGCCCCGAAAACACCGCCCCTACCGAAAACCCCGCGTTGGGTGAAAGTCGCGCTTGTCGCCTCGCTTGCGGTCAATCTGGCGGTGGCCGGTGTCGTCGGTGGCGCGGTCTTGCGTCATGGCCCGGACAGGGGTGACCGGGCCGATTATGCACGCAATCCGGCCTTTGGCGGCTACGCCCGCGCCCTAAGCCGCGAGGACCGCCGGGCAATCCTGACAGAGATGCGCGGCCGCAGCCCCGACCGTGCCGCCCTGCGCGACGACCGGATCAAGACCTTCGGCAAGGTCATCGCAGCCCTGACGGCAGAGCCATTCGACGCCGCAGAGGTGAAAGCCCTTCTGGCGGCGCAGCTTGACATGACGGCACGGGCGCAGACCCTTGGGCAGGATTTGTTGATGTCACGGATCACGGCGATGACCCCGTCCGAACGGGCGGCCTTTGCAGCCCGCCTGCAACAGGCGCTGGACCGTGGCCCCGACGGGGAAACGCCACGCCGTTCAGGCGGCTGACAGGCTGAAGGTCACCTGATTGCGCCCCTCGGCCTTGGCATCGTATAGCGCCCTGTCGGCACGGGCGATCAGCGCGTCTATGCCTGTGTCATGGGTCGCGTCCCCGGCGTTCATCGCCACGCCGATACTGATGCTAAGGGCCAGTTCACCCGAATTCTGCGGCAAAACAAAGGGTGTGTCGTGGATCGCGCGGCGCAATCGTTCCGCGGTCTGGCGGGCCTCGTGGTGCGTGGTGTCCGGCAAAACGATCAGGAACTCCTCTCCTCCGATCCGCGCGACCAGATCAAGGCTGCGCAAATCGGCGCCCAGCCGCGACGCGACTTCGGCCAGAACCGCATCGCCCGCGGCGTGGCCATAGGTGTCATTCACCCGCTTGAACCGGTCGAGATCCAGCAACATCACCGCAAAGGGGCGGCCCGTTTCCGCCGCCCGTTCGTGCACGCGTGCCAGATGGGGCAGGGCATAGCGGCGGTTGTACAGCCCGGTCAGCGGATCTGTGACCGCCATCTGCAACCCGTCACGCAAGGTGGACCTAAGGCGGTCGGCCTGCTGTTTGCGGCGCATCTGCGCCCGAAGGCGCAGCGCGATCTCTTCGGCGTCGAACCCGAAGCTGACAACGTCATTGGCCCCCAGATCCAGCGCCACAGCGGTCCGTCCACCCTCGTCCCCGGCGGAAACCATGACAATCCCCGCGTGCCGTGTGGCGGCGCGGCTGCGCAGCTTGGACAACAGGCGCAACCCGTCGGAAGGGGAGTCAAGATCGGTGTCGATGACAAAGAGGTCCGGCGCGCCGGATCTGTCGTGGTAGGACATCACGATATCGCGGTCGGCAACGTCGATACGGTCTTCGACCAAATGTTGCAGCGTCGCCTTCCAATGGCTTGCCGTGGCGCGGCTTCGGGCGACAAGGGCAATCCGTCCGGCCATGGCAAAGGGGGCGATATCCTCGGCAAAGCCCAAAGCGCGGCGGGTGCCTTCGCGCAGATGCAGCTCTTCCGTGGTCGCATGCGCACGCAGCAGGTTGCGTATGCGGGCCAGCAGCGTCAGTTCGTCCAGTGGCTTTGACAGCACATCATCGGCCCCCGCTGTCAGCGCCTGTGTCTTGGCCTTCGGGCCTGCATCGTCGCTGAGCATGATGATCGGGATCTGCGCGGTCCTTGGCAGCGATTTCAAAAGGCGGCACACCTCAATCCCGCCGATATCCGACAGGGCCAGCTTCATCAGGATCAGGTCAGGCTGCATGTCGGCCGCCAGCGTCAGCCCCGCTTGCCCGCTGTCGGCTTGCAATACCTGATACTGCGCCGAGGCCAGCTTGACCTTCAGCACGATCCGGTTCGTCGCGATGTCATCTATGATCAGTATGCGACCTGGCATTTCAACCTCGGGGAAAAGGGACTATTCACAGCGATAGTGCGGTAATCTTTCCCAGATATTGGTTAAGAGAACGTTGCGATTCCCCCGAACGAGAAAAGGAACCCAGATGAAACAGGATCAGGCAGAGACGATTGCGCTTCGGGTTTTGGGGTGGCTGGTGGGAAATGACGACCTTTTGCCCGCCTTCATGGGCGCGACCGGTGCCGCCGACGAAGACCTGAAGGCCCGCGCGACAGAGCCTGAATTTCTGGGCTCGGTTCTGGATTTTCTGATGATGGACGACGTCTGGGTGGTGCAGTTCTGCGATGCGGCGGGGCTGGCCTACGAGGTGCCGATGCGCGCCCGCCAGTCCTTGCCCGGCGGTGCCGATGTCAGCTGGACCTAAAAGGTCTTCAGCGACAATTCCTCGCCTTCCCGCAATTTCGCCAGAATCCGGCGAAAGCCTGCGACCTCCTCTTCAGTCAGCTTGGCCTCGACCAGCCTGCTGTTTTCCTGCGCGATGGGGATCGCCTGTTCGACGCGCACGGCGCCCGCCTCGGTGACCTCGACCAATGTGGTCCGGCGGTCTGCCTCGCCAGCTTTGCGCCGGATCAGCCCGTCATCCTCCATCTGGCGCAGGGCGCGGGAAATGGCGGTGCGGTCGATCCCGACGAACCCCGCGATTTCGGATGGATGGGCCAGCCCCTCTGTTCCTGCGGCCAGAAGAATGCACCATGTAATCCGGGTCAGGCCAAGCGCCTTCAACCGGTCCTCCAGCCGTTTTTCCTGAATGCGCGCGGCGACGGTCATCTGGTAGCCCAGTGACTCGTGGAGATGGTATGGAATGCTCATGCTTGACCTTGTCAATCAAGCGGGCCGATCTGTCAACGAAGGCTGGAATCGGGCGCGGATTGCTTTTAGGGTCCGCGCATCGGTCCGCACAGGAAAGGGACGCTGGTGATCAAGGCTGTGTTGTTCGACAAAGACGGAACGCTGTTCGATTTTCATGCCACATGGACGCCTTGGGCGAACCGGTTTCTGACCGGTCTGGCGCAGGGCGACCCAGACCGCGCCGCGGTTCTTGGCGATGTGCTGGGCTATGGATTTGCCGAAGGACGGTTCCGCCCCGACAGTGTGGTGATCGCGGGCACACCGGGGGACGTCGCAGCAGAGCTTGCGCCGCATGTGCCGGACCTGACCATCGCGCAGCTGGTGGCACATATCAACGCGGTGGCAGCAGAGGCCCCGCAGGCAGAGGCGGTGCCGCTGGTGCCCTTGTTGACCGGTCTGCGGGCGCGCGGGCTAAAGCTTGGCGTGGCCACAAATGACGCAGAGGTTCCCGCGCGGGCGCATCTGGGCAGTGCGGGGGTGACGGGACTGTTCGATTTCATCGCTGGGTTCGACAGCGGCCATGGCGGCAAACCGGCCCCTGGCATGTGCCTTGCCTTTGCCGATGCCATGTCGCTGCCGCCCACGCAGATCGTCATGGTCGGCGACAGCCGTCACGATCTGATTGCCGGGCGCGCGGCGGGCATGCACACGGTCGCGGTGCTGACCGGCATGGCGGTGGCGGGGGATCTGGCATCGCTGGCCGATACCGTTTTGCCCCACATCGGCCATCTGCCCGCGTGGATTGACGCGCGGCACTGACCGTTTATCGCGACATCCGGCGCGGTCTGCCCGAATAAATCCGCCCTCACACAGCGCCGAGTAGGTAAAACGACATCCTTTGTCGCTTTTCTTAAATATGTCGCGGCAAAGCTCTTGTTTCCTGTGGTCAAGTAAACGGAGGACGCCATGACGGACGCAGCCTTGACCGAGGAAACATCGCCCCGCAGAAAGCGTGCAGGCGGACGCGCAGGCAACAAGACGCGCCATGGCTCTGCCGTGATCGAGCAGATGCCCTGGAACCCGCCGGTCAACACAGACCGCCCGACGGAACCGCTGAGCGAAGAGGGCGTGCAGGCCATCCACGACGGGGCGATGCGCATTCTCGAGGAGATCGGGATCGAGTTCCTCAACGAAGAGGCGCTTGTCATCCTGAAAGAGGCGGGATGCACCATCGACGGCACCAATGTGCGCATGGGCCGCGATTGGGTGATGGAGATGCTGGCCCACTGCCCGTCCGAATTCACCCTGACGCCGCGCAACCCCGACCGCCGCGTGACCATCGGCGGCAGGCATATGACCTTCGTCAACGTGTCGTCTCCGCCCAGTTATTGGGATATGGAGACGGGCAAGGTGACAGGCACCCTGCACCACTGCCGCAACCTGTTGAAACTGACGCAGTATTTCAACTGCATCCACATCGCGGGCGGCTATCCGGTCGAACCGCAGGACAGCCATGCCTCTGTCCGCCACCTTGATGTGCTTTATGAAAAGCTGACCCTGACCGACAAGGTCGCCCATGCCTATAGCCTTGGAAAAGAGCGGGTGGAGGACGTGATGGAGATGGTCCGCATCGCAGGTGGCCTGACCCATGAGCAGTTCCAGTCGACGCCGCGGATGTATACCAACATCAATTCCACCTCGCCGCTGAAGCACGACATTCCCATGCTGGACGGGGCGATGAGGGTGATCCGCGCGGGGCAGGCGCTGGTCGTCACGCCCTTTACGCTGGCGGGGGCGATGGCACCTGTGACCATGGCGGGGGCGGTGGCGCAATCCCTGGCCGAGGGGCTGTGCTGCATCGCACTGATGCAATATATCCGCCCCGGCGCACCCTGCGCCTTTGGCACATTCACCTCGAACGTCGATATGAAATCCGGCGCACCCGCCTTCGGCACGCCCGAATATATGCGGGCGACGCAGATGAGCGGCCAGATGGCGCGGTTCTATGGCCTGCCGCTGCGGTCCTCGGGGGTCTGCGCGGCAAATGTGCCGGACGGGCAGGCAATGTGGGAGACCTCGAACAGCCTTTGGGCCGCGGTCCAGTCGGGGTCCAATATGGTGTATCACGCCGCTGGCTGGCTAGAGGGCGGGCTGATCGCCAGCCCCGAAAAGTTCATCATGGACTGCGAGATGTTGCAGCAAATCCAACGCTATATGCAACCCGTGTTGACCCAGACCCGCAACGAAGACATCGCGATGGAGGCGATCAGGGACGTCGGCCCCGGTGGGCATTTCTTTGGTACCCAACACACGCAGGAACGCTATACCACGGCGTTCTACCAACCGTTCCTGTCGGATTGGCGCAACTACGAAGGCTGGGATCTGGCAGGCGGCGTCTGGACCCATGAACGCGCGCACCGGATGTTCAAAGAGATCATCAACGAGTTCGAGGCCCCCCCGATGGACGAGGGAATCCGCGAAGAGTTGCAAGCCTTTGTGACGCGCCGCAAATCCGAAGGCGGCGCGCCGACGGATTTCTGACGCCGTTTGGCGTTTGCGGTTTCTTAACCCCCTGTGGATAGCCTTGCGCTGTTCAAAGGGTAAAAGACATGCACGGTTTGATAAATCGCTCGATCCAATGCTTTGTGTGCGACACTTACGGTGCGGAGGCATGGGGGGCGGTGACCCGCGCGGCATCGCTTGATTTCGACCGGTTCGAGGCGATGCTCAGTTACGATGACGCGATCACCTTTCGCATTCTGGCTGAAATAGCGCACCAGCTGCACCGACCTGCCGATACAGTTCTGGAAGATCTGGGCACCTATCTGGTGTCCCACCCCAATCTGGAGGCACTGCGCCGTTTACTGAGGTTCGGCGGAGAAAGCTTCGTGGATTTTCTGCATTCTCTGGATGATCTGCATGACAGGGCGCGCCTTGCCGTGCCGGATCTGGATCTGCCGCAACTGGAACTGTGCGATCACGGTCCGGCGACCTTTTGCCTGACCAGCACCTGGTCGCATCTGGGGTTCGGCCATGTCATGGTCGGAATCCTGCGGGCCATGGCCGATGACTATGGCGCGCTGGTCTATCTGGAGCATAGCGGTAACCATAGCGGCGCGGAAAAGATCACAATCAACCTGCTGGATTCCGAATTTGCCATCGGGCGACCCTTTGATCTGGCGGCGCGGGCCGGATGACGGCTGCCACTCCCTTCCCCGACCCCGATGCACCGGTGTCGATGACGCCGGGTGCGCTTGACCGCTTGATGCCCATGCATCTGCGCGTGGCCCCCAGCGGGCATATCCTGCACGCGGGCCCGACCTTGCGAAAGCTGCGGCCCGCGGCGGACTGGATCGGCGCGCGCCTGCTGGAGCTGTTCGAGTTTCGCCGCCCGAGGGACGCGCAGCGCACCAGCGATATTCTTGCGGCACAAGGCAAACGCCTGCAAATGCAGTTCCGCAACGCCCCCGCCACAACGCTGAATGGCGTCGTCGTGCCTGTGCTGGCGGATGGTGGTCTTTTACTGAACCTGTCCTTCGGGATTTCGGTGGTAGAGGCGGTGTCGACCTACGGGCTGACGGTCAGCGATTTCGCCGCGACCGATCTGACGGTCGAAATGTTGTATCTGGTCGAAGCGAAATCCGCCGCGATGGAGGAGTCACGCAAGCTGAACCAACGCCTGCAAGGAGCGCGAATCGCGGCAGAGGAGCAGGCGTTCACGGACACCCTGACGGGGCTGAAGAACCGCCGCGCCATGGATCACGTGCTGTCGCGCATCGCGCGCGCAGGCGAACGGTTTGCGCTGATGCACCTTGATCTGGACTTTTTCAAGGGCGTCAATGACAGCCTTGGTCATGCGGCGGGCGATCATGTGTTGCAGCAAGTGGCCCGCGTTCTGGTCGAGGAAACGCGCGGAGAAGACACGGTTGCGCGTGTCGGCGGGGATGAGTTTGTAATCATATTCAAGGGGTTGACTGACTTGAAACGACTGGGTGACGTCGCGGCGCGGATCATTGATAAGCTGGAAAAACCGATGAGCTTCAATGGGTCGCCCTGCCGGATATCTGCAAGTATCGGTACTACGGTGTCAGAGTTCTATACCGCACCGGACATCGAAAAGATGCTGTCGGACGCCGATATGGCGCTTTATGCGTCCAAACACAAAGGCCGCGCGTGCTGGACGATCTATTCGGCGGATATGGCCGGTCTGGCACAGCCCGCGTCCGATATGCCGGCCGTCGCGGGCCGAAGAGAGCATTGATCCATCGTCCCGCCTTTTCGCGCAGTGAAATAGCAGCTAAGGAAGGGCATGGCCATTACCCTGTCTTCGCTCTCTGATCTAGCCAACGTGACACATGACACGTTGATCGACGTTCGTTCGCCTGCTGAATTTGCCGAAGACCACTTGCCCGGTGCAATCAACCTTCCGGCTTTGAATGACGCGGAACGGGCCGAGATCGGCACGATCTATGTGCAGGAAAGCCCGTTCAAGGCCCGCAGAATTGGCGGCGCACTGGTCGCAAGGAACGTCGCGCATCATTTGCAGACAGCCCTGGCGGACAAGGACGGATCGTGGCGGCCCTTGGTTTATTGCTGGCGCGGCGGGCAGCGCTCGGGGTCTTTCGCCTCTATCCTGACCCAGATCGGCTGGCGGGCGGACCTGATTGCGGGCGGGTATCAGACCTATCGCAGGCTGGTCGTGCAGGCGGTCTATGATACTCCCTTCAGGGCACCGGTCACGCTGTTGGATGGCAATACCGGCACCGCAAAAACCGACCTTCTGGCGCGCCTTGCCGCGCGCGGCGTTCAGGTCATTGATCTGGAAGGTCTGGCAAACCACCGCGGGTCGCTGTTCGGCGCGCGGGCCAGCGGGCAGCCGTCACAAAAAGCGTTCGAAGGGGCCGTTGCCGCCATTATCGGGCAGATCGACCAAAGCCGCCCCGTTGTGATCGAGGCGGAATCGTCCAAAGTGGGCGAACGCATCGTGCCGCCCGCCTTGTGGACCGCGATGAAGGGTGCGCCGCGGTTGGAAATCGTGGCACCTTTGGCGGCGCGGGCCCGCTATCTGGTCACGGCCTACGCCGACATCATCGACGACCCCGCACGTCTGACCGGTGTTCTGGGCAGGCTGAAAGGGCACCAGTCGGCACGGCAAATCGAAGACTGGCAAGCAATGGCAGCCGCGCAGGATATGGAGGCGCTGGCGGCCTCTTTGATGGAGATCCATTATGATCCGCGCTATGCCAAAGGGCGGGCGGGGGCTGAAAACAGCCGTCAGGTTAGCGTCGACGATCTGGCCGGCACCACGCTGGACGCGCTTGCGGACAGGCTTGCGCCGCAGTTCCTTTAGCGCAGGCTGACCGGTTGCGCTGCATTACTGACTGTGTCGACCGTGCCGATCACCACACCCGTTTCGCCAGCGTCCGCAAGCGCCGACAAGACCGCCGCGGCTGCATGCACGGGCACCGACGCCAGCAATCCGCCTGCGGTTTGCGGGTCGAACAGCAACGCAGCGCGGGGCGTGTCAGGCAGGGACAGCCCGCCCGAAGCGGCGCGGTTCGCAGGCCAAATGGTCGACCGAATGCCCGACTGCGCCAACGCTTCCGCGCCCATCATCAGCGGAATATCGTTCAGGACCAACGTGGCCGACGTGCCCGACCCGGTCATCATCGCGCCAAGGTGGCCCGCCAGACCAAACCCCGTGACATCGGTCATCGCATGCGCGGCGGGGGCCAGAATTGCGGCGGCTTTTCCCATCGGGTGTTCCATCACGTCGTAACAGTCTGCAACCCATTCACCATTCGCCTTGCCCTGCATTTCGGCGGCCAGTATCGTGCCGCTGCCAATCGGTTTGGTCAGGATCAGCACGTCGCCGGCCCGCGCGCCGGAATGGCGCACCGCCCGCCCTTTGGTCAGGCCGGTCACCGTGAACCCGATGGTCAATTCGGACCCAAGGCTGGTGTGCCCGCCCACCACATCCGCGCCGGCATCGCGGAAGACGTCTGTCGCGGCCTGCATGATTTCCCGTAGGGTTTCGGCCTGCATGTGCGCGGTCATGCGCGGCAGGATAACAGAGGCAAGCGCCACCTGCGGGATGGCCCCCATCGCCCAGATATCCCCCAGCGCGTGAACGGCTGCGATGCGGGCCATACGGTAAGGGTCGCCCATAAAGGCGCGCAGGTGGTCGGTGGTCAGAACCTGTTGGCCGTCGCCATGGACCAGCACGGCAGCGTCATCGCCGGGCCGCGTCAGAACGTCGGAGCGGCGGGGTTCGGGCAGGGCGGACAACACCGCCACCAGATCGGCCCCCCCCACCTTTGATCCACAGCCGCCGCACAGCGGCGTGCCGCCGGCCAGTTCCTGCGCAACCCCGTTTGCCAGATCCGGGGGGATTTCCGGCGTTGGCATTTTTGGAAATGTTTCGAATTTTTCCATGAACTTATGGTCGATCCGGTCTTTCCATGCCCATAGCCAGCCGCCGTCCAGCCGCAGCCCGAACTTGTCTGCCACCGCGCCCTTGCCGCCCGTCGAGATCAGTTTCAGATAGCCGCCTTGAGGGCGGTAGCTGCGCCTTTGGCGACCCGTCAGATCTGCCCGCAGATTATCGTATAGAACCGGCGCCTGGCGCACGGCAAAAACCCCCGCCTTGGGGCGCGGGTCATCGGCCATATGGGCGCAGTCGCCCGTGGCATAGATCGCGGGGTCGGTGACCGTGCGCAACTGCGGATCGACCGTAAGAAATCCCTCGTGCAGGTCCAGCCCTGTGTCTTTCAGCCAGCCGTGGGGGCGCGCGCCAGCAGCCCCTACGGTAAGTTGCGCGTCAATGACGGTGCCATCGTTCAGCACCACGGCACCGGGCGTGACGCCGGACACGGTGACGCCGGTTTTCAAGGTGATCCCCATCCGTTCCATGTGCCGCAACAGGGCGGCGCGGGCCGGTGCGCCGATGCCGGTCAGGGCCTCTGAGGCAGCTTCCAGAACGGTAACTTCGGGGGCGGTTGCCCCTTGGGTCCGCATCCGGTGCATCATGGCCAGCGCCAGTTCCACGCCCGCCACGCCGCCGCCGATAATCGCGACCGTCGCGGGGCAGGCCCCCGCCGCGATCCGGCCCAGAAACGCGTCCCAGCGGGCGGCGAAAACCCCCAGCGGCTTGGCCCCGACCGCATGTTCGACGAACCCGTCAAGCATGGGCAGATCGGTGGTGATCCCGATGTCGATCGCGGCGATGTCATAGGAGATATCGGCATGTCCGGTGATCTGGATATGCCGGGTTGTGCGGTCAATGCCCGTGGCGGCCCCCAGAATCAGGCGGGCACCGGCAAAGCGGGCCAGCCGGACAAGGTCGATTTCCAGCGCGCGGCGCGGATAGTGGCCCGCGACATAGCCCGGCAACATCCCGGTATAGGGCGCGGTGGGCGCGGGGTTGATCAGCGTCAGACGCGCGCCCGGCAAAGGCTTCATCCCCCAGCGGCGCAGCACAAGCGCGTGGGTATGGCCGCCGCCAATCAGGACAACATCGCGGGTCAGGGGCAGGGGGCTATGCATCGGGGAACTCCGGCTGATCATTGGCCTTGCTTAGCGGGGCTTTGCCCGAATGGCGAGGGGGCGCGCCGTGTCACTCATAGCCCGTCATCTCAAGATAACCGCGCCCCTGATGGCTGCCGGTAAAGGCGATCGGCCCCTCCCAATAGGGAAGACGGGTGGCCATCCATGCCTGATCGTTCAGGGCGGCTGTGATCACGTCCAGCCCCCGCGCGGGCAGTTCCACCCGCCAGCGCACCGGAATATCGCGTCCCGCGACCCGGGCCGAGGCCAACGGTGTGACCTTCAGCGCACCGTCGGGATAGGGCGTGGCCGTGCCGTCTGCCGCGATCCATGTGGCAGAGGTATAGCCCGCCCCGCCGTCGCGCAGGCGAAATCCCATCAGCTTTGCGCCGCCGTCAAGATGCAGGGAAAACCAGTCCCAGCCGGTCTGCCCCTGTGCCAGCGGCTGCGACGACCACTCGCGGTCCAGCCATGCGGTGCCGGTGACCGATACCGGCCCGCCGGGCAGCGTCAGCGATCCGGTTACGGCAAAGAAGGGCTGCGAATAGTAATAGCTGGCCTGCCCCCCGGCGGATTTCACCGAATAGCCCTGATCGCCCTGCGCCACCAAAGGCCCCTTGGCCGCAAGCGACACGTCATAGGAAAACGTGGTTCCACTGGCCTGAAGGTGAAGTGCTTCCAGCGTGTCGCCCCGCATCGCCCAGTCGTCGATATAGGCATTGAACGGGGTCGCGGTGACGCCCGCCTGCCCGATACCCCCCCGCGCCAGCCGCTCTGACACATAATGCGCGTCGGGGCTGGTCAGCGCCGCGTGGCCCATCCACAGCTGTGGCGATTGCCAGCCGGTCGCGTCTTCGGGACCCAGTTCTTCGGGACCCAGTTCTTCGGGACGCAGTGCGCTTCGGAACAGCGTCCATTGCACCCCGTACTCGCGCCCGTCGCTGCCCGTCAGATTGGCGGTCACATACCACCATTCGATCCGGAAATCAGTGTGCGGGCCATGATCGCGCGGGAACTGAAAGGGCACGCCCCGGATTGGTGTGGCAAAGCCTGCGGCATCCGTCCCGAGGCCCGCAAAGCCTTGTGCAAAGGCGGGCAGGGGCAAAAGCAGCGCGATCAGACAGACCAGATGTCTAGCGTTCATTGGCGAAAACCTTCAGCAGTTCCGCAGGCGGCACCCGCATCAGACGCCAGACCGGCAGGGCAGAGGCGATCACAGCGGCAATCAGCGCCAGTAGCCCCAGCACCAGCCAGTCTGACGGAAAAATATGCATCGGCAGGCGCCAGCCAAAGGCCGCGACATTGACGATGGCCAGCAACACCCATGCCAGCATCAGCCCGACGGGCAAGGCCGCGACCATGGTGATGACGGCCAGCAGACAGGCGCGCAGCAGTTCCACCCGCGCCAGCGATTTGCGGGTGACCCCCAAGGCCCAGACCGGTGCCAACTGGGGCAGGCGCATCGCCGACAGCGTCAAAAGGCTGGTCAGAATGGCAAAGCCCGCCACGCCAAGGGTCAGCACGTTCAGGGCTGCGGTGACGGAAAACGTCCGCTCGAACACGTTCAGCGAAAACGCCTTTATCGCGGCCTGATTGACCATCCCGTCGGCGGGCAGGCCGAAATCGGTGGTCAGGGCTTCGCGCAGGTCGGGAACGCGGGCGGGGTCGATGCGCACCGCGAACCGCAGGCGCCGGGTCTCTGGAAAGCGGGTTGTCAGCTGCTCCATCGAGGTCAGAACCTGCCCCATGGGGTTGCCATAGTCGGAAAAGACCCCTGTAACCTGCGCTTGCCAATCGGCGGTCAGATCAATGGTGTCGCCCACTGCGATATCCTTGCGTCGGGCCAGTTGTTCGTTCACCAGAACGCCGCGCCCCGCGGCCAGCGCGTCCCAGACATCGGCGGTGGCGTCCAGCAGGGGCCAGTTGTCGCGGTAGGTTGCGTGGTTGATCATGCCGTAAACCTCGCCCGGCGCACCCAAGAGTGTAAGCGGAACCGAGGCGATGGGCAGAACCGCATCCACACGCGGGGCCAGCCATGCCGCCAGACGGTCCGCCTCGGGTTGGTCGCGGGCGGTCAGATACAGTTCGGCGGCCAGCCTTTGGTCCAGCCATGCGGTAAAGGTCAGGCGAAAGCTGGATACCATGGTCCCGACCCCGATATTGGCCGCCAGCGCCAGCAAAAGCGCCATCAGCGCCAGCGATAGGCCGGGCACCTGCTGTCGTGTGTCGGCCCAGAACCACTGCGCCAACGGCCCCCTTGCACAGCGTTGCCCGATGGCCAGCACCCCTTGCAGCACCAGCGGCAGCAGCAGAACCGCCCCCAGCATGAACGCGCCCAGCAGGGCGAATCCCGCGATCAACCCCTCGCCGAACACGCCGGTCAACAGGGCCGCAAACAACAGCGCCGCGCCCGATCCCGATTGCACGATCAACCCGCGCTCTGACGCGCGCGCCCATGCCCGTGGTTGCGCCGCCGCCAGCAGGGGCAGGCGCCAGACACGCCACAGGCTCAGGCTTGCGGCGGCGATGGTTCCCAGAACGGCGATCAACACCCCCGCCACCCACCACGACGGGTGCAAGGACAGGGTGCCGGATACCGACGCGCCGTATAACCCGCGCAAGGTCGCCGCGACATCGGGCAGCAGTGCCGCCGCGATGCCATAGCCGATCACAACCCCGATCCCGCCGGACACCAGCGCAAGGATCAACAACTCACCAGCCAGAAGCCCCATCAGCGCCAGCGCCGGCACCCCGAGGGCACGCAGGGTGCGGAACACCGGCCGCCGTTGTTCAAAGGCAAGCCCGATCGCGGCATGGACAATGAACAACCCCACCGCAAAGGCAAGGAACCCGAAGGCCGTCAGGTTCAGGTGAAAACTGTCGGTCAATCGTGCGATGTCTGTTTGGGCCTCGGGCAATTTCAGCACCAGATCCGGGGCGATTTCAGCGAGGGGCGGCCGACCGAGCGGCTGATCGGGGGACAGGATCAGCCGGGTGATCTGCCCCTCGCGCTGCAAAAGCCGCTGCGCCACGCCGATGTCGGTCACCGCAAGACCGGGGGCAATGCTGTCGTCGACGATCACGGGCGGCAGGTCGCGGCTCGTCAGCCGTTTGGCGGTTTGCGCATTGGCGAAGATCCTGCCCGCAGGGTGCAAAAACGCGGCAAGATCGCTGGTGCCCCCCTCGGGCCGCAGGCCGGTGTCCGGTGCGGTCAGCACCTCGATCCCGACAAGCCGCACCATGGTCTCGCCCCGCCCCAATGTCCCCTCGATCACGGGTGACACCAGCCATCCGGCCCGCCGCAGCGTGATATAGTCCGACTGGGCGATCACGCCAATTGCCGCCTCCAGCCGCGACTGGTTGCCTTGCCCCAGCGTGGCGGCGGCGCGGGCATAGCTTGCGCGGGCCTCGGCGTTGATCGCCTGCACGCCGGACCAAAGCGCGGTGGACAGCGCCAGCCCCGCCACCAGCGTCAACAGCTGAAACGGCCTGCGCCACCAATGGGACAAAAGCGCCGCCATGACGGGCCAAAGCCTCATGCGATGCGCCCCTTGGACAGGTGAATGCGGCGATCCATCCGGTCGGCAAGGCGGGCGGAATGGGTCACCATCAGGAACCCCGCGCCGGTGTCCGCGACCAGCTCCAGCATCAGCGCCAGAACCGCGTCGCCGGTCACTTCGTCCAGATTTCCGGTGGGTTCATCCGCCAGCACCAACTTGGGCCGTGCCGCCAATGTGCGGCCCACGGCGACGCGCTGTTGCTGGCCGCCGGACAGCTGTTCAGGGTAAAGCGCCAGTTGCGCGGTCAGGCCAAGCCGGTGCGCCAGTTCTGCCATCCACGCCGCGTCAACCTTGCCCGACAGGCGCGCCTGAAACGAGATATTGTCGCGCACGGTCAGCGACGGGATCAGGTTGAACTGTTGGAACACCAGCCCGACCGTGCTGCGCCGGATGGCGGCGCGGCCCGTGTCGGACAGATGCGCGATGTCGGACCCGTCCAGCAGGATGCGGCCGCTGTCGGGCGCATCCAACCCTGCGATCAGGTGCATCAGGGTGCTTTTGCCGCTGCCGGATTCACCCGTCAGGGCCAGTGTTTGCCCCTTGTCCAGCGCCAGTGACACGCCGCGCAGCACATGCACGGCATCGGCCCCCTGGCCAAAGGTTTTCGTCAGATCGGTTGCGGTCAATAGCACGGCGTCATTCCCCGGTCGCGTGGCGCATAAGTAGGCCATGTTGCAATCTAGGCCAGTTCGCGCCGGATGACAGTGGCTATTGTCGCGGCATCGCCGGTGATGTGGCCTGGTGGGTGGGGTGTGGCAAAAGCGGCGGTTCAGGGTCTATGCGTTAATGTTGCAACTTGCCCTTGACCTTCCAGTTGCGGGAAGCCCTATGAGAAGGGTCAACCAAAGGATTGCACCATGACCGACGCCCAGACCGTTACCCTTCATGTCACTGGAATGAGTTGCGCGTCCTGCGTCGGGCGGGTGGAAAAGGCGTTGTCGGCGGTCGCCGGGGTCGCGTCCGCTTCGGTCAATCTGGCTGCGGAAACGGCGACTGTTCATCTGGGCCGCGGTGGCGATCTGGCAGCGGTCACCGGCGCATTGGACAAGGCGGGCTATCCCGCCGAGGTCGCAAGCATGGTGTTGCAGGTCGAGGGCATGACCTGCGCGTCTTGCGTCGGGCGGGTGGAAAAGGCGTTGATGCGGGTGGGCGGGGTCACTGCGGCGGCGGTCAATCTGGCGTCGGAAACCGCAACGGTGCATTTTCTGAAAGGTGCTGTGACGCCCGCCGATCTTGTCGCCGCCGTCAGCCGCGCAGGCTATGCCGCGCATCCGCAAAAAGACGCGACAGAAATCGACCGCGACCGCAAGGCGACCGAGGCCGCCGCGCTGAAAACGCAATTGTGGATCGCCGTGGCGCTGACCCTGCCGGTGTTCGCGCTGGAAATGGGCGGCCATTTGATCGCACCGTTCCACCACTGGATTCTGGCCACCATCGGGCAAACCAACAGTTGGTTGATCCAGTTTGTGCTGACCACCGCGGTTCTGATCGGTCCGGGGCGCCAGTTCTTTGCAAAGGGCGTGCCTGCGTTGCTGCGGTTCGGGCCTGACATGAATTCGCTGGTCGCGATGGGAACCGCCGCCGCGTGGTGCTTTTCCGTAGTTGCGCTGTTTGTTCCGTCGGCCTTGCCCGAAGGCACGCGAAACGTCTATTTCGAGGCGGCAGCGGTGATTGTCACCCTGATCCTGCTGGGCCGCTATCTGGAGGCCCGCGCAAAGGGCCGTACCGGAGAGGCGATCCGCAGCCTGTTGCGCCTGCAACCCAAAACCGCCCGCGTGGACCGCGACGGGGTCACCCTTGACCTGCCGGTCGAGGCGATCGTTCCGGGCGACATCGTTCTGGTCCGCCCCGGCGAGCGTATTCCCGTCGATGGCGAGGTATCGGCGGGGGCGTCCTATGTCGACGAAAGCATGATCACCGGCGAACCTGTTCCGGTTGAAAAGAGCGCCAGATCAGAGGTGGTGGGCGGCACCATCAACGGCACCGGCGCACTGACCCTGCGCGCCACCCGCGTCGGGCGTGACACGATGCTGGCCCAGATCATCCGCCTGGTCGAGGAAACCCAAGGTGCCAAGCTGCCGATTCAGGGGTTGGTCGACAAGATCACCGCGTGGTTCGTGCCTGCGGTCATGGCCGCGGCGGCGCTGACGGTTCTGGTCTGGCTGGTCGTCGGCCCCGATCCGGCGCTGACCTTTGCGCTGGTGTCGGGGGTGTCGGTGCTGATCATCGCGTGCCCCTGCGCCATGGGCCTTGCGACGCCCACCTCGATCATGGTCGGGACGGGCCGCGCGGCCGAACTCGGGGTGCTGTTCCGCAAGGGCGAGGCGCTGCAATCCCTGACGGGGGTGCAGATCGTGGCGCTGGACAAGACCGGCACCCTGACCCGCGGCAAACCCGAACTGACCGATTTCGAAACCGCCCCCGGCTTTGACCGGGCGCAGGTTCTGGCCATGGTCGCCGCCATCGAGGCACAATCGGAACATCCGGTGGCACAGGCGATCACCCGCGCCGCCAAGGCCGAAGAGGTGGATGTTCCGCAGGTCTCGGAGTTCGGCTCGATCACGGGATACGGCGTGTCGGCGACCGTGGACGGGCACAAGGTTCTGGTCGGGGCCGACCGTTTGATGACCCGCGATGGCGTCGATCTATCGGCGCTGGAGCCTGTCGGCAAACGGCTCGCGACCGAGGGTAAAACCCCGCTTTATGCTGCCATCGGCGGCAGGATCGCCGCCGTGATCGCCGTGGCCGACGACCTGAAACCATCGACCGCCGCCGCGATCCGCGCGTTGAAGGCCGAAGGCCTGATCGTCGCCATGATCACCGGCGACAACCGCGCCACGGCGCAGGCCATTGCCGACCGTCTGGGCATTGACCGTGTGCTGGCCGAGGTGTTGCCCGCCGGAAAGGTCGATGCGATCCGCGCTTTGCAGAAAGAGGGCAGGGTCGGTTTTGTCGGCGATGGTATCAACGATGCGCCGGCCCTTGCCGCCGCCGACGTGGGCATTGCCATCGGCACCGGCACCGATGTTGCCATCGAGGCGGCGGATGTGGTGTTGATGTCGGGCGACCTGCGCGGTGTCGTCAACGCCTTTGACATCAGCCGCCGCACGATGCGGAACATCCGGCAGAACCTGTTCTGGGCCTTTGGCTATAACGTGCTGCTTATCCCGGTGGCCGCAGGGGCGCTTTATCCGGCGTTCGGCCTTTTGTTGTCGCCGATGCTGGCGGCGGGGGCGATGGCCATGTCCAGCGTCTTTGTTCTGGGCAACGCCCTGCGCCTGCGCCGCGTCCGCGCCATGATGGCAGAGGGGGCGCAGGTATGAATATCGGCGAAGTCGCGCAGCGATCGGGCCTGCCCGCCAAGACTATCCGCTATTACGAGGACATCGGGCTGATCGCCCCGATGCGCGATCCAAACGGATACCGTGCATTCCGCGAGGGGGATTTGCACAAACTGGCGTTTCTGGGCCGCGCCCGTTCGTTGGGCTTTACGATAGAGGAATGCCGCCGCCTGATGGCGCTATACGAGGATCAGTCCCGCGCAAGCGCCGACGTCAAAGATCTGGCAAAGGCGCATCTGGCAGAGATCGACCGAAAGCTGGTCGAGTTGCAAAGCATGCGCGATACGCTGTCTGATCTTGTCCGGAAATGCGCGGGCGATCACCGGCCCGACTGTCCGATCCTCAGGGATCTGGCGACGGGAAAACAATAGGCGCAGCCCTTGTTTCTGGCTATTCAAATTCTTATTTTGGAATGTGATGAGGCAGAGAGCCTGATCCCTGTCCGTCATTTTTGTAATGGAGCTATATAATGACCGTAGATCGCGCTGTTTTGGCCTTTGCTGGTATTATGGTTTTGGTGTCGGCAGGCCTTACCTATTTCTATTCGCCGCTTTGGCTGCTGTTGACGGCATTTGTCGGCCTGAACCTTTTGCAATCGGCCTTCACCGGCTTTTGCCCTGCGGCGAGGGTCTTTAAAATGCTCGGTGTGAAGCCCGGCGCCGCCTACCAGTAACGCCTGCACAGAGACAGGCCCGATCCGCGCGATTGCGGTCGCGCGGATGATCCGCCCGGCTTGCGTTCATTGCGGTGTCCAGAGCCCGTTATTTCAGCATTTGGCCAGCCTTATCCTGCAATCGCCATAGATGCGGATCATGGATGTCGTTCCAGCAGGGATTCGACGCCGAATGTGCGAAAAAATGGGCCAAGCGGATGGGTGATTTTCCCGCGAAGCTCGGGGTGATCGCTGGCAGCATTTGCGATGCTCCTTTATCTGGCGGGTCCGGCAGGGGCCGGACCCATTCCCATTCCCATTCCCATGCAGATTGCGATTTCCCATGCAGATTGCGATGTCGGGTTCCGCCGTCGGAAACTCTGCCGACAGGGGCACATCGCGAAACCCCGCATGGCGATAGGCGGCGATGCAGCTTTTCTTGTCGGTCCGCCCGCCAAAGACCCCCTGAACCAACAGTTTGTCCATGGTCCTGAAAATCGCCTTCATGTCCGGCGGGACCGGCAGCGTTGGCACCACGGCAAAGAACTTGCCGATGGTTACGCTGTAACTGGCCCACCAGTCCTCCTCCGGGCGCTCGTTGTGCAGCACTTTGGCATCCGGAAAGGCAGGCGCGATGTGCTCCCATACGGCGGCACCGGGAAAATCCACCTGCGCCTTGAACCCGTCGAACACCTGTGTCCAGTCCACGCTGTCGCCGTCTACACAGGCCTTCCAAAAGGGAAGCTGCGTGGGGCGCTGCAGCACCTCTGTCATGTGGTGGCAGGGCGAAAAGCCCAACGACTTGAGCGCCATTTTTGTCGACATTGTTCCTGTCCGGCCAAACCCGGACCCGATCACATTGAGGGACATTGAAACACCTTCCAGTTGGGACGGGACAGGGGCCGCGCCGACCGTGGCAATACTTTTGCCACCGCCTTGGCCATATCGCCGAGTGTGACAAGGCGTCGGGTGCGGCGCCATACGTCGCACTAAAAAGATATAAATCCGGATCAGTGCAGCCCTGCCGCAGCAGCGATGTCTTCCAGCCCCGCCGCGATGCGGAACGCCAGATGGGCCCGCCGTCGGTAGTCTTCGTTGGTCGCAAGCCAGAGGCCGTCCAGACGTTCTTTTGCCAGCGCGGGCGCGATGTCCTGCAACTGGTCAAAGGCCGCGCGTGCCTGACCCCACTGGCCCACCGCGACATAGCAGATAGCGGCCAGCACATAGGGCACGGCGGCGCGCGGCGAGTCCTGCAGCGCGTCTGCGACGGTTGCCGCCGCTGCGTAATAGTCCCGCGCGGCGAACTGGGCAAAGCCAAGCGCGACCAGAAGCGAGCCGCGCGAGGGGTCCAGCGGGCTGTGCCGCAGCGCGGATTGCGCATAATGAACGCCTTTCGCGGCGTCGCCGTTCATGGCCTCGTAAAGGCCCAGCCAGGCCAGCGTGATCGCGCAATTTGGATTGATCTCATGCGCCCGGCGCAAGGACAGAAGGCTGGCCTCCGGTTCGCCCGCCATGACGTGAAGCAGACCCTTGATGCGCCAGGCATGGTGATCGCCGCTGTTCAGCGCAATGGCCCGGTTGGCAGAGTCGAGCCCCGATGCGACGGTGTCTTTGCGGCATGCTGTTGTGCCGTGATAGGCGTGCCACCATTGCACCATCGCAAGCGTGCAATGCGCCAAAGCGCAATCCGCATCCCGGTCAAGCGCGGCCCCGGCCAACTGCTGTGCATCGTCCCGAAGCGCCCGGTCATAGGTCATACCCGCGGGCCAGCTGATCGCCCAGGCGTGCCGCGCCAAACCGTCCGCGCTTGGATCATTCGGCGGCGCCCGGCTGGCACGCCGGTCCTCGGCCCCGTCGATCTGCGGTGCAATCGCCATGACGATGGCACGGGCAACCTCGTCCTGCACGTCGCCCTGATCCTCGAGGCGGCGGTCGAAACGCTCGGCCCAGACATGCGCGCCGGTGACCGCGTCGATCAGCTGTGCTGTCACGCGCATCTTTGGCCCCGCAGGCCGCACACTGCCCTCTACGATGTAGCGCACGCCAAGATCCCGCGAGACGCAGCGCACGTCTATCGCCTGACCGCGATAGATAAAGGCGGAATTCCGTGCGACGACGAACAGCCCGCGAAAACGTGACAGTTCGGTGGTGATGTCTTCGGCCACTCCGTCGGCGAACCATTCAAAGATTGATCCGTCCGACAGGTCAAGGAACAGCAGAATGGCGACAGATGGTCTGTCGGGCAGGGGCAGGGCGACCTTGTGGCGCTCGTCCTGCGGGTTGATCTCTATCTCCAGTCCGAACCGAAGGCCGCGATTTGGAACTGTGATGATCGCCCCGTGCCCCAGAAGCTTGCGCAATGTGGAAACCTGCACATTCAGATTGTTGTCACCGACAGCCAGACCGGCCCAGACGGCCTCGATCAGTTCGGCCCGCCCCACAACCCGGCTGCGGTGGTCGATCAGAAAACACAACAGATCGAACGCTCTGGCCCCAAGGCTCGCATCCCGCCCCTGCCGGGTGAGACTGCGGAGCGCGGGCCGCAACTCGAAATCGAGAAACCGTAGAACCTCCATCATCGCGTCTCCGGTTGTTTGCCAGATTTGGGCGTCGACTTGGTGTTTCGTCCGGGAAAGCCGGGGCACGTGTAAAGGGCTTGCTTGCAGACTGCACGACCTGCGCCCATGCGTCCACAATGCTGTGCACGTTCCCGAACGATTGGCGCGTGTTACGCCAAATGCGCAGGAACAGATCCCGTTTTGGGCCGTCGGACAGGTCGAGACCGAGGTGCTTTGGGTGGTGACACCCGCTGTTTATTAATCTTTCGGCTTTGAGGTGTGTGAAATGATACAGAACGAACTGCCCAGCATTGCCAATTCGGTGTGGTCGGCGACGGCGGCACCCCCGCCCGACTGTCCGCCGCTTGTCGGCGACCATCAGGTGGATGTTGTTATCATCGGCGGCGGGTTTACCGGGCTGACGGCGGCGCTTCATCTGGCCGAGGCCGGCATCAGCGCCATGGTGCTGGAGGCCGAAACGCCGGGCTGGGGCGCCTCGGGGCGCAATGACAGCCGATCATTACCCCCACCTGAGCAGCCCCGAGGCGGGGATCATGTCGGCGGTTGGCTACAATGGGCGCGGCGTGGCGATGGCAACGGCGCTGGGTAAGGTGCTGGCCGATTGGGCGTCCGGGGTTGCCGAGAAAGACCTCGATTTTCCGGTCACCCACCTGCGCCCCATCCCGTTCCATTTCCTGCGCAAACCCGCCGTCACGGCAATGATCGCGTGGTCCCGGCTGAAAGACAAACCGGGATAGGATCGAATCGTCCGATTATCCAAAGGCCGACCATCCGCAAACAGTCGGGTATTTCGATACCTGTCATCCCCGCCCATTCATCGGGGGGCACCAAATGCGCGCAAAACATTGCGGGTTGCCGCAACCATTGGGGCGTGGGTCTCTTTAAGGATGCTGACGCGATCAAACCGGTCGGGGTCTGCGTTTACTGCCGTGCGAAGAGCTGCACCAAAGACCATGCGCAGTTCGGTCCCGATGTTGAATTTGCACACATTGGACGTGGTCGCCAAATCCACGCGCTGCGCAACCGGAACACCCGATCCGCCGTGGATGACCAGCGGCACGGTGGTCAACGCCTCTATCGCGCGGAGGCGTGCGATATCAAGACCACCCTGCCTGTCTTGTTGCAAATGCACATTGCCCACAGAGATTGCCATGGCATCGACGCCGGTCTCTGCCGCGAATTTTGCGGCCTCGGCGGGGTCGGTGCCTGCGGAACTTTCACCGCCCGAGTAGCCGACAAAACCGATCTCTCCCTCGCAGGACATGCCTGCGGCATGGGCCATTTCGGCGATTTGCGCGGTCTCGTCGATGTTCTGCTGCAAGGGCTTGCGTGAACCGTCGAACATGACCGAGGTAAACCCGGCCTCAAGGGCCTCGCGGCACTCCTCGAACGTGTAACCATGATCGAGATGGGCAACGACGGGGACGCAGGCACCTTCGGCCAGGTGGCGGAACATTTTGCCCAGAACCGGCAAAGGCGTGTGGGCACGGCAGCCTGGACCGGCCTGAAGGATGACAGGCACGCCTTCGGCCTCGGCTGCGGCGACGTAGGCGCGCATATCTTCCCAACCGAGCGTCACAAGACCAGCAACAGCATAGCCGCCGGACAAAGCAGGTTGCAGCACCTGCGACAGGGTTGCCAGTGTCATTTGAATTTGGCCACCATGTCTTTGATTCCGGGGATCGTTTCAATTTGATAGGCATGGGTCGGCTGAAAAAACTGGACCAGGCTGCGTTGGGTCAAGCCGCCCAGAATGGTGAAGTAATACATCTCATATCCGGGCATCACGGCGCAGGGGTGATAGCCTTTGTCGATGCATATCGTAGAGCGGTCCATCAGTTGATAGGCATCCCCCGGCTTGCCCTCTTCGCGCTGCAAGATTTGCACGCCAGAGCCGTGGTTGGGTTTGAAACGGAAATTATAGGTCTCGTCATGGCGGGTCTCGTGAGGCAGGTTGTCGGTGTCGTGCTTGTGGGTGGGAAAGCCGGACCAGCCGCCCTGACCGACGGTAAATAGCTCTGACACCAGCAGGCGCCCCACTTTGCCGTGATGTTTCTGGCCCAGAATATGCTTGATCTTTCGGTGGGTTTTGGTGTCGTCAGAACCGTATTGCACCTTGTCCAGTTCGGCGCTGCGCACGTCGAACGGGTCAAGCACCTTACCGTATCTGGCGCCTGCGATGAATGTCTCGGTGTCGCGGGTGCACACGATGGTGACTTTGGCCCCGACCGGCACATAAACGCCCTCGGGCTCGCCGTCCCAGACATCAAGGCCGCGATTGCCGAGCGCGGCAAAATGCGCGCCTTCGACATCGACATCGACGGTTCCCGTGGCAGGCACGATGCAGGTTTCATAGCCCGGCACCCGGTATTCAAACGCCTCGCCGGCCTTCAGTTTGACGATGTTGAAATAGGTGAGCGGCACCGTCGCATCATCCACGTCCACAATGGGTTTGTTTTGATTGTCATGAGGGGCGATATGCATGAGGTTTCCTTAGGTGGCGTCCGTTGGGCCGGTATGTTCGGCAAGAAATCGTTCCAGATCGTTTGCGGTGGGCATCGCAGGCGCGCAGCCCGGCCTGGCAACCACGATCGCCGCACAGGCCGATCCGCGCAGAATGGCGGATTCCAGGCCGTGCCCGGCCCCCATGGACGAGAGCAGCCCCGCCATAAAGCTGTCGCCCGCGCCCGTGGGTTTAAGGGCCGCGACAGGGAAAATCCCTGTACGCATCTCGCCGTCGGCCGTGATGGAAATGGCACCGTGTTCCCCCATTTTGTAGACAACGATGCTTGCCGTTGTCGCGGCGAGGTCGCGGGCTTTTGCAAGGCCTTTGTCTTTGCCACCCGCCATAAAGCCGAACTCGTCATCGTTGCCGACGATCACATCGGCAAGGGCGCCCGCACGGGACAAGACCTGTTCGGCGACCCGCGCCGAGGGCCAGGAATACGGGCGGTAGTCAACGTCGAAAATTATCGGCAAACCTGCGGCATGGGCCAGTTCGAATGCCCTGAAACAGGCGCTGCGCGACGGTTCCGCAGCAAAGACGGTGCCTGCCGCGACCAGCACGCTGAAACGGTCATAGTCAACCTGTTCGACATCGGCTTCGGTCATTTCAAAGTCTGCGGCACCGTTGCGGTAGATCACCGACTGATGCCCGACAACGCGGCTTTCATACAGCGCAAGAGAATTGCGCGCCTCGCCGCCGACAGCTTTGACATAGGCGGTATCAACGCCGTAGTGCCGCAGTTTGTTCACACAGAACCGTCCGACCGCGTCGTCGGACACACAGGTGACAAGGGCAGCTTGCGCGCCCAGCTTGACAAGGCCCGCCGCGATATTGGCAGACGAGCCACCCATATCGGCGGTGAAATGCGCGGCATCCTCGGTCGCGATGCCCGGATCAGGGAACAGGTCCATCCCGACGCGGCCCACAACCAAAAAGCGGTTTTGCCTGATGCGTGCTATCATATCCTTCATGTTCGGCCTTCTGTGTTGCCGCTTTGGCCGTGCCGCCGCAGCTCCTGGATGATTGCATCGGGATCGTCGGGTGGGTCATGCTGCCGTCGTCTTCAAACCTATAGTCGGGTCCCCGAATTCAAGTCATTGCCGCTTGCGCGGTTCCGGGACTCAGGTTACCTGTTTTGCAACCGGTTGCAAACCAAATTTCAAAGGGATGAAAGCCAGCATGACAAGAATAGGTATCGGCATCGTCGGTGGTGGCTATATGGGCAAGGCCCATGCGGTTGCCATGTCGGCCGTGGGTGCTGTATTCAATACCGCGCTGCGACCCCATCTGGAAATGGTGTGCGCCACTTCGGCCAAGTCGGCAGAGACATACCGCGCCGCCTATGGTTTTGCGCGCGGAACGGACCGCTGGCAGGATCTGGTGCAGGACCCGCTGGTCGAGGCGATCATCATCGCCTCGCCGCAGGGCACGCATCGCGCCATTGCCGAGGCGGCCTTTGCGTTGAACAAGCCGGTGTTCTGCGAAAAGCCGCTGGGCGCGTCGCTGGACGACAGCCGCGCCATGGTGGCTGCCGCCTGCGGTCAGGTCAGCATGACGGGGTTCAACTATATTCGCACGCCCGCCAGCCAATTCGCCCGCAAGCTGATCGCGGACGGCACCATCGGTGATGTGACGTGGTTCAGGGGCGAGCACACAGAGGACTTCCTTGCCAACCCTGACAGCCCTGCCAACTGGCGCACCGACGGGGATGCAAACGGCACGATGGGTGACCTTGCGCCCCATATGATCAATGGCGCTTTGGCGCTGATCGGGCCGATATCCTCGCTTGTTGCAGAGATCGAAACCGTGCATAAAACGCGCCCCGGTGGCCCCGTCACCAATGACGACCACGGGCAGATGATGTGCCGTTTCGAAAACGGTGCCATGGGGCAGATGTATTTCAGCCGCATCAGTCACGGACGAAAAATGGGTTACGCCTATGAGGTGACAGGGACAAGGGGGGCGATCCGTTTCGATCAGGAGGATCAGAATGCGATCTGGCTTTATTGTGCGGACGATCCCGAGGCAACGCGGGGCTTTCGCAAGATCCTGATCGGCCCCGCGCACCCCGATTACGCCGCTTTCTGTCAGGGTCCGGGGCACGGCACCGGCTATCAGGACCAAATCATCATCGAAGCGCGGGATTTCTTGCGGGCGATTGAAACACGAACCCCTGTCTGGCCGACCTTTGCCGATGGTATGGCCGTGAACCAAGTCATCGCCGCCGCCCTTGTGTCGTCGCGCGGAAAATCATGGGTGGATGTCGCGTCACTGTGACACTGCGAAAGGCATAAACATGACCATCAAGATCGGAAATGCCCCCTGTTCCTGGGGGATCGAATTTGCAAGCGACCCGTCCTATCCGACATGGGAGGCCGTTTTGGACCAATGCGCCGGCGCGGGATACACCGGGATCGAGCTGGGCCCGATCGGGTATATGCCAGAAGACCCCGCCGTGCTGGCCCCCGCACTGGCCGCGCGCGATCTGGAACTCATCGGTGGCGTTGTGTTCCGCGCGTTTCATGATCCTGCGATGTGGGGGGATGTCATGGATGCCTCGGTGCGGACGTGCAAGGCGTTGGTGGCCCACGGCGCGCAGCATCTGGTGTTGATCGACAGCATCGCACCACGTCGCGCGGCCACCGCCGGTCGCGCATCCGAAGCCGAGCAGATGGACACCGCTGAATGGGCTGGATTCAGAGACCGGATCGCGACCATCGCAAGGATGGGGTCCGAGGACTACGGGCTGACCGTCGGCATCCACGCCCATGCGGGCGGCTTCATGGATTTTGAACCAGAGCTGGAGCGCCTCCTTTCAGAAGTCGATGAAAGCATTCTGAAGATCTGTTTTGATACCGGGCACCACTCCTATGCGGGGTTTGATCCTGTTGCTTTCATGACGCGGCACATGGACCGGATCAGCTATATGCACTTCAAGGATATCAATCCCGTTGTGAAGGCTGACGTGGTCGCAAACAGAACCGACTTTTACAAGGCATGCGGGCAGGGGGTGTTCTGCAATCTTGGTCAGGGCGATGTTGATTTTTCGGCGGTTCGAAACCTGTTGGTCGATCACGGGTTTGACGGCTGGTGTACGGTCGAGCAAGACTGTGACCCCGCAATGCCCGGCACACCGCAAGAAGACGCAAAAGCTAACCGAGAGTATCTGAAGTCGATCGGCTTTTGATTTTTGACGCAAGAGGCGTCACCTGACATATGGAAAAGAAAGAACGACGATGACAAAGCTGAAATGGGGGATGATCGGGGGGGGCGAAGGAAGCCAGATCGGGCCAGCGCACCGCCTTGGATCCGGCCTTGACGGTCTTTTCGAGTTCACCGCAGGGGCGCTGGATCACCGTCCGGATGCGGGCCGCGAATATGGTCAGCGCCTGGGTCTGCCGGCGGATCGCGCTTACGGTGATTGGCGCGAAATGCTGAACGCAGAGATGCGGCGCGATGACCCTGTCGATCTTGTTACGGTGGCGACGCCGAACGCCAGTCACTTTGAGATTACAAAGGCTTACCTTGAGGGCGGCTTTCATGTTCTGTGTGAAAAGCCGATGACAATGACCGTGGAAGAGGGTGAGGAAATCGTGAAAATCGCCAGATCCACCGGCAATATCTGCGCGGTGAATTATGGGTACACTGGCTATTCTCTTGTGCGGCACATGCGGGCCATGGTCGCGCGGGGGGACATCGGCAGAGTGCGTCTTGTCAAAGCCGAATTCGCCCACGGCCATCACGCCGATGCCGCCGATGCCGATAACCCGAGGGTGCGCTGGCGCTATGATCCGGCGCAGGCAGGGGTGTCGGCGCAATTTGCGGATTGCGGCATCCATGCCATGCACATGGCGTCCTTCGTGACAGGTCAGGACGTAACAAAACTGTCGGCAGATACCGTGTCCTGCATTGACGTTCGGGTGCTGGAGGATGACGCGATGGTCAACTTCCGCATGGATGGTGGCACCGTCGGGCGGCTTTGGACGTCGTCGATTGCGATCGGGCGCCAGCATGGTTTGACCCTTCAGGTCTTTGGCGAAACCGGGGGGCTGCGGTGGGCGCAGGAACAACCGAACCAGTTGTTCTACATGCCTCTTGGGCAGCGGTTGCAAATCATCGAACGCGGCGAAGGCAATCTGTCGCCAGAGGCGGACCGCACATCGCGCGTCACGGTTGGCCACGCCGAAGGTATGCCGCTGGCCTTTGCCAACATCTACTCGGATCTGTCAGAGGCGATACGGGCCCGCAAGGAAGGGCGCCCGATGGACCCTGCGGCCAATCTTTATCCGCGCGCCGAAGACGGGCTGCGATCAATGGCTGCGGTCTTTGCGGTTGCAAAAAGCGGCAAGGCAAACGGGGAATGGACCGACGCCCGCCCGCCGATGTTCCGCTAGATGCGGGGGGGCAGCGTCCCCCGCTCGATCACACGACACGCAAAGAGCCGGGCCTCGGGATAGCGGTCCGGATCTTCCAGCATCGCAACCATCAGGTCCACCGACGCATCAATGATTTCCTTGATGGGCTGTTTGATCGTTGTCAGCGCGATATTTTCCCAACCTGCCATCTCCATATCATTCAGGCCGATAATCCCGATATCCTCCGGGACACGCAGACCCGCATCCTTGATTGCGCTCAGCGCCCCGATGGAAAGCACATCATCGCCGCAGAAATACCCTTGGGCATGGCCGGTTTCCAGCAGTCGCAGCATCTCGGTGCGGCCGGCATGGAATGAGTATGCGCTGGCAAAGGAATCGGTCGATGCGACGGATGCGTGTCGGGCGATTTCTTCCTTGAAGCCCTGTCGCCTGTCTTGTGTCGAGGTTGCGTCTTCGGGTCCACCAAGGAAGGCCACCCGCGTGTATCCGCGTGCGACCAGTGCGCGCGCGGCGATGCGGCCCGCTTCGACATTATCGATTCCGACCACATGAACATCGGGGCTGCTGGCATAGCGACCAAACGTATTGACGACCGGTATCTGCTTGTCACGGAATGCTTTTGAAAATGCGGGCGGCAGCGTCGAGGACGCCACGATCACCCCGTCAACCGAATACTGGGTCAGCATTTTGACCGAATGATCGGGATCGGTTTCATTGCTGAGATTGACCAGAAGGGGCCGCAACCCACGGTCCTGCAACCCGCGCGTGAAAAGGTCAAAGACCTCGAGGAAAATCGGGTTGTGAAAGTTGTTGGACACCAGACCGATCAGCTTCGTGCGCCGCGTGGTCAGGCTTCGCGCCAGAAAATTAGGGCTGTATCCCAGCTCTGCCGCGGCCTTTTCGACCTTTTTGCGCATTTTCGGGGAAACAGAGGCCCCGTCGGTGAATGTGCGTGACACCGCAGAGCGCGAAACCCCTGCGTGTGCGGCGACATCTTTCAGGGTTGGTGTCATGGGGATGGCCGCCCGTCTGGTAACGTATGCGTTGTTCTAGCGAAGTTCTTCGGGGCATGCAAAAAGATAGCTCCCGTTTTTGCAACAGGTTGCAAAAGGCAACTGCGTGCTTTTGCCGGTTGGCTATGCCGCAGTGCTGCCGACGCGGTCGCGAATGTCAAAAGAAACCAAGACAGCGTTCCAAACCCCTGACGACGCGGGGTGACTGCAAATGAGACTGTTTGATATGTATGGGGATTATACACACTGTGGCAGCCCGTAGGGGAGTTGAACCCCTCTTTTCAGGTTGAAAACCTGACGTCCTAACCGATAGACGAACGGGCCATCACAGCGTGTGGGGGCTAATTAGGCAAAGTGCGCGCGACGCGCAAGAGTATTTTTTCGAATTGTGACGGTTATTTTAGTTTGCGGGCGATGCGTCTTCCAAACGCAACTGGACACGCTGGCGACCACCCCATGTATTCACCTCCAGCCGGCCAGCCAGATGAAACCGTGCGCCGCCGTGATTTTCCAGCGCCGGACCCATGGCCGTGTCAAAGGCGCCAAAGGCGATCGCCTCCAGCCGCGCCGACATGCCGTCACCGAATGTCACCTTCAGGTGGCTGGCGCCGACGCGTTTGGCAAAATGGATCTGGCAATCGGGAAAGGCAAAGCGCGGGCCAGAGGCACCGGCCCCGAACGGCCCCGCGCATTCGATCTGGTTTATCAGCTCGACCGTGGCGGCACCGGGCATCAGAATGCCGTCAAGCCGCAGGTCGGCGGGGCCCGCATCGGCGCTGCCCTGCCGGGCCAGCAGGTCGCCCAGCCGTTCCATCGCCGCCTCCAGCTTGTCCCGCTCAACGGTCAGGCCAGCGGCCATTTTGTGCCCGCCCCCCTTCAGCAGCAGCCCCTCTGCCGCAAGCCGGTGGATCGACGCCCCCAGATCGACACCGCTGATTGACCGGCCCGATCCTTTGCCCTCGGCCCCGTCCAGCCCGATGACGACGGCGGGGCGGTTTGTGGCCTCTTTCAGCCGCGCGGCGACAATGCCGACAACGCCGGGATGCCAGCCTTCCCCCGCCGCCCAGACCAAGGGGCCATCCAGACCACGCATCGTCGCCTGCTCCAGCGCGGCCTCGCGCACGCGCGCCTCGATGTCGCGCCGTTCGGTGTTCAGCATGTCCAGCCGTTCCGCCATCGCGGCGGCCTCGTGCGGGTTGTCGGTGGCCAACAGTCGCGCTCCCAGATCGGCCGCGCCGATCCGGCCACCCGCGTTCACCCGCGGGCCAAGTAGAAAGCCAAGGTGATATGTCGTCGGTGCAGAATCCATCCGCGAAATATCGGACAGCGCCACGATGCCGACGCGCCGCCGTTGCGCCATGATCTTCAGCCCCTGCACGACCAAGGCGCGGTTGACCCCGATCAGCGGGGCCACATCCGCCACGGTCGCCAGCGCCACAAGATCCAGCATCGCCATCAGGTCGGGGCCCTTTGTGCCGGCCTCGCGCAGTTGTCGGTTCGCCTCGACCAGCATCAGGAACACCACGCCGGCGGCGCACAGATGCCCAAGGCTGCCATCCTCGTCCTGCCGGTTGGGGTTCACCACCGCATAGGCGGGGGGCAGGGTCTCGCCGCCAAGGTGGTGATCCAGCACCACAACATCCGCCTCTGCAGCCGCCGCAATGGGGCCGTGCGACAGGGTTCCGCAGTCAACGCAGACGATCAGGTCGTGGGCCTGTGCCAAAGCCGCCATCGCGGGCTCGTTCGGGCCGTACCCTTCGTCGATGCGGTCGGGGATATACAGCGTCGCGTCGCGGCCCATCTGGCGCAGCCACGTCAGCAACAGCGCGGCGGATGATCCGCCATCCACGTCATAATCGGCAAAGACCGCGATCCTTTGCCCATCTTTCACCGCCGCCAGAAACCGCGACGCCGCTTTGCCCATATCGCGCAGGGTCAGCGGGTCGGGCAGCAGGTCGCGCAGCGAGGGGGCCAGAAACCTTTCGGCGTCTTCCGCCGCTACGCCGCGCCGCACAAGCGTCCGGCAGACGGGCAGGGGCAGGTGGGTCTGCTGGGTCATCCCCTCTGACAGGCGGTCATCCTCGGCGCTGGGGCCAACCCAGCGACGACCGTTCAACGACGCTGTGACGTTCAGAAATGCGGTCATGGTATCCCCGTCCGACGGCTCGCCGCCGCAAGCGGTCCGTCCGGCAGGACGCCGACGTGCTGGGTGTCGGTCAGGATCAGCGCGGCTGCCATGCCGTTACTTGGTCGGGTTGCGATAGATCATCCGGCGCACCGATCCGGTTTTCGAGCGCATCAGGATCGTCTCGGCGGTCATATACCCCACTTCGCGCTTGATCCCGGCAACGATCGACCCGTCGGTCACCCCGGTGGCCGCAAAGATGACGTCCTGTGTCACCAGTTCGTCGCGGGTGTAAATCCTGTCGAAATCGGTGATGCCGGCCTTGCGTGCCCGGCCCCGCTCGTCGTCGTTGCGGAACAACAGGCGGCCATAGAACTGCCCGCCCATGCATTTCAACGCGGCTGCGGCCAATACACCCTCTGGTGCCCCGCCAGACCCCATATACATGTCGATGCCGGTAATTCCGGCCTCGGCGCAATGCATGACGCCGGCGACATCGCCATCGGTAATCAGGCGGATCGCCGCACCGGTGCGGCGCAGCTCTTCGATCAACTCCTCGTGGCGGGGCCGTTCCAGCACGCAGACCGTGATATCGGTCGCATCGCAGGCCTTGGCCTTTGCCAGTGCGGCCACCCGCTCGGCGGGGCTCATGCTTAGGGTCACCGTATCCACGGGAAAGCCCGGCCCGATGGCCAACTTGTCCATATAGACGTCAGGCGCGTGCAGCATCGACCCGCGCGGGCCCATGGCGATCACGGTCAATGCATTCGGCATGTCCTTGGCGGTCAGCGTCGTGCCTTCCAGCGGGTCAAGCGCGATATCCACGCCCGGGCCGTTGCCGGTGCCGACTTCCTCGCCGATGTACAGCATCGGGGCCTCGTCCCGCTCGCCTTCGCCGATCACAACGACGCCTGCGATGTCCAGCAGGTTCAGCTGCTCGCGCATGGCGTTGACAGCGGCCTGATCTGCGGCCTTTTCGTCGCCACGGCCAATCAGCTTGGCGCTGGCAAGGGCGGCCGCCTCGGACACACGGGCAAGACCCAGCGACAGCATGCGGTCATTGAAATCAAGTTTGGTCATATCGGTTTCCTATTCATCGTCATTTGACAGCGCCTGTGCGGGCGCAAAAAGGGCAGGCGCTTAGACAGCTTCAATCCGGATCGCCACGGGGTCACCCGTCAGCACACCCGTCGTGGCGCAACCGGCAAGGGCATGGTCAAGCGCATCGCGGGTGGTCTTATGGGTCACGATCAGAACCGGCGCGGATGAATTCTCGTGGCCATACTGGCGCATCCGGTCAATCGAAATGCCCGCATCGCCCAGGGCCGTCGCGATTTTGGCCAGCGCACCGGGCTTGTCCAGAAGCTGCATCCGCAGATAGAACGGGGCTGGCGCATTGGCCTTGGCCGAAACCGCAGCCACCAGCGTTGTGGCGGGCTGACCAAAGGTCGACACCCGGATGCCGCGGGCAATATCCATGACGTCGGACATCACGGCACTGGCGGTCGGCCCCATGCCCGCACCCGCGCCGCGCAGAACGATCTGGCCAACGCTGTCGCCTTCCAGCACCACCATATTGGTGCCGCCCTGCAACTGGCCCAGCGGGCTATCGTCGGGCACAAGGCAGGGCGACATGCGCTGTTCCAGCCCGCGCCCTGTCATCTGCGCCACGCCCAATAGCTTGATCTTGAACCCCATATCGGCAGCCTGCCGGATATCTTCGATCGAGATGCGTTGGATGCCTTCCAGTTCGACTGCGTCGAAACTGACGCGCGTGCCGAACGCGACCGACGCCAAAAGCGCCAGCTTGTGACCGGCGTCAATGCCGCCCACGTCAAGGTTCGGGTCCGCCTCGAGATAGCCAAGCTGCGCCGCCTCGTCGAAAACATCCCCATAGGGCAGGCCGGACGATTCCATCCGCGTCAGAATGTAGTTGCAGGTGCCGTTCATCACGCCCATCACGCGCTTGATGCGGTTGCCTGCCAACCCTTCGGTCAGCACCTTGACCACGGGAATTCCCCCCGCGACCGCCGCCTCGAACCGGATCACATGGCCTGCGGCCTCTGCTGTCTCGGCAAGATCCTGTCCGTGGATCGCCAGCATGGCCTTGTTCGCGGTGACCACATCCTTGCCCGCGGCAATGGCGGCGCGCGTCGCGTCCAGCGCGGGGCCATCGCTGCCGCCCATCAGCTCGACGAAAATATCCACATCGCCTCGCGTGGCCAGGGCAAGGGGGTCATCTTCCCAGGCATACCCCGACAGATCGGCATCGCGGTTCTTGGTGCGCGAACGGGCGGAAACGGCCGTAATCACAACCTCGCGGCCGGTGCGGGCGGTAATCATCGCCGCATGTTGCTGCACGATTTTCACAACGCCGATTCCGACGGTTCCCAATCCGGCAATGCCAAGGCGCAAGGGGGTGGACATGGGGCAGACTCCGTCGTTTCGCGATCATTATCGCCCTGTTAGCGGGTTCCGTCCCCACCTGCAACGCATCCGCGCATCAGTTGTCTGCCGAAGGCTCTGTGCCGCTCTCCCCGGTGTCGATCTGGTCGTGCAGGCGGTCCATCGCATCCGCATCGATCACCGGAACGCTCAGCGCCTCTGCCGCCGCCTTCAGGCGGGCGATCCGCGCGTCCAGACTTTCAACGGTGTCGGGGGTGATCTGCGCGCCCTCTGCCTGCGCCAACAACCCGTCGATCGGCAGCAATTCGGGGTAATCCGCCGCGCGTGCGCTTGCGCTGTTTTCCAGCTCGGGAAAATCGCCGCATCCGGCAAGGCCGGTCAAAAGACTGAACACAACAATTGCGCGGCGCATCGCGGCTCTCCAAAGGATTTTCCCGACCATACAGGGGTTGCAGCGGCAGGGGCAAGCGGGGGCTTTGAAATGAACGGATGTTCAGATAAAAGACAGCCATGGCACGCAAGACTGGCTCTCACTCCGACATCACCGGCCCCCGCGTTTTTGCGGCGGCGCAAAAATTGTTCGCGCGCCACGGCTTCGCGGCTGTTTCCATGCGCCAGATCGCGGCAGAGGTGGGCGTGCAGGCGGGGGCGCTTTATCTTTACACGCCCGACAAGCAGACGCTTTTGTTCGACCTTATGAAAACCCATATGGTCGATCTTCTGGCCGCATGGACGGAAATCTGCCCCACAACAGGCCCGGCGGACCAGCTGGAGGCCTTCACCCGGTTCCATATCCGGTTTCACCTTGATCGCCCCGACGCGGTGTTCATCGCCTATATGGAGCTGCGCAATCTGGAGCCCGCGAATTTCGAAATCATCGAAGACCTGCGCAAACGCTATGAAACCGTGCTTGAGGACATCCTGCGCGCGGGGCAGGAGGCGGGCCAGTTCACCTTGCCAGATACCAAAGTTGCGACACTGGCGGTGATCGCGATGCTGACCGGCGTCACCACATGGTATCGCGACGGCGGGCGTCTGGACCGAGAGCGCGTCGAGCGTATTTACTGGAATCTGGTCCGCAAATCCGTGGCCGCCTAAATCAATGTCCCGTTCATCTTCTCGGTCCAAATACTCATTTATCGCGCGTATCCTAAGGCCCCGATCCAAGGCTCCAGCACGGGCATCACGGGCATAAGCTGCTTTTTGTAATGCTGCCACCGACCACTGGCCTGACTGTAAAGCGGTTGAATGACCTGATTATAGCTGGGCGTCGCGATGTCGGGCCGGTCCAGCGCGGTTTGCCGGTAGTTCTTAAGGTTCTCGTCCCAATCCAGACCCAGAAACTCAACCAAAGGCTTGCAGGACCCGTCCAGATCGCGCACCAGATCCTCGTATCTGAACAAATGAACATCCAGATCCAGCTTTTCGGTATATGTTGACCAAAGCGCCATGATCGCCGCGTAAAGTTTTGCGGTCTGATCCAGATCCAGAAAATTCGCCATCGCGTCGTTCAGGGCAAAATTCTGCATATAGCAGCTGAGCACGCAGTCACAGGGGTGGCGCAGCGCAAGGATGAATTTCGCACGGGGGAAAACCCGGTGGATGATCCCGACATGCCGGATGTTCAACGGCAGCTTGTCCACGATGACGCCGCCGCTTTTTGACGGGTCCGCATGATGCGCCAGTTCGGCCATATACGCGGTCCGCAACGCAAGGATCTGTTGCCCGGTCAGGGCCGTCAGGCCCTCGGCGGTCTCGGGTTGCGCAAAAACCTGCCGCATCGCCTGAACCATAGGTCTTTCCTCAAGCACGTCGATCTTGGGGTGGCTGCGCAGGATGCTATCCAGAAGGGTTGTTCCCGACCGGGGAAAGCCGACCAGAAACACCGGCGAGGGTGCGGTGTCTTGATCTTCTGGCAGGTGCCAGTCCTGTCGGGGTGCCGTCGCCCAGGCCGCGTTCATCTGCCGCGTGGAGTCAAGATACCCGTCAGGATTGAACTTCCGCGCCCGAGCCGAGCCTTTGGACAAGGCGTTCTGCTGCTCGAAGGCGGCAAAGGCCGCATCGAAGTGGTCAAGCCGGTCATGGGTCTTTCCCAAAAGGCTTAGGTAGGACTCCTTGAGAGCGGGTTTGACCTCGTCGATCCGCATCTTTTCCAGATGGGCAAGGGCAAGATCATAGCGGGATTTTCGGGTTTCAAGCTGGGCAAGGCGATACCGGATGTCCGCGCTGTCATCGCCACAGGTCCGGGTTGCCACGTCCAGCGCGTTTTCCAGCGCGGCAAGGTTGTTCTGTTTTTCGTAAACCTCGCACAGATTGCAATGGGCATCCACAAAGTCGGGCTTTATGTCCAATGCGCGGGTATAACCTGCAATCGCGCCGGCCACATCGCCCGCGTCCTTCAGGGCAATGCCAAGGTTGTTGTGGGCCTCTGCGTAATCCGGATTGATCGCGATTGCGCGCCGGTATCTTTCGATGGCACCGGGCAAATCACCATCGTCTTTTTTGGCAATTCCAAGATTGTTGTGCGCCTCTGCATAGGCAGGCCTGATGCCAAGGGCGGTTTTGTAGCTTTTTATCGCAGCGGTAAGGTCGCCTTGCAGCTTTTGCGCATTGCCAAGGTTGTTATAGGCCTGCGCATAATCGGGCCGGACTTTAATGGCCCTTATGTAGCTTTCGATTGCGGCGTTCAAATCGCCCTTTGCCCGCAAGGCAATCCCGCGGTTGTTATGCGCCTCGGCGAAATCAGGCCGTATCGCCAAAGCACGATCAAACTGTGCAACGGCGGCGTCGGGGTGGCCCAGATCCGTATATGTGACCCCCAGAAGGTTATAAAGAACCACGGCATTCGGGAATTGACGCAAAAGCGCGTTACCCGTTGCAAGCACTTCCTCCAGACGTCCCAGACGGTAAAGCTCCAGCACCGCATCAAGCTGCGCTTGCGCCTTGTCCTCGTCGATCTGTTGGGGAACGGCAGCGTCCAGCGCGTTCAAGCCCCGACGCGCACGATTATTGTCAGGAAATGCCCTCAATATCTCGCGGTAAAGCGCCTTGGCCACGCCGAACTCACCGTTTTTCACGTTGATCTTCGCTTTCAAAAGGATGCGATCAACAGATAATGCCATTCTACGGGCCTCGAAAAATGAGTGCAGAACGCGGCAAAAAATCCAGAATTTACAGGAGATTCTGCGTGCTCTATTTAAAAAAGGAACGACCCCGGACGAACAATGGCAATCTTGCCAGTCCAATCCGCGATGCCGTCTTTCAATAGAGGAGTGGTGCGGCTATTTTTCAAGCGCGCACCACTGTTTATTTGTCATTTTGATAATCACGTTTCCGAGAGAACCGGTCGTGACCCGAATAAAGCAGCGCTGCCTGTTTAGCAGGCAGTTCGTGTTCTGCGGCACCCGCGCAGCACCGTTGCCGTCACGTTCCCTGTGCCGGGCTTTCGGGCCAGAAATGCCACCTTAATGCGCGGGTTTGATGAAGGTTCCGTTGCGCAGATCTGCCAGCGCCTGACGAATTTCTTCCTTGGTGTTCATCACAATCGGCCCGTGCCAGGCCACAGGTTCTTCGATCGGCGCCCCCGAAACCAGCAGAAATCGGATGCCCTTCGGTCCGGCCTGCACCGTCACCTCGTCACCTGTCCCGAACTGGATCAGCATGCGGTCGCCCGACATGTCGCGGATGTTGACCTCTTGTCCCATGACCTCTTTTTCCAGCAACACGCCCTGCGGTTTCGACGCATCGCGGAACGATCCCGCCCCGTCGAACACATAGGCAAAGGCGCGGCGGTAGGTGTCGATGCGGAACGTCTTGCGAATGCCCGCCGGAACGAAGATATCCAGATATTGCGGATCGGCAGCAATGCCGTCCACCGGGCCGGTCTTGCCCCAGAACGACCCCACGATCACCTTCACGCGGGTGCCGTCATCATCGGTGATCTCGGGGATCTCTTTTCCCTGCACATCCTGATAGCGCGGCGCGGTCATCTTCAGGCTGCCGGGCAGGTTGGCCCACAATTGGAACCCGTGCATCTGGCCCTTGGCGTTTCCCTTGGGCATTTCCTGATGCAGGATGCCGGACCCGGCAGTCATCCATTGCACATCGCCCGCCCCCAGCGTGCCCTCATTGCCCAGGCTGTCGCCGTGGTCCACCGTGCCATTCAGCACATATGTGATCGTTTCGATCCCGCGGTGCGGGTGCCACGGAAAGCCGCGCAGATAGTCGCGCGGATGCTCGTTGCGGAAGTCATCGAACAGCAGGAACGGATCGAACTGGTCGGGGTTCTGGAACCCGAACGCGCGGTGCAGATGCACGCCTGCGCCTTCCATCGTTGGAATGGCGCGGGATTCAGATGAAACTGGGCGAATGGACATTGGTATATCTCCTTTGATTCCGAAGGTAGGCATTGCACCACGGTTCGGCAATCGCACATTCGGTTCGGCCGGGCGCAGGTCTTGTGCGTTTTCGCGCATGTCGGTTTTGGGCAAGACGGGGCCGGTGCGCTGCCGTCAGTCTGACCGAAAAGGGAGGATTGCAATGAAAGTCGGTTTTATCGGTCTTGGCAATGTAGGGGGCAAACTGGCCGGCAGTTTGCTGCGCAATGGTATCGACCTGACGGTGCTGGATCTGGACAGCGACCGAGTCGCGGATTTCGTATCGCGGGGGGCGCGGGCCGGGCAGACACCGGCGCAGATGATGGCCGAGTGCGAGGCCGTGATCACCTGCCTGCCCAGCCCTGCCGCCTCTGCCGCCGTGGTCGAGGGGCCGGACGGCCTGCTGGACGCCATGGGGCCCGGTAAAATCTGGATGGAGATGTCGACCACCGACGAGGCGGAGGTGAAACGCCTTGGCGGCCGCGCCATCGCGCTGGGCGGGGCGGCGGTGGATTGTCCGGTGTCGGGGGGCTGCCACCGCGCGGCCACGGGCAATATCTCGATCTTTGCGGGCTGCGACCGCGCTACATTCGACCGGATGCTGCCGCTTTTGACCATCCTCGGGCGCCGGGTGCTGCACACCGGCGCGCTTGGTTCGGCCAGCATCCTGAAGGTCATGACCAACTATCTGGCCACGGCGAACCTGCTGACCAACTGCGAGGCTTTGGTAACGATGAAGGCCGCAGGCATCGACCTTGCGACCACCTATGAGGCGATCAAAATCTCCAGCGGCAATTCCTTTGTGTCCGAGACAGAGAACCAGTTGATCCTGAACGGCGTGCGCGATGTGAATTTCACCATGGATCTGGTGCAAAAGGACATTGGCCTGTTTCAGGCCATCGCAGACCGGAACGGCGTGCCGCTGGACATCAGCCCGATGATCATCGACATCATGACCGACGGACAACGACGATACGGCGTCAAGGCACAGTCGGACCGCATCATCGAACGGCTGGAAGAGGCAACGGGGCTGTCGGTTCTTGCCCCCGGTTTTCCTGCCGAACTGGTCGATGACGAACCCGAGGCGCGCGGCTACGAGGTGCGCCCGCCACAGTGACCCTATTCACAGTGAACCCTATTCAACGGGCGAAAACCTAGCTACAGCGGGGGCGTAACAACAGGAGCGTCCCGATGACCGACTACAGCGAACTGCTAGCCACGATCACGCCATCGGCCACGCGCCGCAGGGTCGGGTTTACTGTTCTGTGCCTTCTGGGCGGGTTTTCGCTGTATCTGGCGTTCAACATGACAGGCAACGTCGTCGGGCAGCTGGTGTTGCTGGCCTTTGGTGGGGGTGTTCTTGTTCTGGCGGAAAAACTGCGTCGGGCCACGCTTTTGACGATCGAACTGACTGCCGACGAAATCCGCGACACTTCGGGGCGGGTTCTGGCGCGGGTCGACAATATCAAAAGCCTTGATCGCGGGGTTTTTGCGTTCAAGCCGTCGAACGGCTTTATGCTGGTGCTGAAATCGGGCAATGGCAGTGCTTGGGCACCGGGCCTGTGGTGGCGCATCGGGCGGATGGTGGGCATCGGCGGCGTGACCCGCGATGCCCAGTCAAAGATCATGTCGGAAATTCTGGCCAATCTTCTGGCACAGCGCGACGGTCCCAAATAACGCCCTGACCTTTGGTCAGGATTTCCAGTTCAGCCGCGGCGCGAACCGCGGGCGGGTCAATACCAGATTTTCATACCAGCGCGCGGCAAGGCCCACGTCGAACACCGGCTCATAGGCCATTGCGGTCTGCATCATGATCAGCGTGTCACCATCTGCCATGACCGGAATCTGGTCGGTCATGTTGGTGATGTCGTCCTGAACAAGCGCGGACTTGCCGCCTGTCGCCTGCGACCACTCCAGCCGGTATTTTTGCTCGTCGTCGCTCCAGTTGATGACACTGACGCGGATCCAGGTTTCCTTGTTGCTGACGGTCAGGTAGTCGAACACCTTGTTCAGGCCGTTCAGATAGTTCAGGTCGACCTCCTCTGTCTGGCGCGACAGCATATCGCTGATCGTATAGGCGGCCTTCAGGTTCACGTTTTGCGACCGGAACGCGTCAAAAAACACATAAGTGGCGATGTAGACCCAGATCAACAGCGGATAGATCATCGCGGTTTCCACCGAAAGACTGCCACGCGCATCGCTTGCGAACAGCCTAAGGCGGGCCAGCAGGATTTGTTTCGACATAATCATGGCTCGTTCACAAATGCGGTTGAAGAGACAAGCGCGTATTGGCCGGCACCGTCGATCGGCATGCGGATGCCGAATGGCCTGCCGGAAATTCCGAACAGCGGGTTGACCTTGGCGCAGACCCGGACCAGCATCAGTTCGTTCGGCGCGCCGGGGATCAGGGTCGTCACCGGCTGGATTTCGGCACTTTTATCGATGCATTGCGCCTTTTTGTCCAACGGGTTCCAGGTTGTCGTGCTGACTGGCTGCAACTCCAGATGCAGCGCGTTCATGCAATCGGGGATCAGGCCCGCCGTCTGGCAGATCGCAATCTTCAGCTTTGCCGCCGTCGGGTCCTTGACCTGCCCCAGACGCAGGGCGCGCACCGACAGGTCCAGTGCGCGGTCAAGCATCACATGGCGCACTTGTAAAATGCCCATCTCGTAGGACGCGATCAGCAAGAACACAAACAAGGGAAACAAGAACACGAATTCGATGGTCGCGTTGCCGTCCTGCCGATTGCGGAACTGCCGTGCACGCATCACAGGTTTGCGGATCAGACGGATCATTGGATCAACCTCAGCAAGGTAATCGAACTTGCGATCGCGGAAAATGCGGAGGACAGATCGGCCCCGTTCACGTTGAAAAAGTGGCTGGGCGTGCTGGCGCAATTCTTGAGCAGGGTCGTTTGCGGCGCCGTCGGGCTGGTTTCAAACCCGATCGTATAGACGACGATTCCCTTTTGTTTGGCCGCTGTGCAGATTTCACCCATTTGCGTGTTCATCGTGTTGGCATCGACCAATGGCGCGATCAGGTCTTTCCACTGGTCCAGCGACTTGTTCGGCCATGCGGCACGGAACAGCTTTTCAATGATCCATTCCTGGTTCGCAGAGGCCCACAGCGTTTGATAGGTCCATTGCGCGGCCCCGTTGGGATAGCCTGGGTCCTGCTCTGTGTTGCACGAGGTCGATCCGTCGACCCAGACATATTTTCCCCTCCAGGAATCCCATTTCCAGTAACCGTTTGTTGTGGTGCAGGTTGTCTTGGAATAATTGCCGTAGGGTTCGTCCCGCCATTTGTTCAGGGCGGGAATCCAGTATTGATCCCGACCCGCGTCATACATCGAATAGGCGTTCACATTGTCAGCGTTGATCGTGTTGTTTTTCCAGACCACCGACGGTCCGGCCCGATAAGGCTCGATCATCTCGTTGCGCTCTGTGTTAACGCCGTCGGTCATCACAACGATCACCTTTAGCGTCTCCTTGTCGGAATAGGCGACGGGCCGTCCGGCAAACCCGGAGGGGGCCATGGCCTGCGTCGACGGGTCCAACAGGGCAGCACCCCATTTGATGCCCACATCAATAGATGTGTTTCCGCCAGCGGTCAGCGCCTTGACCTTGGTGACCAATGTGCTTTTGACCGATCCGAACGGCGTGATCTCGACGCTGGATTTGTTAGGGCAGGCCGAATTGCCGAAGGCATAAACGAAGGCGGTCGCGCCGGAATTGGTATAATACCAGTGCGTCGCGTCGAAATGCGAGGTTTGTTTCTGGGTTGACCCCATCGGCAGGGCAACCGTGTCAAAGCTATCCGCCGCAAAATCAAGACATGCCGAATTCGTATGCGGGCCGTCGATGTTGAAGTAACCAAGCAGGGTCTGTCCGGCCGCAACATGCGAGGAATAGGGAACGATCGACATCGACAGTTTTCCGGGTTCGATCGTGTCGAATGTCTTGTTCAAGAAGTCTTCTGCCGCTGTGTGAAGCCGCGAGATTTTCTTGATGCCTTTGCTCGTCGGGGAAGACAGTTGGTTCATGGATCCGGACACGTCCAAAACCAGAGAAATCTCGACATTTCCGATCCGCTCTTCGGCAGCCCCGGACGCGGTTGCGGAGAACTGGTTGATGCTGGGCAGCCCCAGAATCTCTGGAAGCCGCAGGAACATGGTCGGCACGCGCGCCCGCGAATTTGCCGATACCTTGCGATAGTTCATACCGTTGTCAGGGACGACGTTGACCAGATAGCCGCTCATGCCCGCCTTCAGAAAATAATCCTCGACCACGGCCTTGGAGTTCAGGGGCTGGTCAAGATCCGCACCGGCAAGAACCGCGCGATCAAGGGTGTTCTGCATTTTGGTGCGTGAGGTTTCAAAGCGCATCAGGTCAACCGCCATGCCGCCCGCCAACAGCATCAGGATCAGCATGAAAATACCGAAAATGATCAACGATCCGCTTTCATCGGCGCGAAACCTGCGCAACGATGGTGCGGGACGGTGGGCAGTCACAGGCGCCGTCGCCGTTTGGCGATGGCTTTCGTTCGTTTCGGTCCGGGTTTCGATGCTCATGTCTGTATTCCTTGATGGCGTCGAAGAATCGACACCCAATGCGCAGACGCAATGCGCTTATTGCTTTTTGACGGACGCCTGTGGCGAAATTTGGGCGAAATGTTAACGAAATCCGTCAATTGCAAGACGTTCTGGGACCAGTTCCGGCCAATGCGCAAGAACTGTTTCCGAATTCAGGACAGGTTGCGGCGCAATTGCCGGTTCCGGACGGCCTTAAGGGTCTGTTCACGATATCAGTGCCATCTTTCGCAACCAGTCCGGTTGATTCGCATTGTGGGATTTTGGGGTGTTCGATGTGGTCTATTCGGCCTACGGTCGGTCAGGGTGATGGCACCATTCCTGCCGCAGCGGTGCCGTAGCAGTATTGGGAGAGCGATATGATACCGAAGAACGAACCAAGTTTCCGCCAATCCGTAGATATGATGTTCAACAGGGCGGTGGCCTTGCTGGATCTGTCTCCGGGCCTTGAGCAGAAGATCCGCGTTTGCAACTCGACCTATACTGTGCGCTTCGGGGTCCGGCTTCGGGGGCAGTTGACCACATTCACCGGCTACCGCTCGGTTCATTCGGAACACATGGAGCCGGTCAAGGGCGGCATCCGCTACTCGCTTGGCGTCAATCAGGACGAGGTAGAGGCGCTCGCGGCGCTGATGACCTATAAATGCGCTTTGGTCGAGGCACCGTTCGGCGGTTCCAAGGGCGGTTTGTGCATTGATCCGCGCGAATGGAACGAACAGGAACTGGAACTGATCACCCGCCGCTTTGCCTACGAACTGATCAAGCGCGATCTGATCCACCCCAGCCAGAACGTCCCGGCCCCCGACATGGGAACGGGCGAGCGTGAAATGGCATGGATCGCCGACCAGTATGCGCGGATGAACACCACCGACATCAACAGTCGCGCCTGTGTGACGGGCAAACCTTTGAACGCCGGTGGCATCGCCGGACGGGTCGAGGCAACGGGCCGCGGCGTGCAATATGCGCTTCAGGAATTCTTCCGCCACCCCGAGGACGTCAAGATCGCGAACCTGGCTGGCACGCTGGACGGCAAGCGTGTGATCGTTCAGGGGCTTGGCAACGTGGGCTATCACGCGGCGCTGTTCCTGTCGGAAATGGACGGTTGCAAGGTTATCGGTGTGATCGAGCGGGACGGCGGCATCCAGAACGCGGACGGCATCGACATAGACGCCCTGCGCGACCACATGATCCGAACCGGCGGCGTCGCGGGCTTTACTGGCGGCACCTTTATCAAGGACGGTGCCAAACTGCTGGAAGAGGCGTGTGACATCCTTATCCCCGCCGCCCTGGAAGGCGTTATCAACATGGGCAATGCGGCCAGAATAAAGGCGCCGCTGATCATCGAGGCGGCGAACGGCCCGATCACCGCTGGCGCTGACGAGGTGCTGCGCAACAAGGGCACCGTGATCATTCCCGACATGTATGCCAACGCCGGCGGTGTCACCGTGTCTTATTTTGAATGGGTAAAGAACCTGTCGCACATCCGCTTTGGCCGGATGCAGCGCCGTCAGGAGGAAGGACGCCACCAACTGCTGATCGACGAACTGGAACGCCTGTCGAACGACAAGCAACTGGGGTGGGAGCTGTCGCCCGGCTTCAAAGAGCAATACCTGCGCGGCGCAGGGGAACTGGAACTTGTCCGGTCCGGCCTGGATGACACCATGCGCATCGCCTATCAGAACATGCGAGAGGTCTGGCACGGGAAAGAGGGCGTCACCGATCTGCGAATGGCGGCCTATCTGGTGTCCATCGGTCGCGTCGCGGCCAGCTACCGCGCCAAAGGGTTGTGATAGACGCGGGCCGCGCGGCAAAACCGGCGCGGCCCGAACCGCCCATGTCGCGTGGTTTTCACCGAACGTCGCGCCTTGACCCTTCTATGTCGCGAAACGACGCGGAATCTGGCGCGGGCTCTTGAACAGTCGGCCGGGACTTGGTTCACTGCGATCCGGGCCAATAGGGATAAAGCGATGCGTTTTTCGGGCTGGCAGGTTCTGCGTCAGGGATTGACCGGCAACACGGGATGGGGCGCGCAGTGGCGCGACCCGGAACCGAAGGCCGAGTATGACGTCATCATCATCGGCGGCGGCGGGCACGGGCTTGCGACCGCCTATTATCTGGCGAAAAATCACGGCATCACCAATGTGGCGGTGCTGGAAAAGGGTTATATCGGGTCGGGCAATATCGGGCGGAACACGACCATCGTGCGCGCCAACTACTTTCTGCCCGGCAATTCCGAATTCTATTCCCACTCCCTGAAACTCTGGGAGGGAATGGAGGCGGATCTGAACTACAACACGATGCATTCGCAGCGCGGCCTGATCAACCTGTTCCATTCCGACGGCCAGCGCGACGCCTTTGTGCGGCGCGGCAATGCGATGGTCAATCAGGGCGATGACGCGATCCTGCTGGACCGCGACGGCGTGCGCGAACACCTGCCCTATCTTGACTTCGAACAGACCCGGTTTCCGATCTACGGCGGATTGCTGCACCCGCGCGGTGGCACGGCGCGGCACGATGCGGTGGCCTGGGGCTATGCCCGTGGCGCCGACCAGCGCGGTGTCGATCTGATCCAGAACTGCGAGGTGACGGGCATCGACATCGTCAACGGCAAGGTCACCGGCGTGCAAACCTCGCGCGGGGCGATCCGCGCCAAAAAGGTGGCGATTGTGGTGGCGGGGCGCTCGGGGCAGGTGGCGGCGATGGCGGGGATGCGCCTGCCGATCGAAAGCCACGTTCTTCAGGCCTTTGTGACCGAGGGGCTGAAACCCTGCATCAACCATGTCATCAGCTTCGGCACGGGCCATTTCTACATCAGCCAGTCCGACAAGGGCGGCCTTGTCTTTGGCGGCGATCTGGATTTCTACGCCTCTTACGCCGCGCGCGGGAACCTGTCGATGACCGAACACGTGATGGAGGCGGGGATGACCCTGATGCCGATGATCGGCAAGGCCAGGGTGCTGCGGTCCTGGGGCGGCATCATGGATATGACCCCCGATGGCAGCCCGATCATCGACAAGACCGATACCGATGGACTGTTTATCAACTGTGGCTGGTGCTACGGCGGGTTCAAGGCGGTGCCGGGCTCTGGCTATTCCTTTTCCCATCTGATGGCCACGGGCAACCACCACGAACCCGCCGCGCGCTTCCGCCTTGACCGCTTTAAACGCGGTGTCTTGCTGGACGAAGAAGGCACCGGCAGCCAACACAACCTGCATTAGGGAATAGATCAATGCGTATCACTTGCCCTTTGTGCGGCGACCGCGACCGGCGCGAATTCTACTATATGGGCGCCGATGACTACCTGAACCGCCCCGAGGCAGGCGCACCCGTCGCCGCATGGGACAGCTATCTGCACCTGCGCGACAACCCTGCGGGTGTCACAAAAGACCTGTGGTATCACGAAACCGGCTGCACCAGTTGGCTGGTCGTGACTCGCAACACAGTGACCCACGAGGTGCTGGATGTGGCCTTGGCATCCGACGTGAAAGGCCCCCGCACATGAGGATAGATGGCAAGGGACTGATCAACCGCGAACGCTCTGTTCCGTTCACCTTCGACGGCCAGCGCTACTGTGGCCTCGAGGGCGACACGGTGGCCTCGGCGTTGCTGGCGAATGATGTGCGGCTGATGGCGCGGTCGTTCAAATACCACCGCCCGCGCGGCGTTCTGACCGCCGGATCGGAGGAGCCGAACGCCCTTATGGAAACCGGATCGGGGGCCGCGAAAACCCCCAACGTGCGGGCCACGGTGCAGGAAATCTACAACGGGTTACAGGTGCACAGCCAGAACAACTGGCCCTCGCTGGCCCGTGATGTGATGGCGGTGAACGACATGTTGTCGCCGTTTCTGTCGGCGGGGTTTTATTACAAAACCTTCATGTGGCCACGTGCCTTTTGGGAAAAGCTGTATGAGCCGGTGATCCGCCGCGCCGCCGGGCTTGGCGGTCTGTCCGGCCAGCATGACGATGCCCGCTACGACAAGGCATATGCCTTTTGCGATGTGCTTGTGATCGGCGCGGGGCCTGCGGGGCTGATCGCCGCCCTGACTGCCGCACAGGCGGGCGCCGATGTGATCCTTGCGGACGAGGACAGCCTGATGGGGGGGCGCCTGAACGCGGAAACCACCCTGCTTGACGGGCAGCCGGGGCATCTCTGGGCCGCCGGAATGGTTGCAAGGCTACGGGCGCTGGGCAATGTCCGCCTGATGACCCGCACCACCGTCACGGGTGCCTACGATCAGGGCACGTACGCCGCGCTGGAACGGGTGTCCCTGCACAAGGCCGACGCGGGCGATGCGCCGCTGGAAACCTTCTGGCGGATCGCGGCAAAGGGCGCGGTTCTGTGCAGCGGCGCGTTGGAACGCCCCGTCGCCTTTCCGATGAACGATCGTCCCGGTATCATGGCGGCGGGTGCCGTTCGCGCCTATTTGAACCGCTGGGGCGTGGCACCCGGAAAAGCCGTGACCGTCTTTTGCAACAACGACGACGCGCACCGCACGGCGCGCGATCTTCAGGCGGCGGGGGTCACCATCGCGGGCGTGATCGACAGTCGCGAAGATGCAAAGGTGCGCGGCGATTTTCCTGTGTTCACCGGCGGGCAGGTCATCACCACCAAAGGCCGCCTTGGCCTGCAAGAGATCACCGTGCAACAGTCCGGCGGCACCCGCACCATCGCCACCGATTGTCTGGCGATGTCGGGCGGCTGGAACCCGTCGCTGCATCTGACCTGCCACATGAACGGCAGGCCGCAGTGGAACGAGGCGATACAGGCCTTCATTCCGCAACCCGGCGCCATTCCGGGGATGCAGGTCGCGGGGGCCGCGCTTGGCACCTTCTCGACCAAAGGAGCGTTGAAATCCGGCTTTCTGCGGGCCAAAATGGTGCTGGAGGCACAGGGCCGTTCCGTGCCGCAGGTCACATTGCCAGAGGCAGAGGATGACGCCTACGCGCTGGAACCCCTGTGGCAGGTGCCCGCAAAGGGCCGCGCCTGGCTTGATTTCCAGAACGATGTGACGACCAAGGATGTCAAACTGGCCGCGCAGGAAAACTTTCGCTCTGTCGAGCATATGAAACGCTATACCACGCAAGGGATGGCGCCCGATCAGGGCAAGAACTCGAACGTCAACGCGCTGGCGATTCTGGCGGATGCGACGGGTCGCACGATTGCGGAAACCGGCACCACAACCTTTCGCCCGCCCTATTCGCCGGTGTCGATTGCCGCGATGGGCGCGGGTGCCCGCGGCAAGGGCTTTGCCCCGCAGCGTTTCACACCCTCGCACAAACCTACGGTCGAGCGCGGCGCACCGATGATCGAGGCGGGCCTGTGGTATCGTCCCGGCTATTTCCCCAAAACCGGCGAAAGCACATGGCGTGAAAGCTGCGACCGCGAGGTCGGGATGGTCCGCACCGCCGTCGGTGTCTGCGATGTGACGACGCTGGGCAAGATCGACATTCAGGGCAAGGACGCCGCCGCATTTCTCGATCTTGTCTACACCAACCGCTTTTCCACGATGAAGGTCGGGCGCGTGCGCTACGGTCTTATGCTGCGCGAGGATGGCCATGTCATGGACGACGGCACCACCGCGCGGCTGGGCGACACGCATTTCGTGATGACCACCACGACCGCCGCCGCTGGTCCGGTGTTGCGGCATCTGGAATTCGTCAGTCAATGCCTGCGTCCTGACCTTGACGTGCGCATTATCTCTGTCACCGAACAATGGGCGCAGTTTGCCGTTGCCGGCCCCAGATCGCGCGACCTGCTTGCGACCGTTCTGGCCGAACCGCTGACCGACGATGCCTGGCCCTTTATGGCCTGCGGGCCGGTCCGGGTGCTGGGCGTGCGGGGGCGTTTGTTCCGGATCAGTTTCAGCGGCGAACATGCCTACGAGGTCGCCGTTCCCGCCCGCTATGGCGAGGCGCTGTTCCGCGACCTGCTGGCGCGGGCGGAAATGCTGGGCGGCGGCGCCTACGGGATGGAGGCGCTGAACGTGCTGCGGATCGAAAAGGGCCATATCACCCATTCCGAAATCCACGGGCGCACCACCGCCTTTGACATCGGCTTTGCGAAAATGGTCTGGGACGGGAAAGACTGCATCGGCAAGGACGCCGCCCTGCGCGAGGGGCTGAACGGGCCCGGGCGGCAACAGATGGTCGGGCTGCGGCCCGTTGACGGATCGGTCCAGATCACGGCGGGCGCGCATCTGTTCAATGACGGCGATGCGGCGGTGCGGGTCAACGACAAGGGCTATGTGACCTCGGCCTGCTATTCGCCGACGCTGAACAGCTATCTGGCGCTGGGATTTCTGGAAAACGGTCGTGCCCGTCACGGGCAAAAGGTGAAACTGGTGGACCACCTGCGCAATATCGAAACCCTGTGCGAGGTGTGCGATCCGGTGTTTTATGACCCCGAAGGAGGACGCGTTCGTGGTTAATCTGATCGCCAGAACACCGCTTGACGGGCTGTTGCCGGTTGCCGCCGGCACCTGCACCCTGACGGAAATCACACCTGTCGCCATCACCTCGATTGCACCCTATCGGGGCCGGGAAAAGGCATTGTCTGCGGCACTGAAAACGGCCCATGGCGTTACGTTTCCGGCGCCGAACCGGACCAGCGCCAAGGGCGACACCTTGTGCATCTGGTCGGGGCGCGGGCAGGCCATGGTACTTGGCGTGGCCGATGACGGGCTGGCCGCCCATGCCGCCCTGACGGATCAGTCCGACGGCTGGGGCGTGATGCGGCTGTCGGGCACGCGGGCAGAGGATGTTCTGGCGCGGCTGGTGCCTGTTGATCTGCGCGCGCAGGTTTTCCCCGTCGGGCAAACCGCGCGGACGCAACTTTTCCACGTTGCCTGCTCGATCACACGCAGCGGCGCGGATGCCTTCGATATCATGGTCATGCGGTCGGTTTGCGTATCGGTTGTGCATGATATTCACATCGCCATGACCTCCGTCGCGGCGCAATCCTGAAACGCACACGTCAGACCCGCTAGACTCTTGCCGCCCGTCGTCCGATATAATGCAGTATGAGCCTGCCACCCGGATTCCTTGACGAACTTCGCACCCGCACCTCGCTTTCGCAGGTGGTCGGGCGAAAGGTCATGTGGGACACGCGCAAGTCCAATCAGGGCAAGGGCGATATGTGGGCGCCATGCCCCTTCCATCAGGAAAAATCCGCCAGCTTTCACGTCGATGACCGGAAAGGGTTCTATTATTGCTTTGGTTGCCACGCCAAGGGCGATGCGATTTCCTTTGTGCGCGAAACCGAGAACGTCGGTTTTATGGAGGCAATTCAAATCCTCGCGGGCGAGGCGGGGATGACCGTCCCCGCGCAGGACCCCAAGGCGCAAGAGAAATCAGACCGCCGGACCGTGCTGGCAGAGGTGATGCAAGACGCGGTGCGCTTTTACCGCCTGCAACTGAAAACCAACGCCGGCGCCGAGGCCCGCGCCTATCTGGAACGGCGAAAGCTGGATATGCCCACGCAGGACCGCTTTGACATCGGTTTCGCGCCCGACGCGCGGCAGGGCATCTTCAACCACCTGACCGGCAAGGGCATCGCGCCCGACCTGATCATCGACGCGGGCCTTTGTGCGAGGCCCGATGACGGCGGCGCCCCTTATGACCGTTTCAAGGGGCGCATCATCTTTCCGATCCGCGACGCGCGGGGCCGCTGTATCGGTCTTGGCGGGCGGTCGATGGACCCGAATGCGCGGGCCAAGTATCTGAATTCGCCGGAAACCGAACTGTTCGACAAAGGCCGCAGCCTGTATAATCACGCCCCCGCCAGAGAGGCCGCAGGCAAGGGGCAACCCCTGATCGTGGCCGAAGGCTATATGGACGTGATCGCATTGGCGCAGGCGGGGTTCGGGGCGGCGGTGGCCCCCCTTGGCACCGCGATCACACAGGACCAGCTGCAACTGATGTGGCGCATTTCACCAGAGCCGATCATCACGCTGGACGGCGACCGCGCCGGTCTTGCGGCGGCAATGCGGGTGATTGACCTTGCGTTGCCCCTGTTGGAGGCGGGGAAATCCCTGCGCTTTTGCATGATGCCCGAAAAGACCGACCCCGACGACCTGATCAAGGCGCAAGGTGCGGCTGGCATGCAGAAATTGCTGGACGAGGCACAGCCGATGGTCAGCCTGCTGTGGCGGCGCGAAACCGAAGGCAAGGTGTTCGACAGCCCAGAACGCAAGGCCGCGCTGGACAAGATCCTGCGCGAGGCCATCAAGAAAATCCAGGACCCCTCGATCCGCAGCCATTACGGCGAAGACATCAAGGATCTGCGGTGGCAACTGTTCCGGTCCGGTCGCGCGCCCAAGGCCGGTTCTGAATTCGGGGCAAAACCGCGCGGCGAATGGAAGAAGGGCACCGGCTGGATCGGTGCTGCCTTGCCCGCGCTGCCGACCACAAAAAGCTCTATGCTGGCGGGGCAGGGCGCGGACATCGCCGAACACCTGCGCGAGGCGGTGATCCTAGCCGCCCTTGTGTCGTCACCGTCGCTTTTGCCGCAATTTATCAGCGAGTTGGAGATGCTGGATTTCGCCGTGCCAGACCACCGCGCGATCTGTGCGGCCCTGTTGCGCCACGCCAAAGAACCCGATCCACAGGTGTTGCGCCAAAAAATCGAAGCGGACGCAGGTGCGGATGCCCTTGAAAAGCTGTTCGCACCAAGCCATGTGCAACTGGCGCCCCCCGTGCGCGACCCGTCGAACGCGGACCTCGCCAGATTATGTGTCGCGGAAGAGCTGGCAAAGCTTGAATCGCAAAGAGGTGTCCGCAAGGAAATCTCTGAGGCGATGATGGATCTGGGGGGGGTCGTGGACGAGGGCCTGACATGGCGGCTGGGGCAGGCGGCAGAGGCGCAGAACCGTGCCGTTCGCAGCGAAAGCGAAGACAAGGCGCAATACGACGTCGGTCCGAACGGCGCCAAGTTAAGCAGGGACGAACGCTCTGCGTTCGATCAAATGCTGGAAAAGATCGACTTTGCCAAAGGCGGACGGAGCAAATCCTGACGCTTTGGTGAGGAATAGGTAAACAAAACAGGGTAAACGGGTTTTAGAATCACTGATTCGAACGTATTGATTCGGGAACACTCGCCGAATCATCCGCCCCCTTCTAGGAGCACCGCATGGCCGTTAAAGACGACGACGACGCAAAACAAGACGATCAAGACAACGATCAGGGTCTGGATATGTCCCAGAGCGCGGTCAAAAAGATGATCGCCGATGCGCGTGAACGCGGCTACATCACCTATGATCAGCTCAATCAGGTTCTGCCGCCCGAACAGGTGTCGTCGGAACAGATCGAGGATGTCATGTCGATGCTGTCCGAGATGGGCATCAACGTGATCGAAGACGACGAAGCCGAAGATGGCGAGGCGGCCTCGACCGATCTGGTTGCGGCCTCATCCAACCGCGATGTGACGGTTTCGACGACGACAACGGAACAGCTGGATCGCACCGATGATCCGGTGCGCATGTATCTGCGAGAGATGGGGTCGGTCGAGCTTTTGTCCCGCGAGGGCGAGATCGCGATTGCCAAGCGTATCGAGGCCGGTCGCAACACCATGATCCTTGGTCTGTGCGAAAGCCCGCTGACCTTTCAGGCGATCACCATCTGGCGCGATGAACTTCTGTCCGAAGACATCCTGCTGCGCGATGTGATCGACCTTGAAACCACGTTCGGCAATTCGCTTGAAGAAGACGGCGAGGGCACGGTGCCCGTCGTTGCCGGACTGGATGGCGCGGCGTCGACCGAAAGCGGTTCAACCACGACCGATACCGCCGAACTGGATGCCGACGGCAACCCGATCAGCTCGGATGACGACGACGAGGAAGAAGACGAACAGGCCAACATGTCTCTGGCCGCGATGGAGGCCGCACTGAAGCCCCGCGTGCTGGAAACGCTGGAACTGATCGCGCGCGACTACGTCAAACTGTCGGAAATGCAGGACCTTCGGATTTCCGCAACCCTGAACGAAGATTCCAGTTTCTCGAAAGGGGCCGAGGCATCCTATCAGAAGCTGCGTTCGGAAATCGTGGAAAAGGTCAACGAACTGCACCTGCACAACAACCGTATCGAAGCATTGATTGACCAGCTTTACGGCATCAACCGCCGCATTATGTCGATTGACAGCAGCTTTGTGAAACTTGCCGATCAGGCGCGGATCAACCGCCGCGAATTCATCGACGAGTATCGCGGATATGAGCTGGACCCGAACTGGCTGGACCGGATGGCGGAAAAGGGCGGACGTGGCTGGCAGGCGTTCATCGAACGTTCAACCGACAAGGTGGAAGAACTGCGCGCCGAAATGGCCCAGGTCGGTCAGTACATCGGTCTGGATATTTCCGAATTCCGCCGGATCGTCAATCAGGTCCAGAAGGGCGAGAAAGAAGCCCGTCAGGCCAAGAAAGAAATGGTCGAGGCGAACCTGCGTCTGGTGATTTCGATCGCCAAGAAATACACGAACCGCGGCCTGCAATTCCTTGATCTAATTCAGGAAGGCAATATCGGCCTGATGAAGGCCGTGGATAAGTTCGAATACCGCCGCGGCTATAAATTTTCGACCTACGCGACATGGTGGATCCGTCAGGCGATCACGCGGTCCATCGCGGATCAGGCGCGCACGATCCGTATTCCGGTGCACATGATCGAGACGATCAACAAACTGGTCCGCACCGGTCGCCAGATGTTGCACGAAATCGGTCGCGAACCGACCCCCGAGGAATTGGCAGAAAAGCTGCAAATGCCTTTGGAAAAGGTCCGCAAGGTGATGAAGATCGCCAAAGAGCCGATTTCCCTGGAAACGCCGATTGGCGACGAGGAAGACAGCCAGCTTGGCGACTTCATCGAAGACAAGAACGCGATCCTGCCGCTGGACAGTGCCATTCAGGAAAACCTGAAGGAAACCACGACACGGGTTCTGGCGTCGCTGACCCCGCGCGAAGAGCGTGTACTGCGGATGCGGTTCGGCATCGGCATGAACACCGACCACACGCTTGAGGAAGTGGGCCAGCAGTTCAGCGTGACCCGCGAACGGATCCGCCAGATCGAGGCGAAGGCGCTTCGCAAGCTCAAGCACCCAAGCCGGTCGCGGAAACTGCGAAGCTTTCTCGACCAGTAAAGGTCTGGAACAATCTCGAAGGGGCCCTTTTCAGAAGGGCCCTTTTGCGTTCCAAAAGGGTGAATGCCGATGCGGTGTCTGTTCGGTCGCTGTGCGTGGCCTTCGATGCGGCACCGCAATTGCTTGACCCTTGGGCGCGCCGGTCTCAGAACTGTGAACGGCCTTGCCTTGTATAGCCGTCGCTGCAGGGCGACATTTAAAAAAATTAAGGCAACAATAAATTAAGGAGATTCCCATGCGCATTTTTATTCCATTTGCCGCCGCTGCCCTGATGGCGCTTCCCGCACACGCCTTTACCGCTATGAACGGCCTTTCGGTGAACGCGACTGGCCCGACAGAGTTCACCGTGCCCTATAGCGGCAACTCCGACACCACAGCGTTCTGGTGTGCCGCAGGCGATTATGTGATCCGGTCACTGAATATGTCGCGTTTCACCCGCATCTACCGCACGTCGGAACCGCCGCGCAGATCGGGACAGCCTATCGACTTTTCGCTAAGCCCCGAGCGGGCGGCCTCGAAGACGGGTGTGATCATCCTTGGGGGCGACGGGAAAAGCATTTCGGCGGATATGGCTGTGAATTTCTGCAAGCGGCCTGTGATCCGGCTGTTCAAATAACGTCACGAGATCTGATATGAAAAAGAGGCGCGTCACAGGATGCGCCCCTTTCCGTCTGCCCTTCAGCGCCGTAGGTGGCGCATGGTCCTATGACAGTGTGTCTTTGAAGAACGCAATCGTGCGGTCCCACGCCAGATCCGCCGCCGCCTGATCGTAGCGCGGTGTGCTGTCGTTGTGGAACCCGTGGTTCACCCCCGGATAGACGTAGGCGGTATAGGTCTTGCCGTTTGCCTTCAGCGCGTCCTCGAACGCGGGCCAGCCCTCGGTGATGCGGGTGTCCAGTTCCGCGTAATGCAGCAACAGCGGCGCCGTGATCTTGGCCACATCCGCCGTCGAGGGTTGCCGTCCATAGAACGGCACCGACGCGGCAAGCTCTGGATAGGCGACCGCCAGCGCATTGCACACGCCACCGCCATAGCAGAACCCGACACAGCCGACTTTGCCGGTGCTGTCTTCGCGGGCCATCAGATGCTCTGCCCCCGCGAAGAAATCATTCATCAGTTTGGTCCCATCCACGGTGCTTTGCAGGGCTTTGCCCTCTTCGTCATTGCCCGGATACCCCCCGACAGAGGTCAGGCCATCGGGCGCCAGCGCCATGAACCCCGCCTTTGCCACGCGCCGCGCGACATCTTCGATGTAGGGGTTCAGGCCGCGGTTTTCGTGGACCACCAGAACGGCGGGCAGTGGGCCGGTCGCCCCTGCGGGTTTCACCAGATACCCACGCACATCACCGTTCCCGTTGGGCGAGGGGTAGGTGATATATTCGGCGATAATGTCGGGGTCGTTGAACGAGACCTGTTCGGCGATGGCGTAGTTCGGGCTTAGGACATTCAGCAGGGCGGCGGCGGTCAGCCCCCCGACGGCGTACTTGGCGGCCTTGTCCAGAAATTCGCGTTTCGTGATCTGGCCGTGGGCGTAAAAGTCATAGAGATCAAGCAGTTCCTGATCGAAATCCTTGGCGGTCATACGGGTCATGATTAGGCTCTCCTGTTTGACGGAAACCGGATGGGGCCGACCATTGGCCAACCTTCCTGGCAACAGAGTAGTGCGATTTGACGCCGCGTTAAGTGAAAATCGCGTGACCGCGCATCAAAACGCGATCGCCCCCTGTGATACATCCCACAAAAGCTTGAGGTTGAGGACAATCACAATGGCCGCGATCACCACACAGGCCCAGGTCAGCCAACGCGGCGCACGCAGGCCCTTCATCTTGCCGTTGTCGGCGGTGAACATCACCAGGGGCACGATAGCGAAGGGCAGTTGCAGGCTTAACACCACCTGCGACAGCACCAGCAACCGCGCCGTGCCGCTTTCGCCATATAGAACCGTCACGATCGCGGCGGGCACAATGGCAATGCCGCGGGTGATCAGGCGGCGCATCCAGGGGGCAAGACGGAACTTGATAAAGCCCTCCATCACGATCTGCCCCGCAAGCGTTGCCGTGACGGTTGAATTCAACCCCGAGCACAGCAGCGCGATGCCGAACAAAAGCGCCGCAACCGGCGCGCCGACGGCAGGCCCGATCAGGCGGTGCGCGTCCTGAATTTCGGCCACCTCGGTCTGGCCCGTGGTATGAAACACCGCCGCCGCCAGGATCAGGATAGAGGCATTGATGAACAGCGCGAACATCAGCGCGATGGTTGAATCGATGGTTCCCAGAAAGATTGCGTCGCGTTTGTCTGCATCCGTCGGCCCGATCCGGCGGGTCTGGATGATCGCGGAATGCAGATACAGGTTATGTGGCATCACCGTCGCACCCAGAATACCCAGCGCAAGATACAGCATCGCGGTGCTTTTCACGATTTGCGTATCGGGAATGAACCCGCGCAGCACATCGCCCATGACGGGGGCGGCATAGACCATCTGGATGGCAAAGCTGACGGCGATCACCAGCGTCAGGGCGATCACAACCGCCTCTAGAATACGGAACCCGCGGCCCTGTAACCACAGGATCAGGAACACGTCCAGCGCGGTCAAGACCACCCCGATTTCCAGCGGAATACCGAAGACAAGGTTCAGGCCGATGGCTGTGCCGATCACCTCGGCCAGATCGGTGGCGACGATGGCGGCCTCTGCCAGCACCCACATCGGATAGGCGATCCACGGCGCAAAGGCCTCGCGGCAGGCTTGCGCAAGATCGCGGCCCGCAGCGATGCCCAGCCTGAGGCTGAGCGCCTGGAGCAGGATCGCCATGATGTTGGAAATCAGGACAACCGACAGCAGGGTGTAGCCGAACGCCGATCCGCCCGCCAGGGACGTGGCCCAGTTGCCGGGGTCCATATAGCCGACCGCCACCAGATATCCCGGGCCGAAAAACGAGAAGAACCGCTTCAGGACTGCGCCGCCGCTGATCGGGACGCTGGCGTTCACCTCGGACAGCGAGGGATTGTTGCCCTCGGAATGCCAGGCTTTTCGCGGTTTTCGGGTCGTATTCAGAGTTGTCACAGGAACACCTAAATCTAAGAATGAGAACCATTCGCAAAAACAGGTATCCCCGCCTTTCCGGCAGGTCAAGTTCAATGTCTGCCAACCCCGCAGAACCGGCTTTATTTGCAACAGCCTATCTTGCGGTTGAATTTGCCCCCTACCCAAAGCCTAGCCGCTCGCCTATAGTGCCTGTGGATAAGTGGGGAATAACACCCAGAGGCAGTGAGATAAGGGGATAGGCCATGCGCTGTCCGTTTTGCGGAAATATAGACACACAGGTCAAGGACAGCCGTCCGGCCGAAGATCACGTTGCCATCCGGCGCCGGCGCTTTTGTCCGGCTTGCGGCGGGCGCTTTACCACATATGAACGCGTCCAGCTGCGCGATCTGGTGGTGATCAAATCCAATGGCCGCCGCGAGGATTTCGACCGCGACAAGCTTGAGCGTTCGATCCGTATGGCACTGCAGAAGCGCCCCGTGGAACCCGAACGCATGGACCAGATGATTTCGGGCATTGTCCGTCGTCTGGAAAGTCTGGGCGAGACCGACATCGGCTCCAAGGTCATCGGCGAGATCGTGATGGAGGCGTTGGCCCGCATCGACACGGTTGCCTACGTCCGGTTTGCCAGTGTTTACAAGAACTTTCAGGCGGCGGACGATTTCGATAAATTCGTCAGCGAGCTGCGGCCCGATACCAAGCCCGAAGAGTGAGCGCGCGCGATCAACGCTTCATGTCCCTTGCCCTTTCCCTCGGGCAACGGGGCATGGGCCGTGTCTGGCCCAACCCTGCGGTAGGCTGCGTCATTGCTCAGGGCGACCGCATAGTCGGGCGCGGCTGGACGCAGGACGGCGGGCGGCCCCACGCCGAACCTATGGCGCTGGCGCAGGCGGGAAATGCTGCGCGCGGGGCCACGGCCTATGTCACGCTTGAACCCTGCGCCCATCACGGCAAAACCCCACCTTGCGCTGCGGCGCTGATCACCGCAGGCGTCGCCCGTGTTGTGACCGCGATCGAGGATCCCGACCCAAGGGTCAGCGGCGGTGGTCACGCGATGCTGCGCGACGCTGGTATTTCCGTGACCTCTGGCGTGTTGCGGGACCAGGCCGCGCGCGATCACGCCGGGTTCCTGTCGCGCGTCACCGAAGGGCGCCCTTTCCTGACGCTGAAGCTTGCCAGCAGTTTTGACGGCCGCATTGCGACGGCCACGGGCGAAAGCAAATGGATCACCGGGCCAGATGCCCGCCGCATGGTGCATATGATGCGGGCCCGCCATGACGCGGTTCTTGTGGGCGGTGGCACGGCCCGCGTCGACGACCCCGCGCTGACAATTCGGGATATCGGGATCACCCGCCAACCGGTGCGCGTCATCGCCTCGCGCAGGCTTGATCTGCCGTTGGACGGCATCCTTGCCCGCACCGCCTTGGAAACGCCGGTCTGGTTGTGCCATGGGCCCAATGCCGACGCCTTGCTTATCTCAGCCTGGGCCGGTCTGGGCGCTGTGCCAATCGAATGTCCCGTGGGGGCCGGGCGGCAACTGGACCCTTTGGGTATGCTTCAGGCCCTTGGCCGTGCCGGATTGACCCGCATCTTTTGCGAGGGCGGCGGTGCCTTGGCGGCGTCCCTTCTGGCGACAGGCATGGTGGACGAGGTGATCGGCTTTACGGCCGGTGTCATGCTGGGCGCCGAAGGCCGCCCCGCCTTGGGTGCGATGGGCATCGACAGTCTGGCCCATGCGCCGCGCTTCGATCTGGTCGAGGTGCGGGCGGTCGGCGGCGATATCCTGCACCGCTGGGCCAAGGCGTGACCACTGCTACTTTGTTCTGAAAATACTCAAAAAACGCCTTCGCCGCCGCTAGCGCCAAAGATGGGCGTGGCTGGCAAACATACCCTGTACTTTCGCCAAAATCCGGTTCGCGGGGCCAGCGCGCGGGATCTGACCCTTTGCCAGCCGTTCCACCACCACTTCGGGCGGGCAGGGCAACCCTGTCAGCGGATCGACGTAGCGCGGATATTCAATCAGGGCCGCGTGGCACAATCCGGCAAGATCCGGCCGTGCCACGCGCCTGTCGGGCACCGCTCCGCGGTCCCGTGTCAGGCCCCATCCGGCGTAGAACGGGGTTCCCAGACAGGTCACCGGCTTGCCCCGGATCAGCGCCTCGAACCCCAGCAGGGATGTCATTGTCCAGACCTCGTCCACCGCCCCGATCAGGGCAATCGGGTCGGCATGGTCCAGCACGGCATCCGCCAGCGCCAGCGCCGCGTCCATCGGGACCGCGCCCGCCCGCAGGCCTGCCTCGACGTCGGGGTGCGGTTTGAACAGGATCACCGCGCCCGGATTGGCGGCGCGGGTGGCTTGCAACAGGCCGATGTTGGTTCTGATATCATCACAGCCAAGGCGGATCGACGCGTCATCCTCGACCTGTCCGGGCACCAAAATGCGGTGCCCTTCGGGAAGCGCGGGCAGGGCAGCGGCATCAAGGTTATACTTGCTAAGCCGTGCCTTCAGCAGGTGCCGCGTCAGGGCCTCGGCCCTGTGCCGCGCGCCATCGGGCAAATCCACGCTTGCCGCGATCAGCCGCTCCAGTCGGCTTTCGCGGGTCGGATCGTAGTAAACCCCCAGATCATCGGCCACCAGCGACAAGGGCGCGATCAGATCAGCCCCAAGCCCTTTCGAGCGGATAAACCCGTCCTCGACCCGGATCAACGGCACGCCCGCCGTCAAGGCGGCCTGTGCCAGGTCCGGCGTTTCGCGACCGGCCCAGACCAGCAGGGACTTGCCCGCCGCTGCCGTCCGCGTCACGGCCGCACCCGTGTCATCGAATTGCAATCTTACCTGACGGCCGAATATCCTTTGCAGGGGCGCGCGTTTCCACAGGCGCATCCGCGTCGCGATATGGCCCTGATGGTCTTCGCGCCAGGCCCGCACCAGCGCCTCGGCGGTATCAAGGGCCTGTTCCAGCGTGCACAGGCGGTCGCGGTAAGGATCATACCACGCCGGATACAGGATCATTGCCGCCGCGAAAAGCTGGGCGCGGGTCAGTTTGCGCTCGCGGCGCGGCACCGGGTTTTCGTCTTGGGTCAATCCCCAGCCGGAATAGAACGGCTGTCCGAACAGACGGGGTTTATGGCCAGCTATGATCGCCTCGAATCCCAGTTGCGACGTTACGGTATAGACGCTGGTCGCCCCCTCCATCAGGGCGTAGGGCGACACGGGGGCGGTGAACAGGCGGACATTTCCGGTCTCGTCGGCGGGGCCGAAATGCCCGTCGCGGTGGCCCGCCGCGGTCTCGGGGTGGGTCTTTATCAGGACGCGCGCGCCGGGGTTTTCCTCCTGTGCGAAGACCAGCATCTCGCGGAAGGTCATCGCGTTCGCGCCGCCATAGGTGATGGATGCATCGCCCTTCGTCTGGTCCACGACCAGCACATAGCCGGGGGCGGGCAGGGCGGCGGACGGCAAATATGCGTTATATTTCGACAGATGGCTTCGGCGCAGCCGTTCCATCGCGTCGCGGGCGCGGTTCATCAGCGATGTGTCGTCCAGCGGGTGGGTGGTTAACAGATGTTCCAGATCGGACGGCACAGAGGCATCGAAATGGACCCCGCGCGTGTCGATGTGCAGACCCAACGGCGGCTCGCCGGACCGGCCCGGCAGGATAGAGCGGATAAAGGCGTCCTCGATGCGCAGAACCGGCGCATCTGTGCGCAGGGCGACCGCCTCGCCGCGCGGGCTGGTCGGGCTTTTGCCCCAGACACCGATCAGGTCATCCGGGCCGGGCGTGCCAAGTTTGATGGCATATCCTGACAGTTCCAATATGCGACGAATGCGGCGCTGGGTCAGAAAACCGCCGTTGTAAACATAAAGACGCCGGAGAGTTTCCCCTCCGGCGCCGGATGTGTCGTTCAACCCGCTCATGACACAGCGTCAGTTGCCAGCCAGAGAGTTCAGCGAAGTGGCCGAATTCAACGAACCGGTCAGCGCATTGAGCGTCTTGCTCCACTGCACAAACGGGGCCTCGGTGACATAGACGGTGTCTTCGTCCCGGATCACAAAGTCGCGGGCCATGAACACGCCATTCGGCTCTGTCAGGTCCAGAACATAGGTCATGCGCTGGTCGCCGATCAGGTCGGTGCGGCCCAACACGGCATTCGCGATTTCCGCAGGTTCGTTGCGGAACACGAAAACGCCGGTCGGGTCGGCCAGATTGGTGCTTAGCCCGCCGACCTGCGCGATCGCCTCGATCGCGGACAGGTTCTGGGTTTCGAATGTCACACGGTTCTGCGATCCGGTGGCACCCATGGCGGTAAAGGCGCGGGTGTCCTGCTCTACCAGAATCCGGTCGCCGCCACGCAGGGCGATGTCCAGTCTGGGGTCTTTATAAAGGTCTTCGAACCAGACCTTGCCGCGCTGCCCGCCACGGATAACGGTGATCTGCGCGATTTGCGGGGCGATGCCGACGCCACCGGCGCGGGTCAGCATGGCCGACAGCGTGCGTGTCGGACGCTCGATCGCATAGACGCCCTGTGCGCCGACGCTGCCCGCGATGGACACGGTCGATCCGTCCCCGGCCACGCGGCGGACCATGACCTGTGGATCGGGCGTTTGCGGGTCCAGCTTTGATGTGATGATCCGGCGCAGCGCCTCTGGCGTGTTGCCTGCGGCTTTGATCCGGCCTGCGTATGGCACAAAGATAAAGCCCGAACCGTCGACCTGAACCTCTTCCAGAGGGGTCGCATTCTGACCGGCACCGGCAAGAATACCTTGTTCGACGTTTTCCCAGACCGTCAGGCCAAGCTTGTCACCGGGTTGAATGGTGTCGGACCCGACCAGCCCCGCATTCAAGAAGGCGCTGGAGAACCCCAAAGCGGGCGTCACCGCAGTAGCCCGGGTCACATGATCATTGACGGAGACGACGAAAGCATCCCCTTTCTTTTGCACAGAGCCCGCAAAGATTTCTCTTTTGTTCGGGCCGGATCTGGGCAATCCACAGGCGGATACGGTCGCAACAAGCGCAATCAGGGCGACGCCTTTCGCCCAACGCGATGGGGTAATTTTCACTGCTGGGGCTCCTTAGCCTGGATTTCTGCCTCAAGTTTTTTTTGTAAACTACGGGAATCCCGATACAAAAGCTATAGCTGGAATGGGGGCACTACTTTACCACGCGCAACTGTTGCCGTGGTGCCGCGTTACCCGACATCAGGGCGTCATAGGGATCTTCGTCCTGAAGCATCATGTCGACGACCTGCCGCAGCAATTGCCGACGCCCCCGGGCAGAGTAGAACCCGCCTGCAATCTGTGATGTTTCCAGCAGATAATGACGGTAATCCCGATAGGCGCGGTTGTCGGGGCGGGCCGGTTTGGCAAAGAATTCGGGCAGCGGCTGGACCGAAACGAACTCTGGCTTGGCATAGACGGCATCGCCGAACACCTTCAGCGGCAGGTTGCGGAACAAAACCTGCTGCGCGGCCGTGGAATTGACCGTGACCGCCCCCCGCGCGTGATCCAGTAGCTGCGCAAGCTTGCCACCGCGGACGTAATGCACCCGTTTTTCCACGCCATGCGCCTGTGCGATGCGGCGGATGTTGTGCCGCAGCGGCGCACGGCCATTTTCCAGCGGATGCGCTTTGAACACCAGATGATGGTGCGTCGGCGCGCCTTTGGCAAAGCCGTCGATTGTCACCTCGAGAAAGTCGGTCATGGTGTCGAACGGGCTGTGCATCTGAAAGCTGCTGTCATGCTCCAGCTGCAAAAGACCCAGAAAATAGGGGAAGCCGCCATGTTTGATCCGCTGCGTCGCGATGATCCGGTCGATGGCGTGATAGGGCATCAACAACAACCGGCGCAGGTATAGCTGAAATTCACGGACCACGGTCAGGTCGCGATGCGGGCGGAAATTGCGGTAATCGCCGTTCCGGAACATCACGAACCAGTGGTAAAGTGCGCCGTAGAACACATGGTGCCGCATATCGCCCCAATGGGCGGGGGCCTCTGGTATGTCGACCTCGCTGTCGGCCAGCGCCTTGACCATGTCGGGCACCGTCATCGTCATCAATCGGGAATGCCCGTTGGACCCGCCGCGCTCATAGGTCACCCAATAAGGCCGCAGATACCCTTCTTCGAAGACATGCACCGCGATGCCCAACTCGCGGGCGATGCGCACCGCCTCGGCGTGGATCGGGCGGGTGTCGCCATAAAGCACGATGTCGGTGATGGATTTCTCGGCAACCAGCGCGGAAAATGCCGCAGGCCATTCGGCATGCGACCCGCGATAGGGGATAAGGCTGGACGGGTGGAACCAGAACGCACGGTCGCCCGCGTTGAAACTGACGCGCCATACCTCGCCGCCAGCCGCGCGGACCATTTTGCCCAGCCTGCTGAAAAACGGCCCGTGCGGACCCTGTAAAAACAGGAACCTTCGGTCTGATCCGGTCGACTTTCCCATAACACCAACTCTTTAACACTATGGCGCGGCATTGCGCATCCTGAATTCCATAGCACAGGCCAATGCCTGTTTCCCCGGTTATCCACAACCAAACGGGCAGAAATGTGGCGTGTGTCTGTCAACTTGCCCGGCTTGAATGAACAAAGAGTGTGCGCAAAGTGACCTGCGCCATGACTTGCCAGCCTATCCATGCCAAGTTAGGGAAAAGAGACAACGGAGGCGTATATGTTTACAGGTATCATCACCGACATCGGACATGTCATCGAACTTGAACAAAAGGGTGATCTGCGGGCGCGGATCGGCACGACCTATGACCCCGCGCAGATCGACATCGGGGCGTCCATCGCCTGTGACGGTGTCTGCCTGACGGTGATCGCGCTTGGGTCCCGGCCACAGAACTGGTTCGACGTGCAGATTTCGGCAGAGAGCGTGTCGAAGACGAATATCTCGGGCTGGACCGTCGGCAAGCGCCTGAATCTGGAACGCGCGCTAAAGGTCGGGGACGAGTTGGGCGGTCATATCGTGTCGGGGCACGTCGATGGTGTGGCAGAGGTGATTGCTGTGCGAGACGAGGGCGACAGCACGCGCGTGACCCTGCGCGCGCCCCATGCCCTTGCCGGTTTCATCGCGCCCAAGGGATCTGTCGCGCTGAACGGCACATCGCTGACCGTAAACGAGGTGAATGGCACCGATTTTGGCATCAACTTTATCCCGCATACCAAAATTGCGACCACATGGGGTGACGTGAATGTCGGTGACCGGGTCAATCTGGAAATCGACACGCTGGCCCGTTATGTGGCCCGCCTGCGCGACTGGGGCGGCGCGTAATGCGTCCTGATCCGCTGGCCATCGACAAAGGCTTGCGGTATCCGTTTCTTAAACAAAGGTAAGGCATCTTGGGTGATATGACAGACGGAACCTTTCACGACGCGATTTCCCCGATCGAGGACATCATCGAGGATGCCCGCAACGGGCGCATGTTCATTCTGGTGGACCACGAAGACCGCGAGAACGAGGGCGATCTGGTGATCCCTGCGCAAATGGCCACCCCCGAGGCGATCAATTTCATGGCCACCTACGGGCGCGGGCTGATCTGCCTGACGCTGACCGGCGAGCGGATTGATGCGCTTGGACTGCCGTTGATGGCCTCTTACAACTCGTCGCGGCACGAGACCGCGTTTACCGTCTCGATCGAGGCGCGCGAGGGTGTCAGCACCGGCATTTCCGCCCATGACCGCGCGCGCACTGTTGCGGTGGCCATCGACGCGGGGAAAACCGCAGCCGATATTGCAACCCCCGGCCATGTGTTTCCGCTGCGCGCCCGCGACGGTGGCGTGCTGGTCCGCGCCGGCCACACAGAGGCGGCCGTGGATGTGTCGCGTCTGGCGGGGCTGAACGCGTCCGGCGTGATCTGCGAGATCATGAACGACGATGGCACAATGTCCCGCCTGCCGGATCTGGTGGGGTTTGCGCAAAAGCATAGCCTGAAGATCGGAACGATTTCCGACCTGATCGCCTACCGTCGCCGCCACGACAATCTGGTCAAGGTCAGTCAGGAAACCACCATCACCTCTGAATTCGGCGGTGAATGGACCATGCGCATTTATACGGACGAGACGCAGGGGGCCGAGCATATCGCGCTGATCAAGGGTGATATTTCGGGCGACGGTCCCGTTCTGGTGCGGATGCACGCGCTGGACCCGATGCTGGATGTGGTCGGCACCGGCCCCAAGGGCCGCGCGGGCGAGTTCGGCGACGCGATGACGCTGATCGCAGCCGAAGGGCGTGGCGTGGTCGTCTTGTTGCGCGACACCACGATGAAGCTGCACACAGAGGACGCCGTGTCGCCCCAGACCCTGCGGCAATACGGGCTTGGCGCACAGATATTGTCGTCGCTGGGGCTGTCGCGGCTGATCCTGCTGACCAACTCGCCCACGCCCAAATTCATCGGGCTGGAGGCATACGGCCTGTCCATCGAAGGCACGCGCCGCATCCCGGAGGATACATAGAGATGGCCGGTCCTGCCCATTACATCATGCCCCTGCCCGAATTCGCCAAACCGGTGAAGCTGTTGATCGTGGTTTCGCCCTATTACAAGGACATCGCCGATAATATGGTCGCAGGGGCTGTGGCCGAGATTGAAAAGGTCGGCGGCACATTCGAGGTTGTTCAGGTGCCCGGTGCGCTGGAAATCCCGACCGCGATCCGCATCGCCAGCGGCCAGTCGAACTTTGACGGATTCGTCGCCCTTGGCTGCGTTATTCGGGGCGAGACAACGCATTACGATACGGTCTGCAATGACAGTAGCCGCGCGCTGCAACTGCTGGGACTGGAGGGCTGCTGCATCGGAAACGGCATCCTGACGGTCGAGAACCGCACGCAGGCAGAGGTCCGCGCGGACCCTGCCGACCAGAATAAAGGCGGCGGTGCGGCCGCTGCGGCCTTGCATCTGGTGGCACTCTCGCGCAAATGGGGCGCTGAAACAAAGGGGATGGGGTTCAAGCCAATGGGCGAGAGCATCCAGATCGCCGGCGATACGGATGGACCAAAGACCGCATGACCACCGCAGACAAGCCAACGGGCACCAATAAACGACAGATGAAATCAGCCGCGCGGCTTTACGCGGTGCAGGCGCTTTTCCAGATGGAACACTCCAGCCAAAGCCTGGATTCGGTCCGGCTGGAATTTCTGGATCACCGCTTTGGCGCGATCTATGACGGCGAGGAAATGGCAGAGGGCGACACCGGCCTGTTTCAATCCCTGCTGGAAGGCGCGGTCGAGCGTCAGGCAAAGATCGACCAGATGACCGATCGCGCGCTTGTGGCCAAATGGCCGATCGACCGCATTGACCCGACCCTGCGCGCCTTGTTTCGCGCGGCGGGCGCAGAGCTGACGGCGGGGTCCACCCCGCCCAAGGTTGTGATCGTTGAATATGTGGACATCGCCAAGGCGTTCTTTCCGCAGGGCAAAGAGTCCAAATTCGTGAACGCCGTGCTGGATCACATGGCGCATGAGGCGCGGCCCGAAGGGTTCTAGGGGCGTCTTTCCGCCTGCGTCACCAAGACCGGTTGGCAAGCCTGCCCAAAGGGCTATCCTAGCCGAACAGTCTTATGGGAGGCCTGCAATGCCGGAACTTATTCGCCTTTATATTCGCCATGTCGCCATCGGGTTCGGCATCGCCGCCGCCTTCGTGGCGGGGTTGTTGTACCTGAACATCGGCAACCTGTGGCATCTGGTGTCCACGTCCGACATCGGTGTTCTGGCCGTTGTCATGATGGTTGTGTTCAACGGCATCGTGTTTTCCGGTGTCCAGTTTGCCTTTGCCGTGATGGGATTGGCCCACCGCGATGACGGCAGCGGCGGTCACCGCGATCCGGTGGTGCATCACGCGCTGGTTCCGGTGCGGATCGAAACGCAGGACCGGCAATCAAGGCGCTGATATCGAACCAGAAACATACCTGACTTCAGGAAACAGGCCCCCGGTGCGGGGCCTTTTTCATGCCGTAACGCAGGGCCTTGCGGCAGATGGTTCAGGTCTGATGAGGGGGAAAGTGTGACGGGGGACCACCCAACCGTAGGAATGCTAATTCCCGGGGACCTGTGTGTACAGGTGGGCGCCGGGTAAGCGGACCAAGATCCGCACAGAGCCAGCTCCCTAGGAGTTGCTTAAGGCCACTGGAATTTGTTCCATGTGTCGCATCGGGCAGATCCCGTCACGCCTTACAGGTAGGCCTTACCACGGTCGCTGGCAAGGGGCAGTTGAACAGCTTTTCACTTGTCATTTGTTTACGTTTTGTTCATGCTTCAAGGATGAGTAATGATCTTGCCCCCGGCCAGCTTTTGGCGCGCGGCGTCTGCCGCCACCTGCTGTCGCATGATTTTGTGACGGTCGAGGAACTGGTGCCTGCATCCGGCCTGCGTGTCGATGTGATGGCATTGGGTCCGAAGGGGGAAATATGGGTGATCGAATGCAAATCCTCGCGCACGGATTTTCAGACCGACCGCAAATGGCAAAACTATCTGGAATGGTGCGACCGTTATTTCTGGGCGGTGAATGACGCATTCCCGACCGACCTGTTGCCGGATGACACCGGGCTGATCATCGCAGACGCCTATGATGCGGACATCATCCGCATGGGCCCCGAGGCAAAGCTGTCGCCAGCGCGGCGCAAGCTCATGACCCGAAAATTCGCACGCCATGCCGCATTACGGTGGCAAGCGGCGCGCGATCCGTTGTTCAACGCTTTTTCGATCCCTTAGCCGTCGCGCGTGCAGCGCGTGCCGCTGACATGATCTCTTCCGCGATTTCGTCGGCCTCTTCGGGGTCGAAATCCAACGGCAGATCCACGCCGTCGCCTTCGACATAGATTCGCACCATACCCTGATCGGTCGGCCCGATCTGAAGATTTGCCGCGATGTCGCTTTGTTTGTCGATGCCCATGGCGTCACTCCTTTTGCGTTTGATCGGGCGTAGCGCGGCAAAGGCGTTCTTGCAAGGGGGGCGATAGGGGGCAGGTCTGTCGATCCGGCGCCGCGCTTAGGGCATTCCGCCCGGGCCAGGCCGCCGGTTTATTGGTTCGGTCGGGACATGGGCGGACAAACTTGGGAAAATGCGCAAAGTTCTTCTGCGCTTTCTCTTGCAATCATCCGGCGCGGGCGCTAAATCAGCCCTCGTGCCGCGTTAGCTCAGTAGGTTAGAGCGCTTGATTGTGGATCAAGAGGTCCCCCGTTCGAGCCGGGGACGTGGTACCACCACCCTTACTTCGTAATCTGGATGGTTTGGCGCAAGGCTCCGGTCTTGCGGTCGTAGATCAGGATTTGATCCGATGCCGTGACCACCGCATACCAGTCGCCGCCCTGGGTAAAGGCGTGGGGCACCGATCCATCCGGCAGGGCAATGCTGTCGGGCAGGGCGGGGGCGGATGTTTTTCGATCATCAGAGAAGCGGATGACAATCAGTCCAATGATGATTACAAGGCCCGCAATCATGGTGCCGGTCAGGATCGTCACCAGTCGTCGTAGAAATTTCAGGTTGGCCGGTTCTTCAACCGGTATCGGAGCATCGTCCATGTCTAACGCCTTTCAGACCCTCGAGGTCACGATCAGTGCCGATCCCCCCGATCGCCTTGATAAGGCGCTTTCGCGCGACGTGCCAGTAGAGGCGTCACTCAGCCGGTCCCGCCTTGCAAAACTGATGGAGGCGGGCGCAATCACCCGCGCCGGAGAGGTGATTTCCGACCCCAAGGGCAAAGTGGCCGAAGGCGATGTGTTCACCATCACGGTGCCCGTGGCCGAGGAAAGCCATATAAGCGCCGAGGATATCCCGCTGGACGTGGTCTACGAGGATCACGACCTGATTGTCATCAACAAACCCGTTGGCATGGTCGTGCACCCCGCGCCCGGCTCTTACAACGGAACGCTGGTCAATGCCCTGCTGCACCATTGCGGCGATACGCTGTCGGGCGTTGGCGGCGAAAAACGCCCCGGCATCGTGCACCGCATCGACAAGGACACATCGGGCCTGCTGGTGGTCGCCAAGTCCGACAAGGCGCATCACGGCCTTGCCAAACAATTCGAGAAACACACGGTGGAACGCTATTATCAGGCGCTCGTCTATGGCGCGCCCGACGCCTATGACCCCCGCCTGCGCGGTGTTAAGGGGGTCAGCTTCGAGACCGGCAACATCATGCGGATCACAACGCAACTGGCGCGGCACAAGACCGACCGCCAGCGGCAGGCGGTGCTGTTCCAGGGCGGGCGTCACGCGATCACGCGGGCGCGTGTGGTCGAAACCTACGGTGCCCCCGTTGCGGCCACACTGATGGAATGCTGGCTGGAAACCGGTCGCACTCACCAGATCCGGGTGCATATGGCCCACGCCGGCCACAGCCTGATCGGCGACCAGACCTATGGCGGCAAGCGCAAGCTGTCGCCCAAGGCGCTGTCTGCCGCAGGGCTGGAGGCCGCGCGCGTCTTTCCCCGTCAGGCGCTGCATGCGGCCGTGCTGGGGTTCGTGCATCCGGTCACCGGCGAGGATATGCGATTCGAGGCGGAATTGCCGTCCGATATGCAGGCCCTCATCGACGCCCTGCGCGGCTGACGCACTCTGCACAACGCCGTGATGGCCTGTCACATTTCTGGAATTGCGACGGAAACAGGTTCATATTGCGTTCAAGACTTATGTGTATGTGATGCGCTTGAACCCAAGCGATCCAGTACCCAAGTAATGTTAAGCCTCGAAATATCGAGGAGAATGAGGGCAATAAAATGGCAACTTACGCAAATCTTCCAGCGCCGTCCCCCGAACAGGGGTTGAACCGCTATATGCAGGAAATCCGCAAGTTCCCCCTGCTGGAACCTGAACAGGAATATATGCTGGCAAAGCGTTGGGTCGAAGACCAGGACACCGAGGCCGCGCATAAAATGGTAACCTCCCACCTGCGACTGGCGGCCAAGATCGCCATGGGCTATCGCGGTTACGGCCTGCCGCAGGCCGAGGTGATATCCGAGGCGAATGTGGGCCTGATGCAGGCGGTCAAACGGTTCGACCCTGAAAAGGGCTTCCGCCTTGCGACCTACGCGATGTGGTGGATCCGCGCCTCGATCCAGGAATATATCCTGCGGTCCTGGAGCCTTGTCAAAATGGGCACAACCAGCGCCCAGAAAAAGCTGTTCTTCAATCTGCGCAAGGCGAAATCCCGCATCGGCGCGCTGGAAGAGGGCGATCTGCGGCCTGAACATGTGGCCAAAATCGCCCATGACCTTAGCGTGACAGAGGCAGAGGTCATCTCGATGAACCGCCGCCTGTCCGGTGGCGACGCCTCGTTGAATGCGACGGTCGGATCGGATGGCGAAGGCACGATGCAATGGCAGGACTGGCTGGAAGACGAAGACGCCGATCAGGCCGGCGACTATGCCGAGCGTGACGAACTGGACAGCCGCCGCGAACTATTGGCGAAATCGATGGAAGTGTTGAATGACCGCGAAAAGGACATCCTTGTGCAACGTCGTCTACAGGACGATGTTGTCACGCTAGAGGATCTGTCGGGGCAATATGGCGTGAGCCGCGAACGCATCCGCCAGATCGAGGTCCGTGCCTTTGACAAGCTGCAGACCCGCATGCGCGAATTGGCGAAAGAAAAGGGCATGCTGGAAACGGCATAAGGTTACTTTGTTCTCTAAATACTCACGGCGCGACGGGAAAACCGTGGCACCGTGAGTATTTGACCGAGAAGAACCACACAGGCTTTCGCTGTCCCGGTCTTGCTGCTAGCCTTTGGTGGAAACACCGGAGGCTTTTTTTCATGACATCTTCACCTGTTCGCTGGGGCATCCTTGGGGCATCCAAATTCGCGCTTGAGCATATGGGCCCCGCCATCAATGAGGCACGGGGGGCGGAACTGGTCGCGCTTGCCACCTCCTCGGCTGAAAAGGCGGCGCCGTTCAAGGCGTTTCAGCCGCGACTGAAGGTGCATGACAGTTATCAGGAGCTGCTGGACGATCCGACGATCGACGCGGTTTATATTCCCCTGCCCAATGCGCTGCATGTGGAATGGACCCGCCGCGCGATGGAGGCGGGCAAACATGTGCTGTGTGAAAAGCCGATCGCGATGCACGCCGCGGAGATCGACGCGCTGATCGCCATGCGGGATCGCACGGGGCTGCTGGCGGCAGAGGCCTATATGATCGTCCACCACCCGCAGTGGCAGCGCGCGCGCGATCTGGTTCAGGCGGGCGAGATCGGGACGCTGCGCCATGTGGACGGTGTATTCACCTACAACAACGCCGCCGATACCGCCAATATCCGCAACAAGCCTGACCTTGGCGGTGGTGCCTTGCCGGACATCGGCGTCTATGTCTTTGGCGCGACCCGCTTTGTCACCGGGCAGGAGCCGACAGAGGTTTCGGCCCGGATCGAGCGCGAGAACGGCGTGGACGTGTTGTCGCGGATCACGGCAGAGTTCCCCGGTTTCAGCTATTCCGCCTATGTCTCTATGCGGCTGGAGGGGCGTCAGGAAATGGTGTTCCATGGCGACAAGGGCCTGATCCGGCTGACCGCACCGTTCAACGCGCAGGTCTTCGGCGGGGCACAGGTGGAAACCCACCACGGAATGACCGTGACCACAGAACGCTTTCCTGCGGCGCGCCAATATGCGCTTCAGGTCGAGGCCTTCTGCCGCTCTGTCCGCACCGGCGTGGCCTATCCGTGCCCGCTTGAATTCGTACAAGGCACGCAGCGGATGATCGACATGGCTTTCGCCTCTGAGACCTGATTGGTTCTTCTCGGTCCAAATACTCGAACGGCGCGGCGGTTGACCCGTCGCGCCGTGAGTATTTTTGGAACAAAGTAGGGGGGTTAGCCCTCCATTGCTTCCAGCTCGTCGATCATGCCAGAGATCATCGACAGGCCCTTGTCCCAGAATTTCGGGTCAGAGGCGTCGAGGCCGAAGGGGGCCAGAAGCTCCTTGTGGTGCTTGCTGCCGCCTGCCTTGAGCATCTCGAAATACTTGTCCTGAAAGTCCGCGCCACCCTCTTCGTAGACCGCATAAAGCGCATTCACGAGACCGTCGCCGAAGGCATAAGCATAAACGTAGAACGGCGAGTGGACGAAATGCGGGATGTAGGCCCAGAAGGTCTCGTAGCCGTCCATGAAGTTGAAGACGGGGCCAAGGGATTGTGCCTGAACCGACATCCACAGGATGTTGATGTCATCGGGTGTCAGTTCTCCGTCGCGGCGGGCAGCGTGGAGTTTGCATTCGAAGTCGTAGAACGCGATCTGGCGGACGACCGTGTTGATCATGTCTTCGACCTTGCCGGCCAGCAGGGTTTTGCGCTCTGCGTCGGTTTTCGCGTTGGACAGCAGTTTGCGGAAGGTCAGCATCTCGCCAAAGACAGACGCGGTTTCGGCCAATGTCAGTGGCGTCGAGGACAAAAGTTCGCCTTGCCCTGCGGCCAGCACCTGATGCACGCCGTGGCCCAGTTCATGCGCCAGCGTCATCACGTCGCGCGGTTTGCCGAGGTAGTTCAGCATGACGTAGGGGTGCACATCGGTCACCGTGGGGTGGGCGAAGGCACCGGGTGCCTTGCCCGGTTTGACGCCCGCGTCGATCCAGCCGTTTTTGAAAAAGGGTTCGGCGATTTCTGCCATTTTGGGCGAGAAATCGGCATAGGCCTCCAGCACGGTTTGCGTTGCGGTTTGCCAATCCACCAGCTTGGGCGAATCGAGCGGAAGGGGCGCGTTGCGGTCCCAGACCTCCATCTCGTCCAGGCCCAGCCATTTGGCTTTTAGCGCGTAATAGCGGTGCGAGAGTTTGGGATAGGCGGCGACAACCGCATTGCGCAGCGCCTCGACCACTTCGGGTTCGACGTGGTTGGACAGGTGGCGGCCGGTTTGCGGGGTGGGCATGCCGCGCCAGCGGTCCTCGATTTCCTTTTCCTTGGCCAGCGTGTTGTGGATGCGGGCAAAGGTGCGCACGTTGGCACCGAACACGCGGGCCAGTTCGCGGGACGCCGCCTCGCGCTTTGAGCGGTCCTGTTCGGTCAGCTGGTTCAGGGCGGTTTCGATGTTCACCTCTTCGCCGTCGATGGTGAACATCAGTCCGGCAATCGTTTCATCGAACAGGCGGTTCCACGCGGCGGCGCCGACGGTGGACTGGTCGTGCAGGAATTTTTCCAGCTCGTCCGACAACTGGTAGGGCTTCATTGCGCGCAGGCGGTCGAAGACGGGTTTATACCGCGCCAGATCGGCATTTTCCTGAAAGAGGGCGGACAGGGCATCGTCGTCTATCCGGTTGATTTCAAGTGTATAAAATACCAAAGGCGTGGTGAAATTGGTGATCCGGTCCTGCATGTCGGCCATGAATTTGGCGCGTTCGCTGTCCATCGTGTTCTGGTAATAGCGCAGGCCCGCGAACGACATGATGCGGCCTGCGATCAGGTCGATTTTCTCGTAGCGCAGGACGCAGTCCAGCATCGCGGCGGCGTCCAGCCCGGCCAGCCGGCCTTCGTATTCGCCGGCGAATTTGGCGCAGGCGGATTCGAGCCAGTCAAGATCGCGCTTCAGCTCTTTGGCGTCTTGCGAGGTGTAGAGATCTGTCAGATCCCAGTCGGGCAACTTGCCAAGATCCTTGCCGCCAGAGGTATTGGCGTCGAATGCGGGTGTCGGAAATTTCATAAGGGCCCTCTTGCATGGTTTTCCACAATATAGGCAGGGCGGTGCGGGGTTGAAAGGCTGGATGCCTGCGGCGCGGATATTTGTGGAACAAAGAACGACAGATCAGTCGTGGGTGGAGAGGTGGGCCTTCCTTATTGCCTGCACGGTATTTGGGCGAATGATCGAAATTTAGGCGATTATTGTATGTTGCGTGACGTTGCCGGGGATTGACGTGGAATTATGGATTATCTGCTTCCAACTTGCCTGAACCTGCGCCTATCCTTTGAGCATCACCGAGCAACAAGGCGGACCATGTCCTCAAAGTTTTTCAACGAGATGTATCAGAACGGCGCGGTTCGCGCGCCTTATCAGGGGCTGGACGGCTGGACCGACAACATGCCCGCCGATCTGCGCCAGATGAAGCAAGCCGAGGCCGAGGCGTTGTTCCGGCGGATCGGGATTACCTTTGCGGTTTATGGTGAGGGGGGCGATCCGGACAGGCTTATCCCTTTTGACATGTTCCCGCGGGTCTTTGCCCATGACGAATGGCGCAAGCTGGAGCGCGGCATCAAGCAGCGCGCCCGTGCCCTGAACGCGTTTCTTGTGGATGTGTATGGCCGGGGCGAGATTATTCGTGCCGGGCGTATCCCCGGCCGGCTGGTCTATCAAAACGAGGCATTTGAGAAGGCCGTTGTCGGTTTTGTTCCGCCGCGCGGGGTCTACAGCCATATCGTCGGTATTGATCTGGTGCGCACGGGGCCGGATGATTTTTTTGTTCTGGAGGACAACTGCCGCACACCGTCGGGCGTGTCCTATATGCTGGAAAACCGCGAGATCATGATGCGGATGTTCCCTGAGTTGTTCCGCAACAACCGCATCGCGCCGGTCGAGGATTATCCGTCCAAACTGCGTCGCACGCTTGCGTCTGTCGCGCCGAACAAATGCAACGGAGAGCCGGTTGTGGTGATCCTGACGCCGGGGCATTTCAACTCTGCCTATTACGAGCATTCGTTCCTGGCGAACCTGATGGGGGTCGAGCTGGTCGAAGGGCAGGATCTGTTCGTCGAGGGCGATTTTGTCTACATGCGCACCACACGCGGCCCCCGCAAGGTCGATGTGATTTACCGCCGGCTGGATGATGCCTATATCGACCCGCTGTGTTTCAGGGCGGATTCGATGCTGGGCATTCCCGGCCTGATGAACGTCTACCGCTCTGGCGGGGTGACGATTGCCTCTGCCCCCGGCGCGGGCGTTGCGGACGACAAGGCGATCTATACCTATGTGCCCGAGATGATACGCTTTTATCTGGGGGAAGAACCCATTTTGAAGAACGTGCCGACCTGGCAATGCGCCAAGGCGGATGACTGCAAATATGTTCTGGAGCATCTGGCAGAGCTTGTGGTGAAAGAGGTTCACGGATCGGGTGGATATGGCATGTTGGTGGGTCCGAGCGCATCCAAATCGGATCTGGAGCTGTTCGCGCACAAGATCAGGCAGAACCCGTCGAACTATATCGCGCAACCGACGCTGGCACTGTCGACCTGTCCGACATTCGTGGATCAGGGGATCGCGCCGCGCCATGTCGATCTGCGGCCCTATTGCCTTGTGGGCGAAACGGTCGAACTGGTGCCGGGCGGGTTGACCCGCGTGGCGCTGACCGACGGATCGTTGGTGGTGAACTCGTCGCAGGGCGGCGGGGTCAAGGACACATGGGTATTGGCGGAGTGATGACATGCTAAGCCGGACCGCAGAAAACCTGTACTGGATGGCGCGCTATATGGAGCGGGCCGAGACAATGGCGCGCCTGTTGGAAGTGGGCGCGCGCAATGCGCTGATGCCGAACACCGGCACCGGGTTCCGCAGCGAGTGGGACGCGATCCTGCAAGCCAGCGGCACCGCACGCGGCTTTGCCGAGAAATACGGCGAGCCTGTGCAGCGCAACATCGAAAGCTATCTGTTCTTTGACCGCGACAACCCGAGTTCGGTGTTTTCGTGCATCGAGGCCGCCCGCGAGAACGCGCGTATCGTGCGCACGGCGCTGACCTCTCAGGTCTGGGACGGGTTGAACACCGCCTATCAGGAGCTGAAGGAACTGGAGCGCAAGCCGCGCAGCCAGCTGGAGTTGTCATCGCTGACGGAATGGACCACGCGCCATTCATCGCAGGTGCGGGGCGCGATTGATGCGACGCAGCTGCGCAATGACGGCTATGATTTCATGAACATCGGCTATTATCTGGAACGCGCCGACAACACGGCCCGACTTCTGGACGTGAAATATTATGTTTTGTTACCGCAGATCGACTTGGTGGGCAGCGGGCTTGATAATTATCAATGGACCACGCTGCTGCGGTCGATGTCGGCGCACCGCGCCTTTCACTGGGCCTATGGCGGCGATGTGACGCCCAGGAAAATCGCGCATTTCCTGATTTTGAACGAGCAGTGCCCGCGGTCGCTTTTGACCTCTGTGCGCGGGGCGGCGGACCATCTGGAACGGATCGCACGCGGATATCAGGCATCGGGGGCCGCGCAGACTGCGGTGCGCAGCCTGTTGGGCGAAATTGCCGAAATGGGCATCGAGGATATCTTCGAGGAAGGCCTGCACGAATTTCTGACGCGGTTTATCCGTCAGGTTGCTGTGCTGGGGGGCGTCGTCCAGAACGCCTATCTGACGGGAGAGGGCCGATGAGACTTCAGCTATCGCACAAGACGACCTACCGCTATGACCGCCCGCTGCGCAGCGTTGTGCAAAGCCACAGGCTGACGCCCGCGAATTCGGCGGGACAGACGATTGTGTCGTGGAATGTGTTCGTCGAGAATGCCTTTATGGGGACGCCCTTTGTCGATGGTGCGGGGGATACGGTCACCACGATGACAAAGCGCGGGCCGGTGTCGGAACTGCTGATCGAGGTGACAGGCACGATCGACACCCGTGACACCACGGGGGTTCTGAAAGGACATAAGGAAAGCGTGCCGCCGATGGCCTACCTGCGGTCCTCCTCGGCCACCGAAGCCGATGTGGCGTTGACCGAACTGGCGCGAGAGGTCGCAGCCAAGGGGAAATCCGGTCTGGGGCAGGCGCATCTTTTGTCCCGCGCGATTTCGGATGCGATTGTCTACCGCCCCGGCGTCACGGCAGAGCATACAACCGCCGCCGAGGCGCTGAGCCTTGGCGAGGGCGTATGTCAGGACCACGCGCATGCGCTGATTGCGGCTGCTTTGGTGGTCGAGATGCCGGCGCGCTATGTCTCGGGCTATCTGTTTTCGGATGCGGAAGGGCAGGCGCACGAGGCAAGCCATGCCTGGGCGGAAATCTGGATCGACGGGCTGGGCTGGGTCGGCTTTGATGCGGCGAACCGATGCTGCCCGGACGAGCGCTATATCCGGCTAGGGTCGGGATACGACGCGGTCGATGCGGCCCCCATTCGCGGTATCGGCGAAGGGCTTGCCGCAGAGTTGATGGATGTGAGCGTTGCAGTTCAGTCCGTCCAGCAATAGGGTTCCGCGCAACCCTGTGAATCGGAATCCTGAATTATGACCTATTGCGTTGGCCTTCTGTTGAACGAAGGCTTGGTGATGCTGAGCGACACCCGCACCAATGCGGGGCTGGACAATATATCGACCTACAAGAAGATGTTTGTCTTCGAGGAGCCGGGCGACCGTGTGATCGCGATCATGACCGCAGGCAGCCTGTCGGTGACGCAAACCGCCATCGCGCGTTTGCGCGACGCGATCGACAATGGGGACGAGGCGCCGGAACAGTCCATCATGCATGCCACGACCATGCTGAAAGTGGCCGAGATCATCGGTGCGGCGCTGTCCAGTGTCTCGACCGAGATCGCGTCAAAGATGGAACGGATGAAGCAGGCCGCAAGCGCCAGCATGATTGTCGCCGGGCAGCGCAAGGGCGGCGATATGCGCATGTTCCTGATCTATCCCGAAGGGAATTTTATCGAGGCGACCGAAGACACGCCCTATTTGCAGATCGGCGAACATAAATACGGAAAGCCGATTCTGGACCGCGTGGTCGATCCTGAAACATCGCTGTCGGATGCGAAAAAAGCGATGCTGCTGTCAATGGATTCGACCCTGCGGTCGAACCTGTCGGTTGGCATGCCGCTGGACCTTCTGGTGGTCAGGCAGGGCGCGTGCCGCGTGGATGAAAAGCGGCGCATCGAACAGGGCGATCCGGTGTTTGCCGCAATGAGCGACGCCTGGTCCGAAGCCCTGCGCCGGTCCTTTACAGAAATCGAGATATAGCGGGTTTCGCGGTTCGGGCGCGCGGGCGACGCGCTTCGCGCGAGAGTATTTGGACCGAGAAGAGGGGCAGGTTTGGTTTTTCAGGCTAGGGGTGGGCGTTGAAAAGCTTGACCGCTGCGTCGAAGAACCGGGCGCGTGTTGCCGGACCTTCCATCATCACCTCGTGCTCTGCCTGCTGCGCCATCACGAGCATGCCGCCCGGCCAGTCTTTCATCCGTCTGGTGATCGGCGTGGTTTCGACGATCCGCTCGTTGGTGCCGATCATGGTGAGGGTGGGTGTTTCGGGGGATTGTCTGCGCGACAGGGAACGGGTTTCCGAAAGGGCCTCGTGCAGCCAATGCAGGCTGGGGCCGCCAAGCGCAAGATCGGGATGGGTGGAGACCTGACGGTGCATCAGCGCGAACATTTCGGCATCGGTGGTCAGGGTATTGTCCAGAAACGGGGCTGATTTGACATAGGTTTCCAGCGTTGTTCCGGGGCTGAGTTTTCCGCCAAACCCAAGGGGGCCGCTGAGGCCGGACAAGGCGACGGCGAAGGGGCGCAGCAGCGGAGACATCAGGATGCCCCACATGGGGGCGCTGAACACGGCGGCGCGGACGCCGAGGCCTTCGATCAACGCGCGCAGGGCAATTGCCCCGCCCATGGAGTGTGACATCAGGTAGAGCGGGCGCGGCAGGCCCAGATCCGATGCGGCGCGAACCATCGCCTTGACGTCGAACTGGTAGTCGCGGAACCGGCCGACATGGCCGATGGCGCGGTTTTCCAACAGCCGCGCCGACAGGCCCTGACCGCGCCAGTCGACCGCCATGGTGGCGTAGCCGCGATTCTGTAGGTCCTTGGCGGCAAGGCCGTATTTTTCAATGTATTCCGTGCGCCCCGGAAACAGAAGGACGGTTCCCCGGGCACCTGTCGGCCAGACGCCGACACGGATGTTCACCCCGTCAGAGGTTGTCAGCCAATGGGCGCGGACATCTGCGGGGCCATTGGATACGTCCTGATAGAACGGGGCGGCTTGCATGGTTTATCCCAGAACCGAGCCCAGTTTCATCGCCAGCCCCATATCGCCGTCAACGGACAGCTTGCCGGTCATGAAGGCCGACGTCGGGTTCATCTCGCCCTCGAGAATCGCCTGAAAGGTTTCTGCGGTGGCGGTCAAGGTCACATCGGCCTCTGCATCGCTGGCGCGGGCGCCGGTATCGTCGATCAGAATGCTGCCTTCGTCCTCGATCACGAACTTCGCCAGCCCGTCAAAGCCACCGTCCATTTTGGCGTTCAGGGCGGCCACGGCGGCCTCGATAACAGTGCTCATCAGGTAATCCTCAATTTGTGACCTGCGGTATATCGCTTTTCCCGCAGGTTGCGCTAAACTCGTTATTGTTATGGTACCTTTTACAGCGCATCTCAAACATATCGTTGCGGCATTCGTGACAACAGTCATGTTTTCCATGCCTTTGGCGGCTTCGCCAACGGACTTGGATGATTTGTTTGCGGAACTGCAGGATGCACAGGCGGAAAACTGGCAGATGATAGAAGGCCAGATCCTGACGGAATGGTCAAAGTCGGGCTCTGACGCGATGGATCTGTTGCTGAAGCGCGGAGAATCAGCGCTGGACTCGGGTGACACCGATACGGCGATCGAGCATTTCACCGCGCTGATCGACCATGCGCCGGAATTCGCCGAAGGGTATAACGGCCGGGCCAAGGCCTATTTCGACGCGGGGAAATACGGTCCCGCCCTTCAGGACATCGGCACGGCGCTGACCTTGAACCCCCGCCATTTTGGCGCGTTGACGGGGCTGGCCGCAATTCTGGAGGAGACCGGATCGCCCGAGGATGCGCTGCTCGCCTACCGCGAGGTGCTGGCTATACATCCGCACCTTGAAGACGTAAAAACAGCCATCGAACGGTTGACGGTCGCGACCCAAGGAACCGACCTGTAGGAATAGGGCAAAAGCAATGCGAGAGCAGGCAAGGATCACAGCGGTCCTCGGCCCTACGAACACCGGCAAAACCCATTATGCCATCGAGCGGATGCTGGGCCACCGCACAGGTGTGATCGGACTGCCGCTGCGTCTTTTGGCGCGCGAGGTCTACGACAGGATCGTCGCCGCGCGCGGCCCGTCGGTTGTCGCGCTGGTAACCGGCGAGGAACGTATCGTGCCCGAGCGGACCAAATACTGGGTCTGCACGGTCGAGGCGATGCCGCTGGAAATTGGCGCGGATTTTGTGGCGGTGGACGAGATCCAGCTCTGCGCCGATCCCGATCGCGGGCATATCTTTACCGACCGCCTTTTGAATGCGCGCGGCCTGTTGGAAACGATGTTTCTGGGTGCCGAGACGATGAAAAGCGCCATCGCCGATCTGGTGGGGGGCGTCCAGTTCGTCCGGCGAGAGCGATTTTCGGAACTGACCTATACAGGTGAGAAAAAGATAAGCCGGATGCCCGGACGCACCGCAATTGTCGGGTTTTCGGTTGAGAATGTCTATGCGATCGCCGAATTGATCCGACGCCAGAAGGGCGGTGCGGCGGTTGTCATGGGGGCCTTGTCGCCGCGCACCCGCAATGCGCAGGTCGAGATGTACCAAAACGGCGATGTGGATTTTCTGGTGGCGACCGATGCCATCGGCATGGGCCTGAACCTTGACATCAACCATGTCGCGTTTTCCGCCACGACCAAGTTCGACGGCCGCCGGATGCGGCCCTTGCAGGCCAATGAACTGGCCCAGATCGCGGGCCGCGCGGGCCGGCATATGAACAACGGCACCTTTGGCGTCACGGGCGAGGCGCGGGCGCTGGATGATGAAGTGGCAAAGGCGATTTGCGATCACCGCTTTGCACCGGTCAAGAAATTACAATGGCGCAATGCCAATCTGGAATTCGGCAGCGTGGACCGCTTGTTGGGCAGTCTGGAACGGCAGACCGAAAACCCCTGGCTGACGCGGGTGCGCGAATCCGACGATCTGGCCGCGCTGAAGGCCCTGACCGCCATGCCCGAAGTGCGGGTGCGGGCCCAGGCGGGCGCAGGGGTTCGGCGCCTTTGGGATGTCTGCCGCATTCCCGACTTCCGCAGCATCTCGGCTGTGGAACATGCCACGCTTTTGCAGACCATCCACGGGTTCCTGTGTGACGTGAACCGCGTGCCCGACGACTGGCTCGGGGGGCAGGTAAAGCGTATTGACCGGATCGATGGCGACATTGATACTTTGTCGAAACGGCTGGCCTATATCCGCACATGGACCTATGTCGCGCAAAGAACCGGGTGGGTGGATGACGAAAGACATTGGCGAGGAGAGACCCGCGCTGTAGAAGATCGCCTGTCAGATGCCTTGCACGAGGCTTTAACGCAAAGATTTGTTGACCGGCGGACAAGCGTATTGCTTCGCCGGTTGAAGCAGAAGGAGGGCCTTGTGGCCGAAGTAAACGATAAAGGCGAAGTGATGGTCGAGGGACAATTTGTCGGCCGTCTGGACGGGTTCCGTTTCCGGCAGGATGCCAGCGGATCCCCTGACGAGGCCAAGACCCTTCGCGCCGCAAGTATTGCTGCCCTGAAGCCGGAATTCCACCTGCGGGCCGACCGTTTCTACAACGCGCCGGACACAGAGATCGACTACACCGAACAGGGTGGTCTGATGTGGGGCAAGATGGCTGTCGGCAAGCTGGTCAAAGGTGCCGATGCCATGCGCCCCGTCGCCGAGGCCTTTGTCGATGACGAGGCGGGCTTTGACGTGGCACAGAAGGTGCAGCGCCGTTTGCAGCATTTTATCGACCGCAAGGTGGCGACGCAGTTCGAACCCCTGATGGCGATGTCCCGTGACGAAACGCTGACCGGCCTTGCGCGCGGTTTTGCCTTCCGCCTGGTCGAGGCGATGGGCATCCTGTCGCGTGACGCCGTTGCGACCGAAGTGAAGGACCTGGATCAAGAGGCGCGCGGCATGCTGCGCAAGCATGGCATCCGCTTCGGCCAGTTCACGATTTTCATGCCCTTGTTGCTGAAGCCCGCCCCGACGCGCCTGCGTCTGGTGCTGTGGTCGCTGGGGCAGGGCCTGTCCGAATTCCCCGAAAGCCCGCCCCCCGGTCTGGTGACGATCCCGTCGATCGCCGAGGTGGACGAAGGCGTCTACACGCTGTCCGGTTACCGCAAGGCCGGCGCACGCGCGATCCGCATCGACATGCTGGAGCGTCTGGCAGACCTGCTGCGCGCCAAGGACAGCCGCGTCGGATTCGAGGCGAACCCCGATATGCTGTCGATCACCGGCATGACGCTGGACCAGTTTGCCGACCTCATGCAGGGCCTTGGATATTCCGCCGAAAAGGCAGAGCGCGCCAAGACCAGACCAGAGGCCGCATCCCCAGCGCCCGATGCGCCCCAAGCTGACGTCGCCGAACCCGAGGCGGGAACTGACCCCGCTGCGGCCGACGCAGAAGACAGCACGGAAACAGAGGCAGAAGCCCCTGAGATGGAGGTCTACTACACCTTCAAATGGGCCCCCGTCCGCCGCAAGCCCGAAGGCGCGCCGCGCAATGCAGACGCTGCCCGGGGCAAGCCCCGCGGCGACCGCAAGGACGGCGGCAAATCGCAGGGCAAAGAGGGTGGCAAACCGCGTCAGGGCGGCAAGGATGGCGGCAAGCGCCCACCGCGCGAACCGCAGCAGCAAAGCTTCTCTGCCCGGCCCCCGAAAAAGGAAAAGCCCATTGATATGGACAATCCTTTTGCCGCTGCCCTGATGGGCCTGCGGGACAAGACCTGAAATTGAGCGAACCGCGCACCACCATCCGCATCGACAAGTGGCTGTGGTATGCGCGGTTTCTCAAGACACGGGCGCTGGCCACCAAACTTGTCACCGGTGGCCACGTCCGCGTGAACGGCAACCGCATCGGCAAGGCGTCAGTGGCGGTTGGCGCGCAGGATGTCCTGACCTTTCCACAGGGCGATGATATCCGTGTGGTACGGATCACGGATATCGGCACACGGCGCGGCCCCGCACCCGAGGCGCAGGCGCTGTATGTCGATCTGGCACCCAAGGTCGTTGTCGCCCCCGAGGACAGGGAGTTCGTTCCGGTGACACCCAAATTCGAGGGAAAAGGTCGTCCCACAAAGAAAGATCGCCGCACCTTCGATCTTTCCCGCGGCTCTGCGCTTGATTGATCCGGCATGCTGGACTAGCTAGAGGGCGACCTTAGTGAGAACCGAGAACTCCAATGACCTATGTCGTGACCGACAACTGCATCGCCTGCAAATACACTGACTGCGTCGAAGTCTGCCCCGTGGATTGTTTCTACGAGGGCGAGAACATGCTGGTGATCCACCCGGATGAATGTATCGACTGTGGCGTCTGCGAGCCGGAATGCCCCGCCGACGCGATCCGCCCGGATACAGAGCCGGACATGGACAAATGGGTGGAATTCAACCGCAAGTATTCGGTCATGTGGCCGGTTATCATCACCAAGAAAGACCCGCTGCCCGATGCGGAAGCGCTTGATGGCCAAACCGGCAAGCTGGAAACCATGTTCAGCGAGGCCCCCGGAGAGGGCGGCTAAGCGCTGATTCGGCAACTGCCGCATTGACGAAACCCGCGCAAAACGTCGATCTTCGGCCCTAAGTGGCTTATTCCGCCCTAAAAACGCACCATTTGGCGCAGAAATAAAGGCGGCCCTTTAAAGTGTCGCTTTTTTTTGCTATATTCCCGTTACAAGTTACCGACCGCAACCTGAAAAACACCCTCAGCACTGCTCGCCTGTTGGGTGAATTATCTGCGCATTGATTCCGCTGACGGGGATACTTCTTCCTCCCCGCCTGAATTCGTGTCGCAGGTGTTCAGGGGTCCTTTCGAGGAAGAAAACTGTATGACAAAGTCAAAAAGATCTGATTTTCGCCCTAACGAGTTTGTTGTTTATCCCGCCCACGGCGTTGGCAAAATCGTCAATATCGAAGAGCAGGAGATCGCCGGTATATCGCTGGAGCTGTTCGTGATCTCGTTCGAAAAGGACAAGATGACATTGCGGGTTCCAACCCATAAGGCGACAGAGGTCGGCATGCGCTCTCTCTCGTCGCCCGATGTTGTGTCGGCTGCGATGAAAACCCTGAAGGGCAAGGCGAAGGTCAAACGTGCGATGTGGTCGCGCCGTGCGCAAGAGTACGAGCAAAAGATCAATTCGGGCGATCTGATCGCGATTGCAGAGGTCGTGCGCGACCTGCACCGGACCGATGACCAGCGAGAGCAGTCCTATTCCGAGCGGCAACTCTATGAGGCAGCACTCGAGCGTCTGACACGCGAAGTCGCCGCCGTCGGTGGTAGCGATGAAATGTCTGCGCAAAAGTCGATCGATGATGTCTTGACGGCCCGCATCGCGGCCTGATCGACAACCCTCCCTAACAAAAGCCGCGCCTTCGGGGGCGGCTTTTTTGTTGGCGCATCCCCGTTCTTTTTGGTTCAAATATCCTCGCGCGAAGCGCAAAATCCGAGCGCCCGCGCAGCGGCCGCGAGATATGGAAATGGCGCGGAACGCGCCTCCGCTAGATCAATGCCGCCAGCGCCGCAAGTGCTGCGATTTCAGAAACTTGTTGGACCGAACCCAGAATATCGCCGGTTTGGCCGCCAATCTTGGCCTGCGCAATCAGCGCCATGCCACAGGCTGCCGACAGTACACAAAGCGTCAGCAAAAGCGCCGGTGCCCCCAGCGCCAGACCGGAAATCCCTGCCCCAAGCGCCAATGCGATCCCCGCGTGCTTGCGCGACGGGCGACCAACCCCCGCAGACAGGCCCGCCCCCCGCGCGTTCGTCATTAACGCCATCACGGCGACCATCGGCGCGCGCGACAGGGCGGCGCTGGCGATCAGCGGGGCAATAAAATGGCCGGACCCAAGGATATCGCCCAACGCCGACCAGCGGACAAGCGTGCCCAGAACCAACGCCAGAACGCCGTAGGTGCCGATGTGGCTGTCTTTCATGATGGCAAGGCGCCGCTCTTTGTCCCAACCGCCCCATAGACCGTCGGCGCTATCGGCCAGGCCGTCTTCGTGCATCGCGCCGGTCACAATAATCGAACTGGCCAGCACGCATGCGGCAGCCACGGGAACGGGCAGGGCGCACCACAGGGCAATCGCCCCGACGCCGGCCGAAATTGCGCCCACGACCACACCGGCAAGCGGATAGGCCCAAGCCGCCGCCGCCCCGCGTGTCACCGCCTGCTCTGTGTCCACAGGCACGGGCAAACGGGTCAACAGCCCGAGGGCCGCCAATATGTCGCGCGCCGCAATCAAAGTGGTGTCGTGTTTTGCCATTGATGGGGTGTTTCTGTGCCTTTGCCTTTGCTATGCCAGCGTTAAACACAACCACATAAAGTTTCAACGAGGGTTTCCTGAATGATCGCCGCACCGTTTTCCAGCCTTGCCGGGTTCCGCGCAGTATTGTCCACATTGCCGGGGCCCGATGTGACCGCAGGGGTGGCGGCATCGGACCGGAATGCGCAGCTGACAAAACCCCCCGCAGCGCTGGGGCGGCTGGAGGATATCGCGATCTGGTATGCGGGGTGGCGCGGCGACGCAAAACCGGTGATCGCCAATCCACAGGTCATCATCTTTGCCGGCAACCACGGCGTCACGGCACAGGGCGTATCTGCCTTTCCGGCCGAGGTGACCGGGCAGATGGTGATGAATTTTCAATATGGCGGGGCGGCGATAAACCAGTTGTCCAAGGCGTTCGGTGCCCGGATGGATGTGCATGCCTTGTCGCTGGACCGCCCCACGGCGGATTTCACCGTCAGTCCCGCGATGTCGGAAACAGAAGTGGTCGAGGCCTTGGCAACCGGCTGGACCGCAGTCGATCCCTCTTGCGATTTGCTGGTCACCGGCGAGATGGGCATCGGCAACACGACCCCTGCTGCGGCAATGGCGGCGGCCCTGTTCGGCGGCGCGGCGGCGGATTGGACCGGACGCGGCACCGGCGTGGATGATGCGGGGCTGGCCAACAAGACCCGCGTCGTGGCCGAAGGTTTGATGCGGCACCGCGACCGCGACCCACTGGAGATTTTGCGCTGTCTTGGCGGCCGCGAAATCGCCGCGATGGCGGGTGCCATCGCCCGCGCACATGCAGAGCGTATTCCGGTGATTCTGGACGGGTTCATCTGTTGCGCGGCGGCGGCAGTTCTGGATCGCACGGCGCCGGGCGCATTGGATCACTGCCTGGCGGGGCATCAGTCTGCCGAGGCCGCGCATGCCAGATTGCTGGCCGCGCTTGGCAAAACCCCGCTGCTCAGTCTTGGGATGCGCCTTGGCGAAGGATCGGGTGCGGCGCTTGCAATTGGCATCCTGAAGGGGGCCGTGGCCTGTCACTCGGGCATGTCGACCTTTGCCGAGGCGGGTGTGGCTGCGGGTTAGGTGGCCTCTTCGGGTTTGTCGCGCACGGCGACCAATGCGGCTTCCAGATCTTTGTTCAGTTCGCGGGCACGGGCAACATAGGCTTCGTTTTCGTGGGTGGGCACGCCCGGTTTCCACAACGGGGCCAGTTCGCGCACGGACAAGCGGTCCATTTTGAAGAACATCTTTTCCTGTTCGGCTGCGTCGTAGTCTGACAGGCCCATCTGTTCCAGAACGTAGCGACCCGCCCGCAGGCTGCTGTCGAACATCTCTCGCACAATGTCATTGGCACCCGCCTCATAAAGCTCGAACACATGCACGCGGTCGCGGGCGCGGGCGACGATATGCAGGTCGGGGCGTTGTCTGCGGGCGAATTTCACCAATCGGTTCGTTGCGTCCCGATCATCAAGGGCCACGACCAGAACACGGGCGGTGGCCAGACCTGCGGCATTCAACAGCTCTGGTCGGGTCGGGTCCCCAAAGAAGCTTTTGAACCCGAAACGGCGCATCAGGGTAATGGTTTCAAGGTCGTGATCCAGAACGGTCGTCTTGAAACCCGCGCTTTGCACCAGCCGGTTGACCACCTGCCCGAACCGCCCGATGCCGGCGATGATGACGGGCTGCTGGTCGTCGATCTCGTCGGGGGCCGTGATGGTGCCAGCTTCGATCATCCGCTTTGCGATGACCTCGTAGGCGATGAAGGCCAGCGGAGCCAGAAGCATCGACAGCGCGATGACCAGCAACAGCGTCCCCCCAAGTTCCCTTGGCAGAACATTGGTCTGAAGCGCGAAACTGACCAGCACAAAGCCGAATTCGCCCGCTTGTGCCAACCCCAGCGCAAACAGCCACTGATTGCGTTTGCGCAGTTTGAACAGATAGCCAAGGGCCAGCAGGATCACAGCCTTGATCAGCATAACCGCAAGGGTCAGCCCCAGAATGGTAAAGGGCGCGCCAAAGAACATGTCAAAGTCGATGCCCGACCCGACTGTCATGAAAAACAGGCCCAGCAGCAGCCCCTTGAACGGCTCGATGTTCGCTTCCAGCTCGTGCCGGAATTCAGAGTTGGCAAGAACCACCCCCGCAAGGAACGTGCCAAGCGCAGGCGACAGGCCGACCAGCGTCATCAACACGGCGATGCCCACGACGATCAACAGGGCGACGGCGGTGAACATCTCTGGCAGATGCGAGGCATGGATGTAGCGAAACAACGGACGGGCCAGAAAGACACCGGCCAGAATGACCGTGGCAATGGCAGCCAGGGTAACAAGGGTCACGCCCCAGCCGGGCAGCCCCTCGACCAGTGAAAGGTTGCTGTGATCCAGCGTGCCGCCCGCGTGGTAGAACGTGCCCGACATCGCCAGAAGCGGCAGAAACGCCAGCATCGGAATGACGGCGATATCCTGCATCAGAAGGACCGAAAACGCAGAGCGGCCCCCCGGTGTCTGCATCAGCTTTTTCTCGTTCAGAGTTTGCAGCACGATCGCGGTCGAGGACAACGCAAAGATCAGGCCCACGGCCAGCGACATTGCCCAGTCATAGCCAAGCTGCATCGCGCCGCCCATGATTGCGGCGGTGGTCAGGGTCACTTGCAGGCCACCCAGACCGATCAGCTTGTGGCGCATGCTCCACAACGATTTCGGTTCAAGTTCCAGACCGATCAGGAACAGCATCATCACCACGCCGAATTCGGCAAAATGCTGTAGATCGGCATTGTCCGCGCCGCCAATCCCCAGAAGCGGCCCGATGATCATCCCCGATAACAGATACCCCAGCACCGACCCCAGCCCCAGCCGCGCGGCAAGCGGCACAGTAATGACAGCCACCCCCAGATAAACCGTTGCCTGAATAAGAAAACTTTCCAAATCATTCCTCCGATACGGATGCAAATATCGCAGGCTGATGGATCAAAGGCAACGACACGCCCTTGTGTGTTGGTGGAATTGACAGGAAATGCCGGCTTTTCCCGATGGTCGGTGCCTCGGGGGCTTCAGGGTTGCATTGAACCGCCTAGCCCTTGGGCATTGTCAGAACGACGTTTCGCCCGCTTTTGACATACCGAAGCTCGGCGGTGCCGATGGCCGCGACCTTGCCGCCGTCAACGCGGTCACCGACCTTCAGTTTCACGAATTTTCCATTGGGCAGACGCACCAACGCGCGGCGTCGCGACGGCGTGCCGAAGACGCCGATCAGGTTGACCTTGTTCAGCTTGATCGCCTTGGTCACGGTGGCCTGACGCGTGACCGACGCGCTGGAGGGAATGCGGGGCGCGACGGATGCCAGTTCCGGCTCGTCCGCGGTCTCCTCTTCGGTGGGGGCCTTGTTCGGGGCGACAGACGCGGGGATAAGTGCAGCGCTGCGTGCCTCGGTCTGTTTGTTGGCGCGATCCGCAAGCGAGGCGATATTGCTGGGCCGGGAGGACGGAACGCGTGACCTTGCGACCGCCAGTTTCGTGCCGGTGATCACCGGCGGCGGGTTGTTCGCAACAGCCGAGGCCACGTCATTGGCGACCGCATCGGCAAGATCCTGTTCCGCCACCTGTTCCGCCACCTGTTTTGCCACCTGTTCCGCCGCCTGCTGCGCGGATTCGGGGCGCACACGGGGCTTCAGACCAGCCAGTTCGCTGCGCAGACGCCCGCCAAGCAGAACCTTTTCGCTCTTCTCGACCAGCCCGGCGGGGCGCGGCTTTGGTCGCGGACCGGCAAGCTGGGTTTGGGCCGTGATCGGGGCTTCCTCGGGGGTGGTGCGGGGCTTGGGCGCTTTTGCAGGGCGGCCTGCAAAGACCATGACGCCCTCGGGCGTCAGGGTTCCCTTGGCTGTGGGCGTGACATTGCCTTTTGCATTCAGGCTGAAAACCGTGCCGACAGAGGGGGGTGAAACACGCGACGGGGGGCGGATGTCATCTGGGGTTTTGCTGACGGTGGGCAGGGCGATGGCGTCCTGAGAGGCGATCACGGGGTCGATCGAGGCGACATAAAGGGCATCAAGGTCCGTTTCCGGCGGCAACGGCCCTTGATCCGGCGCGATTTGCCAGACGCCGTTGGCCGCATAGGCTGTTCTTGCTTCTTGCAGCGTCATCGGGGCTGGGCGCGCGTCCGGCATCGCCAGATCGGGTTCCAGAAGCGGATCTTCGCTGTCCATTTCCGGCAATTCGGTCTCTGCCAGCGCGATGTCGGCGGGCAGGGCGTCGGGCATGTTCATCAAGGCGAGGTCCGCCTCATCGGCCAGTGCCTCATCGGCCATGGCTTCATCTGACGGGGCGTCGTTTTCTATGGCCACCACGGTTGTCTGATCCGACGTGCCGATCAGGCCCGACAGGCCATTGCCCACCACGAAAGAGGACAGAAAGGCCGTAATCGCCAGTATCACCAAAAGTGTCAGTGTCAGCGTCAGGATCAGGGCCCGATACCGCGCGGCCCCTTTCATGGGGGCCGTTTTGCGTGCGCCAAAAACCGTCATCGCCTGTTTTGTATCGGCGGGGGCTGCCATGGCCTGCCCGGTCACGGCCTTTTTCACATCGCTGGATCGGGTGCCCGGCGTCAGGCTTGCCGCCGCTGTGCTTGCCAGAACACCCTCTGCGATACCGCTGACCCTTGGGGTCTCCTTCGCGGCGGGGAGGGGCGGCAGGGGGGCGATTTTGGATGCCGGAAGTTGCGGCGGCACTGTCCCGAAGCTGCGGTCCTTGTCGGTGCTGCGGGGGGGCACGACCTGCGTTTCCTTCGTGACGGGCGGTTGTGTGTCGACGAGTACCGGTGTCGGGGCGACGGCATCCGGGGCAGTCTTGGGGGGGGCGTCCTTTACCGCACCAAGCACGACAATGGTGCTGTCGTCCTGCTCTACCGGATCGGTCCTTGCCTTGTCCTGATGGGCCTTTGTCACGCCGAAAAACGGCTCTCCGGCGAATGTGTCGGCGTCCGGGATGGCGACAAAGGACACGGGGTTCATTTTGTGTTGCGTGGCGAAGTCTTCGGCCTCTGCCAAAGTCTCTTTTGCCACAGCGGCCACCTGAACGCTATCGCCCGAGGCGCGCCAGTCAAAGACAAGATCGTCCACGTCATACGGGGTCAGGCCATCCAGCGCGGCGGCGATCTGTCGGGTGCGGTCCGCATCTGTCGGGCCGGGGATGTCGATGGTTTTGAACAGGATCTGGGAATTCGGGATAACCAATTTCGTCGCGAGGCCGTGCGGTTCCATTGCAAGGGCCGTCTGACGCAGAAACCCGATGGACGTGCCCGAATTCTCGGTGTCCAGCGACACCTCGCCGACAAGCGTCCAGCCGCCGGTGGTCCGGTGCAGCAGGCGGATGCCGTCATGGCTGAAGTCGAGGACAAAATTTGGTTTCATGCCATAGCTCTATCACATTAGATAAATACATCGGGAGTCACCTGCCCCCGCGCGATATGAGTATAGCAGGTTTCCGCCGAGGCCAACAAAAAGACCCAAGAAACGGGGTGTGGCGCACGTCTTATCTTCGTATCGTGAAACAATAACATAAGGACTTTGCCATGCGATTTACCATCCTTGCCCTTGCCATGATGATGGCGTTCCCTGCCTTTGCCGAAGACGCCGCGCGCCGCATCACCGTCACAGGCACCGGCCGCGTCGATGCGGCGCCCGATCTTGCGACGATCAGTCTGGGTGTCACATCGGATGCCGTGACCGCCGCCGCAGCGATGGCTGCCACCAATTCCGCCGCGGCTATGGTATTGGCGCAACTGGAAAAATCCGGCATAGAGCCGCGCGATATGCAGACAAGCGGCGTGAGCCTGCAACCCCGTTGGGACAACCGCACCTACGAGAACGGCCAGCCGCCGACCGTCGTGGGTTTCGTGGCCAGCAACATGATCACCGTTCGGGTGCGGGCGCTGGACAGTCTGGGCAGTGTGCTTGACGCAGTGGTGCAGGATGGCGCGAATATGTTCCAGGGGCTGAGTTTCGGCCTGCAGGAACCGGCGATGGACGAGGCCCGCAAGCGCGCCGTTGCCGATGCCCAGCGCAAGGCGGTGTTGTTTGCCACCGCCGCAAAGGTGACCTTGGGGGATGTGATCTCGATCGACGAGCAGGGTGGCTATGCCCAGCCCAAGATGATGATGGAAGCATCAATGATGCGCGACAGTGGCGGCGTTCCCGTCGCGCAGGGCGAGGTGAGCGTCGAGGCCAATGTCACCGTGGTCTTCGCCCTGATCGAATAGCGAAAAAGGGGCGGCAGGATGTTCCGCCGCCCCGTCGTTGATTTATGCCGTGGCCTTCGCCAGCGCCTGATCCAGATCGGCGATCAGATCGTTGGCGTCTTCGATCCCGATAGACACACGCACAACATTCGGCGCGGCCCCTGCGGCCTTTTGCTGTTCAGCGGTCAACTGGCGGTGGGTGGTCGATGCGGAATGGATAATCAACGACCGCGTATCGCCAAGGTTGGCCACATGGCTGAAGATCTCCAGACTATCGACCAGCTTCATGCAGGACTCGTAGCCGCCCTTGACTGCAAAGGTAAACAAGGCACCGGCGCCCTTGGGGCAAATTTTGGCGACGCGGTCATAATAGGGCGAGGACGGCAGGCCCGCGTAGGTGACGTAATCGACGCGCGGGTCTTTCTCTAGCCAGTTGGCTATTTTCACTGCGTTTTCCACATGGCGATCCATCCGCAGCGAAAGGGTTTCGATGCCCAACAAGGTGTAATGCGCGCCTTGCGGGTTCATCGTCATGCCCAGATCGCGCAGGCCAATGGCAATGCTGTGAAAGGTGAAGGCCAGATTGCCGAAGGTCTCGTGGAACTTCAGCCCGTGGTATGCCGGCTCTGGCGCGGACAGCGACGGGAATTTGTCCGAGGCGGACCAGTCAAACTTACCCGAGTCGACTACACAGCCGCCGGTGACCGTGCCGTTACCGGTCAGGTATTTGGTCGTGGAATGCACAACCAGCGTCGCGCCATGCTCGATCGGGCGGCACAGGTATGGCGTCGCCGAGGTGTTATCGACGATCAGCGGCAGGCCGGCAGCGTCGGAAATAGCGGAAATTGCATCCAGATCAGTGATGTAGCCGCCGGGGTTGGCAACAGCCTCGCAGAAAACGGCGCGGGTGTTGTCGTCGATCGCCGCCTTTACCGCGTCAAGATCGTCGAAATCGACAAATTTCGCGGACCAGCCAAAACGCTTGATCGTTTGACCGAATTGGGTGACCGTGCCGCCGTAAAGCCGGGTCGAGGCCACAACATTCATGCCCGGTGCCATCAACGGAAACAGCGCCATGATTTGGGCGGCATGTCCCGAGGAGCAACAAACCGCACCTGCGCCCCCCTCCAGCGTCGCGATGCGTTCTTGCAGAACGGCGACGGTCGGGTTGGTCAGGCGCGAATAGATAAAGCCGACTTCCTGCAAATTGAACAGCGCCGCCGCATGATCGGCGTCCCGGAACACATAACCGGTGGTTTGATAGATCGGTGTTTGCCGCGCGCCCGTGGCGGGATCGGGACGAGAGCCCGCGTGTATCTGTAAAGTGTCAAAGCCGTAGGTTGGTCCGTCGCTCATGGTGGTCTCTCCCCGAGTAAATATGTCAGGGCAAAGCCTAGGGGAATGGAACCGATCCGGCAACAGGCCCCGCACGGAACGCTGGTCGCGGAGCGAAACTTCGGGCAGAACAGGTTCAGCCGAAAAGGAGCCGATAATGTTGACCCCCTTCCACCTTGCCTATCATGTCACAGATCTGGACGAAGCCCGCCTTTTTTACGGAGAGATCATGGGCTGCAAAGAAGGCCGCAGCACAGAGACCTGGGTTGATTTCGATTTCTTCGGACACCAGATTTCGCTGCATCTTGGAACACCTTTTGCCAATGCTGCTACCGGCAAAGTCGGGGACCATATGGTTCCGATGCCGCATTTCGGGGTGATTCTGCATCTGGAGGACTGGGTGTCGCTGGCGGGACGATTGGAAACGGCGCAAACGGATTTCATCATCGCGCCCTCTGTCCGGTTCAAGGGCGAACCCGGAGAGCAGTGGACCATGTTCTTCCGTGACCCATCGGGCAATCCCGTCGAGGTCAAGGGCTTTGCAGATATGAATGCGGTCTTTGCCGCCTAACCTGATCCCATAGTGACGCCTTCGGCGTCGTTCCTTTTAGCACTTCGTGCGGTTTCGCGCTCCGCGCGGGAGTATTTGGGCCGAGAAGAATGAATAGGGTCTTTTTGGTCTGAAATATCCGCGCCGCAGGCAAAACCCGAGCCGAAGCGAAGCTGAGGAGAGAAAAGAGTGATGGCGCGGACGCGCCTCCTTTGGGTCAACGCATCCAGAGGTTCTCTCGTTTGATCTGGTTGCGGATCTGTCGCTCGCGCGGTGGCAGGTCGGCACGGTCGAACATCGCCCGCACCCTTTGCCCGCGCCCCTGATAGACCATCATTTTGATCGGGTCATATTGTTTTACAATCTTCTTGATGCGGTTCGGGGCTGTGATTGCCTCAAGTGTCTCCACGACTGCGTCCGATTCTCTGGCATAGAGCAGAGGCAACAGCCGATAGTGGCACGATATTGTTCCGTCCAGCAGGCCCTCGGGGATTGTATGCCGTGCACCACCGAACGAATGGATGACAAGCGGCAGAGCGACCTGATCCAGCCACGGGTTCAGGGATTGGCAGACGAGTTCCAATGGCGCGTCATGTTTGATTGCAAGTGCGTAGTCCAGAAAACGTTGTCCGAATTCATGCGGGCAGCGGTAAAAAAACCATCCGGCATTGAAATAGAGATACCGTTCCCAGTATTCGTCGGGCTGTGTCAGCTCGAGCGTCGTCTCGAACGGTAAGTCGAATTTGTCATAAAGCGATTTCCAGATCTGGCTGTATCCCGGGCCGTAAAGTTCCAGTTCCGGCCAGGTCCCTTCGCGCCGCATGGACGCGCTTGGGCGGTCAAAATCGAAGGGAATGGTCGAAAGCGGCCCGGTGATCAGCGTGTCGGTATCAAAAAACACAAATGGTTCATCCTTTGGCAATGCGAATAGTGCCTCGATTTTGTTGCCGTAGGGATAGGCCGCCCCGAAATGTTTGCTTTCAAACGGCAATATTTCCGCGCCGAGTTCTGTCAGAAGGTCCAGCACTTCGGGGGTCTTGATCGTGGGGTCCGTCGGCCAGAGCGCATTTTTCTGCGGCTCGGCCACGAAAAGACGACCTTTGAAGTCCGGATCATTTTCCCGGAGGGAGGCGGCGAACAGCACGGCCTCGTATTGAAGGCGTCCATTCTGTCCGACGATAACGATGTTGAAAGGTCGGGCTTTAACTTTGGCTTTGGCCATAATCGTTCCTGAAACTACCGGGTTTTCTGTATCATAGGCGCAAATGCGGAATCCCGAAAGCCACGACTTGTCACCGAACGGCCAATGACGGCTGCGCGTAGTCTGATCGGCCACAATGTTCTGTTATGGAAAAATTCGTGGTGGGCGACCCTGGAATCGGGGCGGGCACGGATTTGTGAGGACATAAAAAATGATTATTTTCAATACTTTAAGAAAATGCATTTTGTTGTTCTTTGGCGAATTGTATCGAAAACGATTCAAAATGTATCGAAATCAACTGTTTTTAAAGTGCCCCAGTTGTCATCGTTTTCCAAAGGTTTTGAGCCTCGCCCAAGAGAATGAACGGCTTCGGCACGAGAGCCGCACTATCAAGGAGGAGCGGGGAATCTTGAAAAAAAGCCGTTCTGGGCCGCAGACCGTTTGTGCTCGTTATTAACAGCATGTGCTCTGCTGCGCTGGAACCTTCAAATGCAAATCCACGACTAAAATCTCCCGCCCTCCCCGCTACCAGAAAGGGTCAAAGTGGCAAAGTTTTTCTCTGCCCACCGCGAGATTGTCACGCCACTTCCGCGGACTACTTTTTCACTGCCGTTTTCACTGCCGTTTTCATGGCCGGATGTCATCGGAATACGCACCCCTCCAAAAACTCGATCTTGTGAGACTGGTATATCTTTTGATTGTAAGCGGCGGTTCCGCCCCATTGATATTTGGCTTGCAGGCTGATTCAATCGCTCCGGTTTAATCGGAGACCTATAGCTTCATTTCACGCGACCATATGCGTCGCAATGGGATGTCGCGCTGGAGGTTGTCGCCTCCGAAGATGATGCGCACATCTGGACCGACCAGAAGCGCGTTATTCAGGTGCTGACCAATCTGCTGTCGAACGCCTGCAAGTTCGCGCACGAGGGCACAACGGTTCGTCTGACGGCAGAGGTTCTGCCATCCCACGTGCGTATCTCGGTCAGCAATGTCGGCCCCGGCATCCCCGAAGAGTTCCGCAGCAGGATTTTCCATCCGTTCTCGCAGGCGGACAGTTCTGATACGCGCCAGAAAGGCGGCACCGGGCTGGGACTGAACATTTCCCGCCAGCTGACCGAAGCGATGGGGGGGCACCATCGGCTATGACAGCGAGCCCGACAAGGAAACCGTGTTCTGGTTTACCTGCCCACTGGCGGGCAGGCCCGACGGCCCAAGGGCCGATGCATGACCTTACGCGCGGCGGCGCGCGAAGGGCGACCTGCTGATACTGGCGCTTGGTCGGGTCATTGAAGTGATCGCGGTGTGCTGCCCTTTGCCAATCGGGCGATACATAGTTCTGGCCCTGATCAAGGCGGACCCTTCACAACACCTGCTGAAACCAGTCTGTCTACTTCTGCGGAACTGATCCCCAGTTGTTCCGTCAGGATTTCGAAAGTGTTTTCGCCCAACATGGCCGGCGCACCTGCTTTGGCGGGACCGATGCCATCAAACCGGATAGGCCCGCGCACTAGTTTCATGTCGCCGATTTGCGGATGTGATACCGTTTCAACAAGGCCACGCTTTGCAACGTGATCCTGCTCGAGGGCCTGCCCGATAGAGAGGATCGGCGCACTGGGAACGTCGAATTGTTCCAGACGTTCAAGCCAGTAGACCGTCTTGTTCTGAGTCATTCGCGCGTGGATAATGGACTCTAGAGCATCGCGGTTGGCGAGCCGCGCTTCGTAGAGCGCAAAGCGGGGATCACTGATCAGGTCTTCCCGGCCCAGACAGCGGGCAAAGTTGTGCCAGAACCGTTCCGTCAGACAGGCGACAATCGCATGACCGTCAGATGTCGCAAACGACCCATAGGGCACAATGCTGGGATGTCGCGTGCCGACAGGCTGCGGGCTTTGACCTGTCACAAAATAGATTTGCGACAAATACCCCTGCATGGCGATCAGGCTGTCGAGCATGGCGACCTCGATATGCTTGCCGCGTCCGGTGTTGTTCCGTTCGTGCAGCGCGGCAAGCAGACCGAAAAGCGAGAAGATGCTGCCAGCCATATCGCCCAAAGGAATGCCCAGTTTGTTGGGCGGTTGACCGGGTTCGCAATTGACGCTCATGACGCCGGACAGGGCTTGCGCGACGATATCAAACGCAGGCTTGTCGCCATGCGGGCTATCGGTGCCAAAACCGGTGATCGAGCAGTAAAGCAACCGCTCATTTGATGCACGCAGCGTATCATATCCCAGGCCCAGCCGGTCCATGACGCCGGGGCGAAAATTCTCCAGAACGATATCGCTTTGTTGCGCCAGATCCTTGGCTATCTGCAAGCCTTCGGGGGACTTCAGATCGAGCGACAGGCTTTTCTTGCTGCGGTTCAGCGCAATGTAATAATGACTTAGACCGCCTTGGAACGGCGGGAAGTTGCGGGTTTCATCGCCCTTTTCGATTGGTTCGACCTTGATGACTTCGGCACCAAGATCAGCCAGAACCATGGTTGCATAGGGGCCGGACAAGATGCGTGAGAAATCGAGAACCTTGATACCAGCCAGTGGGCCTGTCGGGTTGCTTGCCTTGGGATCGCTCATTGTTTCAGTCCTGATTGTTTTGAAATTTTCATGACGGATGAGGCACTTGCGATTATTTTTGCCCCGCAGGTGATATCAGCATCGACGAAGATGAGACTGTGTGTCGCATGACGGATCGATGGCCGGATTTCCAGAAAGTCACCAACCCTGGCGGCCCCAAAAAAACGGGTTTCCATCTGGACAGTGACTGTCGGGTGTCGATCCGCCGCGTTCCATGCCGTTATTGCGATCACCTGGTCCAAAATGCCGGTCAAGACACCGCCATGAATGATCCCTATGTGGTTTTCGTGTTTTTGATGCGTCTGTAGTCCATAGATGTTCCTTTCGTCGGGGTGTGTGGAACGCAAAAGCGGGCCGATGAGCGCCACGAAACCGTCAATCTTCAATTCTCGCCAGTCACCTGGCGCGATATCATTTTGCGTCACTACTTAATCCCCCGTGTCAATTTGCATTTCTTCGATGTCTTCCCGGATGGCCTGCATTGCCTTGGCCAGTTTCGGGATTTGCTTGTCCTGAAGTCGTTCTGAAATGCCGATGGCAACGATTGAGCGGGTCAACTTTCCGGTCGCGCCGAAGACGGGCACTGCGACGACCGTCACGCCGGAGATATAAGTGCCAAGATCCACCGCGTGGCCGAGCAGCACCTGGATCACCCGCACATCGGTGTTGGCTTCCAGCAGATGCGTGGCAAAGCTGTGGCGCAGCGTGTGCAAGGTCGCAGGCTTCTTGACCCCGGCCATATGCTTGGCCGAGGTGAAAGCGCGGTTCAGTTGGCGCGGTGAGATCGGGTTGATCTTCGGTTTGCCCGGGAACAGCCAGCCTTCGGGACGTGCTTCGCGCCACCAGGCACGCAGCAACTCCAGCAAGCCGGGCGACAGCATCACCTTGCGGTCCTTCTGACCCTTGCCCAGTTCGACATGGATCAGCATCCGGTCACTGTCGATGTCGCCGATCTTGAGGTTGCAGACCTCGGCCGCCCTGAGCCCGGCGCCGTAAGAAATGCTAAGGGCTGCACGATACTTCAGCCCTGGTCCGGGTGCGGCCATCAGGATGTCGGACACCTCCTCGACGCTGAAGACAACAGGCAGTTTGCGCGGCTCGGTGCGGAATTGCATGTAGCGCTTCATTTCCTCACGCCCGCAGGTCATCCCGAAGAAGAACCGCAGCGCCACGATCCGCGTGTTGAAGGTCGACGGGGTCACCCCGGTGTCCGACATATGGAGCTGATAGGCGCGCAGGTCTTCCGGCGTCGCCGTATCAGGCGATCGCCCCAGAAAGGACGCGAAATCCTTGATCGCTCGGATGTGGGACTTCTGCGCCTTGTCACCCATTCCACGGATCCGCATGTCTTCGATCATCCGCTGACGCAGCGGGGTTACTCTCTCCTCTGTCATGGAAACCTCCTGTCTGATGATTGAGAAGACCCCAATCGTCAGGCAGGTTGGCCAAATCGCAAAATGCGCACTGTTACGAGCGTATCACGCCGTCAGCAGAAAGCACCAATGCCGCGGAGCGGCTTCGTCCTTGGGCTGACTGCGGTCATGCTCCTTACCAACTCAGTATTGAGAGGACTGACTCTACATCAGATTGAGGGAACTCCCGGGGGCAGTTCAACCTAGTTAAGCTGCAACAATTGCACTAGCATTCAAATTGGACCACCCGATGAGGGCACTCCAGCCAGTTTTTAACTGGCTTCAGTCTTTTCGTCTGGGATCAGTCTTTGCTACCATCTGATATTTTTGCGCAAATTCGGGTCCGTCGTCGTAGTGCCTGATTGCCCCAGCTTCTTTATGTCCCAAAATAGCACGTTGCATTTGAATGTCGGCACCCGCTCGTCTCATAGCATTCACAAATGTTGCTCTCAGGGAATATAGGGCTTTTTGTTTATCCGTGATTGGGGGTGACATAATATCTCGAATTAGTCGCGCAAAATTATGACGAACTGAACCTACTTGATCTGTCTTGATTGTATCGAAAGTTCGCAGGCCACCGCTTCGTACCCACTCTGGAAATTCACTTAATTCAGGGTGTAGTGGGATGACCCGCGTCGAACTTTCAGTCTTGCTACCAGTTATTTTGATCATTCGATCAGTCACATCTTGAGCTTGGAGTCTAAGGACTTCAATCGGGCGCATACCAGTAAACATCAGTGCGCGAACAACATGAAATAAGGCCTTTCTTCGCTCATCAGACAATCCTACGGTCGGGTGCCCCCAGATTTCATGGACTGCACGGTCAATTCGTGCTGCTTCGTCTGGTTCGAACTTTTGCCACTTTCGCTCCTCAATCGGCCTCTTGTCTTTGGGTAGTGCCACAGCAGAAATTGGATTGATGTCAACCAACTCTTCTTGGACTGCGTATCGCAGCATCCCCTTGATAGGGGTGAAAACTGCATGAAGTGACGCTGGCTTCATCGTTGGTGCTAGTTGATCGCGAAGTGTCTTAAGTTGAGAAGTTTCGATTTTTTTAACTGGTATATCGCCAGTTAGTTCAACAAGTCGGCCAAGATCCCTTCTGTATTTCGAACGCGTATCTTTTCTTATGTTGTTGAATATAAAGTATTTTTCAGAAACCGCAGTAATGGTGTTGAGGTCTGGAGACAATTCTGAAATTTTCCTTTCTAACTTCCTTTTGATAAAATCATGTTCATCTTTTTCATCGGCGTCAGCCGGTGGGGCTGGTGAGCTTTCCCCAAACGCATTTTGGTATATGTGATGCAATCTGTCTAAGTAATCATCTTTTGCCATAGGTGCCGGAAGGCTCTTACTGAACGATATTTTTTTGGTGAAAGGGAAGTTTTCGTATTTCCTCAAAAGTTCTTTGAATTCTGGGTAAGGGGGCAGGACGATTGGGGTGAACTCTGCGTTTTCTGAGAGGATGCGATTGATCATGGACCATAGTTGCGCGTGAAGCAACTTCGACGGGCGATCACCAGACCGATCGCTTTCAAGTTCGTTCAGCGTCAGTTTCGCCCAAGTCCAATTTGGGGCGACATCTATGAAATTGTAGTCCGACAACTCTTCTAATTCTATCGGAAGGTTAAATATCTTGGCGCCACGGTTTTCCTGAACAAACTTTTCTTCGATCTGTTCTTCCGTACGCCTCTGCCGTGTGGCGTATTCTTGTCTGGCTTCCAAAGGCTTCATGCTGCTGATGAACTGGTCGTGTTCTTCTGCCCAAGTCACAACCAGCTGCACTGCTTTGGAGTATGACACGTCGCCACAGGGCCTCGACCATACTTTCTCGACAAGTATTTCCTGTAGGTCTTGTGGTACTCGCCGTTGGTAGAAGTATCTACCCCTGTCGATTTTGAGGTATCGAACCTTGTTTTGTGGTGCCATTGTATCGAAATCTGCCAGATTTGTATCGAAAATCGATGCCTTCAAATGGCAAGATACCACCATTACCCAACAAATTCAATGACTTATAGGTAATGGTGGGCGACCCTGGAATCGAACCAGGCGTGAGTCTCCTCGGCGGAGTTACAGTCCGCTGCCGCACCTTGCAGCCCGTCGCCCATCCGGTGGGGCGTGAACCCCGTCGAATTGCGCGTTGGATACCTTTCAACCCCAGACCCGTCAACCGGAAAATCCACAGTAAAACGTCTTGCGCCCGATGCGGCACCGCTTCATTGTCTGCCGCTGTAAAGACGGGATCGAATTGATATGAAAAAACCGAAGTGGGTCATCGAAAAAGAACAGTCGCGGCGCGCGTCTGCGGCGGAAACCGTATGGCTGTTCGGGCTGCATGCGGTCGAGGATGCCCTTTTGAACCCCGCGCGGGAAAAGCTGCACCTGATTGTGACGAAGAACGCACAGGACAAGCTGGCAGAGGCCATCGGCAAAAGCGGGATGGAGCCTGAAATCGCCGATCCGCGCCGTTTTACCGCGCCGATCGACCCGCAGTCGGTGCATCAGGGCGCAGCCCTTGAGGTCAAGGCGCTGGATTGGGGCAGCATCGAGGAGGTCTGCATGGGGGCCGAGGGGCTGGCGCCGCGCGTTGTGCTGCTGGACCGCGTGACCGACCCGCATAACGTGGGTGCGATCTTGCGCAGTGCCGAGGTATTCGGCGCACGGGCTGTGATTGCGCCGCACCGTCATTCTGCGCCCGAAACCGGCGCTTTGGCGAAAACCGCCTCGGGTGCGCTTGAGCGACAGCCGTATTTGCGGGTGAAGAACCTGTCAGACGCCATGGAGGCGCTGCGCCGCATGGGATACCTGCTGTTTGGTCTGGATGGCGAGGCCACGCAAACCATCGCCGAGGCGACAGAGGGCAAGCTGAACCGGCCTATCGCGCTGGTATTGGGTGCAGAAGGCCCCGGGCTGCGGGAAAAGACCAAGGAAACCTGCGATGCCTTGGTCAAAATACCATTCTCAGGCGACTTCGGTTCGTTGAACGTGTCGAATGCGGCGGCTGTCGCGTTATATGCTGTGGCGCCGATACCTCGCGGGTGAGGCCCTGACGTTTGAAACATTAATGCACAAGCGTTCACGCTTGCGTATCCGGGGTTTCCGGATGCGCAAAACGCGATCATCTTAGCACGATGCAAAAGATGGAGCCTGTGCATGCTACCGCGTCGTCATATCCTTGGTCTGATCCTTGCGCTGCCCTTCAGCTTCGGGGCTGCAAGTGCGGGCCTTTCCGCGACACCTGATTTTTTCGCGCCGGGCGGGCTGGCCATTCATGGCTATGATCCGGTGGCCTATGTCGAAGACGCAAAAGCCGTGCGCGGCAGCGAGGCGTTCGACCTGATGTGGGGCGGTGCGATCTGGCAGTTCTCGAGTGCCGCCCATATGGCCGCGTTCGAGGCAGATCCCTGGCGTTACGCACCGCAATATGGCGGATATTGCGCCTATGAGTTGTCAAAGGGCGGCGTGGCTACGACCGTTCCAGAGGCCTGGGCGGTTGTGAATGGCAAGCTGTACCTGACCCACAGTAAGGCGGTTCAGGCGATCTGGAAATCGGATGTGGCCGGAAATGTGGCTGCGGCAGAAGCACATTGGCCATCGGTGCTGAACCGCTGAGGTCACGGGCGTTAACGGCCTGTTCACAAGTCTATTACATCCCCTTTAAAGCCAGATGAAGGTTCATACATCCAATGCATAGGCGTGCGAACGGAACTTGTGCGCCTACCTTTACTGTCCCTCGTTCCGCCACTTGCGCCCGGCCTTTTTGGTTCGGGCGCTTTTTTCTTTCGCGCGACGCTGTTAGGATGCGGGCATGATGTATTCCGACGCGCTGTTGCGCAAAATCCTGACAGAAACCAAGGTAATCGCCTGTGTCGGCGTGTCGATGAATCCTGTGCGGCCCAGTTTTTTCGTCGCGCGGTATCTGGGTCTGAGGGGATACAGGGTGATTCCCGTGAACCCCGGCACCGCAGGGCAGGAGCAGTTCGGGGAAATCGTCCGTCCCGATTTGTCCTCGATTGAGACGGATGTCGATATGGTCGACATCTTTCGCAGGTCCGAGGCCGTTCCGGCGATTGTCGACGAGGCGCTGGCGCGGTTCCCGGATTTGAAAGTGATCTGGATGCAGATCGGTGTGGACCACCCAGAGGCGGCGGCCAAGGCCGAGGCGCGGGGCGTCACGGTTATTCGGAACCGCTGTCCCAAGATAGAGTATCAGCGACTGTTCGGTGAGTTGCGAAGGGGCGGTTTTGCCACCGGCGTTATTTCGTCAAAGCTGTAGGGTGAGGGGAAAGCCAGCGGCGGGCCAGCCCCCCGCACCCCCCGGGATATTTAAGGAACAAAGAAGGATCAGGGGCGCGCGGCTTTTTCCGCGATGCCGCTGGTGCCTTGACGGCGGGCGAGTTCCGCCATCACGTCCGACAAAGGCACATCGCGGGCGGCAAGCATGACCAAGAGATGATAGAGCACGTCTGCCGCCTCGTTCGTCAGGTTTTCCCGGTCATTCTTGACGGCGGCGATGATCGCTTCGATGGCTTCCTCGCCGAACTTTTCGGCACATTTTTCAGGGCCCTTGGACAGAAGTTTTGCGGTCCAGCTGCTGTCGGGGGCTGCGGCTTTGCGGTCGGCGATGGTTGCGGCGAGATCTTCCAGGGTCATCAGTTCATCCTCATCGGGATACCGGCGGCCTGCATATAGGCCTTCGCCTCGGCGATGGTGAAATCGCCGAAGTGGAAGATCGACGCGGCCAGCACGGCGGATGCACCGCCGATCGTGACGCCTTCGACCAGATGTTCCAGCGTTCCGACGCCGCCCGAGGCGATAACCGGCACAGGCACGGCATCGACGATGGCGCGGGTCAGTGGCAGGTTGAAGCCCGCGCGGGTTCCGTCGCGGTCCATTGATGTCAGCAGAATTTCACCGGCGCCCTTTTCGACAACCGTGCGGGCAAATTCTACGGCATCTATGCCGGTGGCGCGTCTGCCGCCATGGGTGAAAATCTCCCACCGGCCGGGGGCCACTGTTTTGGCGTCGATGGCGACGACGATACACTGGCTGCCAAAGCGCATCGCGGCCTCTGCGACAACATCGGGGTTGGCGACGGCGGCTGAGTTGAAGCTGACCTTGTCGGCGCCGGCCAGCAACAGCTTGCGCACGTCTTCGTGGGTGCGCACACCACCGCCGATTGTCAGCGGCATAAAGCAGTGTTCGGCGGTGCGGGTTGCCAGATCATACATCGTGCCGCGATTTTCATGGGTGGCGTTGATGTCGAGAAAGCACAGCTCGTCCGCGCCTGCGGCGTCATAGGCCTTGGCCGCTTCGACCGGATCGCCCGCGTCGCGCAGACCTTCGAAGTTCACGCCTTTCACGACGCGCCCGTCTTTGACGTCAAGGCAGGGGATGATGCGGGTTTTGAGCATGTGTTACCCTTTGAGCGCGGCAAGCGCCTTGGTCAGATCAATTGCCCCGTCGTAAAGGGCGCGGCCCGATATTGCACCGTTCAGGGTCGCGCCGCAATCGCGCAGCGCGATGAGGTCGTCAAGCGAGCTGACCCCACCAGAGGCGATGACCGGAATGGAGACTGCGCGGGCCAGTGCTGCTGTCGCCTCGATGTTCGGGCCCTGCATTGCGCCGTCGCGGTTGATGTCGGTGTAGATGATTGCGGCAACGCCTGCGTCCTCGAACGATTTTGCAAGATCGGTGACCATGATATCGGTTTCCGTGGCCCAGCCTTTGGTGGCGACGCGACCGTTGCGCGCGTCGATGCCGACCGCGACCTGACCGGGAAATGTGCGCGCCGCCTGCCGCACCAGATCGGGGTTTTCGACCGCGACCGTGCCAAGAATGACGCGGGCAAGGCCCTTGGTCAGCCAACGTTCTATCGTGGCCATGTCGCGGATACCGCCGCCAAGCTGGGCGGGCACCCTGGTTGCCGCCAAAATAGCCTCGACTGCGGCGCCGTTCACGGGTTCACCCGCGAAGGCACCGTTCAGATCCACCAGATGCAGCCATTCGCAGCCTGCGTTCACGAAATCCATCGCTTGTGCGGCGGGATTGTCGCTGAACACGGTCGCCTGCTCCATCTCGCCTTTGTAAAGGCGCACGCAGTTGCCGTCTTTCAGGTCGATTGCGGGGTATAGGATCATCGGGTTGGCCTTATCATGGATCGTTATCATGGATCGTTTCGCTGCCTATTGGCATGGACGGGCGGGAAATGCAAAGCACTGGCTGCTACGCAACGTCAGTATTGCCTGAACCGCCGGGGGCAGGGCAGGATCACGCAAAGTTCTGGGAGGAGCCCTTATGAAGAAACTGTTCGTTCTCGCCGCCTTTGCCATCGGGTTTGCGGCGCCCGCTTTTGCCGACCCGCTGGAGGGCACATGGAAAACCAAGCCTGACGACAACGGTCACTTCGGTCATGTGCAGGTTGCGCCGTGCGGGGCCAAGATGTGCGGCAAACTGGTCAAGGCCTTCGACAATGCCGGAAAGGCGCTGGCATCCGAAAACGTGGGCAAGAACATCATCTGGGATATGTCGGCGCAGGGGGGCGGTGCCTATGGCGGCGGCAAGATCTGGTCGCCCGACCGGAACAAGACCTATAGTTCCAAGCTGAAGCTTGCCGGCGATACGCTGGCCGTGTCGGGGTGCGTTTTCGGCATTTGCCGCGATGGCGGCACATGGACTCGCGTCAAATAATCAGCCGAACACCGACCATCCGGTTTGCGTTGTCAAAGCCTCCATCGCCTCTGTTCCCAGCTTTGAATTGCCATAGGCATTCAGGCCCGGCGACCAGACCGCGATAGAGGCTTTTCCCGGCGCGATCACCAGAATGCCGCCGCCGACGCCGCTTTTGCCCGGCAGGCCGACGCGAAAGGCGAAATCCCCCGATCCGTTATAATGGCCACAGGTCATCATCAGCGCATTGATCCGGCGCTGTCGCTGGGGCGAGATCAGTCTTGGCATGCCCGGCGCGTCGATCAGGAACCGCCCCGCCATGGCAAGCTGGGCGCAGGTCATTTCTATTGCGCAGTGATGGAAATAGGTGCCAAGGGTCAGATCCGGCGCGTTGGTCAGGTTCTGGTGCGACAGCATGTAATGGGCGAGGGCGAAGTTGCGGTGGCCGGTGGCGATTTCGGATCGGGCGACAGCCTCGTTGATGTGGATGTCGGCGTCATCGGCCGCATCGCGGACAAAGCGCAGGATGGCACCCAGCGCCTCGCGCGGGGACGAGCCGGTCAGGACGACATCGGTGGTGACAATGGCGCCTGCGTTAATGAACGGGTTACGGGGACGGCCCCGTTCCTGTTCCAGCAACAGGATGGAATCAAAGGCCAGCCCCGAGGGTTCGCGCCCCACCCGGTCCCACAGTCTGTCGCCGATCTTGCCAAGGGCAAGGGCCAGCGTGAACACCTTTGATACGGACTGGATCGAGAACGGAACCGCGGCGTCGCCTGCGGTCAGCAGTTGCCCGTCGGCGGTGGCGATTGCGATGCCGAACTGGTCCGGATCGACGCCCGCCAGTTCGGGAATATAGTCTGCGACCCTGCCGCGGTCAGCGGATGCGCCGATTGTCCGGGTGATGCCCCGCAGGATATCTTGCAGGGCGTTTGATGCGGCGGGCACGTTACGGGGCCCAGGTCAGAAAATTCGCGATCAGCTTCAGGCCGGTGGCCTGACTTTTCTCGGGGTGGAACTGCATGCCCACCATATTGTCGCGCCCGATGATCGCGGTGATGTCGCCCGCGTAATCGACGTGGGCCAGACGGTGCGAGGGATCGGCAACGCGCACATGGTAGGAGTGGACGAAATAGGCGTGGTCGCCGGTCTGGATGCCGTCAAGAACCGGGTGGGGATTGTCCAGCACCAGATCGTTCCAGCCCATATGCGGCACCTTCAGCGTCGGATCGGCAGGGATGATCCTGACCACCTCTCCGCTGATCCAGTCAAAACCGCGCGTATCGGTGTATTCGCGGCCCCATGTCGCCATCATCTGCATGCCGACGCAGATCCCCAGAAAGGGGCGTGCGCGGTGGATGACCGCCTCTTCCACGGCCTCGAACAGGCCGGTGAAATCGGCAAGCTGTGCGCGGCAATGTGGAAAGGCCCCGTCGCCCGGCAGAACAACGCGGTCGGCACTGGCCACCACATCGGGGTCGGAGGTGACGACCACCTGACCGGCATTTGTTTCACGGGCAACCCGCTGGAACGCCTTTTCGGCGGAATGCAGGTTGCCGCTGTCGTAGTCGATAAGAGCCGTAATCACCTAAAGCATGCCTTTGGTCGAAGGGATCGCATCCGCCTTGCGCGGGTCGGTTTCCACCGCAACGCGCAGCGCACGGGCCACGGCCTTGAACGCGGCCTCGGCGATGTGGTGGCTGTTGAAGCCGTGCAACTGGTCGATGTGCAGCGTGATGCCGCCATGGGTCGCGAGGGCCTGAAAGAACTCGCGCACCAGTTCGGTGTCGAATGTGCCGATCTTGGGGGTGGGCAGGGTGACGTTCCAGACCAGAAACGGCCGCGCGGACAGGTCCAGCGCGCACCGCACCTGCGCATCGTCCATCGGCAGGTGGCATTCCCCGTAGCGGCGGATGCCCTTTTTGTCGCCAAGCGCCTGCACCATGGCCTGCCCCAGCGCGATGCCGGTATCCTCGACCGTGTGGTGGTCGTCGATGTGCAGATCGCCTGTGGCGCGGATGGTCATGTCGATCAACGAGTGGCGGGCCAACTGGTCCAGCATATGATCGAAGAACCCGATGCCGGTCTGGTTGTCATAGATGCCTGTTCCGTCCAGATTGATCTGGACGTCGATCTGGGTCTCTGCCGTTTTCCGCGTGATTTGTGCCGTCCGCATGGAAGCCTCCGCCGTGGGTCTGCCTTGAATTGCGCGATGTATAATGCGCGGCGGCGTCAGTTCCAAGCGCAGGGCGTGCCTGCATTTCATTATTGTGCCGCGTGGTGCGGATGTGCCAAGCCTTGGACATCCCGAAACTGGAGGCTTTCATGTCCACTTGCGTTTATGTCCAGCTGCGCTGCCGCCCCGGAACCACATATGATGTGGCCGAGGCGATCACCCTGAAGGAAATCCACTCAGAGCTGTATTCCACCAGCGGCGATTTCGATCTGCTGATGAAACTATACATTCCGACAGGCGAGGATGTGGGCAAATACATCAACGACCACCTGCTGGATGTTCCTGACATCGAGCGCTCGTTGACGACGCTGACGTTCAAGGCGTTTTGATCATGGCGAAACCCGTTCTGCTGATCACCCGCCGCCTGACCGATGCCGTCCATGCGCGTGCGATGCGCGACTATGACGCGATCCTCAATTTGGACGACACGGTGTTTACCCGCGACGCGCTGATCGCGCGGTGCCAGACCGTCGATGCGGTGTTGCCCTGCCATTCCGAACATTTCAGCGCCGACGTGATCGCGGCCTTGCCGGACCGCCTGAAGGTGATCGCGAACCATTCGGTGGGGGTGGATCACGTCGATCTGGCCGCAGCCGGGGCGCGGGGGATTGTCGTGACCAATACGCCCGATGTGTTGTCCGATGCGACCGCCGAAATCGCAATCCTGTGTATGCTGGGGGCCGCGCGGCGCGGGGCCGAAGGCGACCGTATGGTGCGGGACGGAAAATGGAATTTCTGGTCGCCCGCGTTCATGGTTGGCCGTCAGGTGACCGGCAAACGATTCGGCGTGCTTGGCATGGGCCGCGTGGGGCAGGTGACGGCCGAACGGGCGCGGGGCTTTGGCATGACGGTGCATTACCACAATCGCAGCCGCCTTGCCCCGCATCTGGAAAAGGGTGCGGTGTTTCATGACACGGTCGAGGGGCTGATGGCGGTGTCGGACGTTCTGTCGCTGCATTGCCCCAGCACGCCCGACACGCTGGATGTGATCAACGCGCGGACGCTGGCGCTGTTGCCCGAGGGGGCTGTTCTGGTGAACACCGCGCGGGGCAATCTGGTGGACGAAGACGCTTTGATCGAGGCGCTAAGCCACGGAAAACTATTCGCCGCCGGTCTTGATGTGTTCAAGACAGAGCCGGGCGGGAACCCGCGTATCGCCGCCCTGCCAAATGTGTTCATGCTGCCGCATATCGGGTCGGCGACGCAGGAAACCCGCGACGCGATGGGGCATCGCGCGTTGGATAACCTTGACGCCGTGTTTGCCGGACGGACGCCGGGCGATTTGCTGGTTTGATTGCGCTAACAGTATGTCTTGGCATCAAATTCTCATATACTGATACTCGCGGAAGGCATGAAATGTCTTGCATTTCGCAAATTGGTGACTAAACCTTACCAATACATGGCCCTGTGTCATGCCTGAAATATCTGGGAGGATACCATGACAATGAAACCCAATGCGCCAACCAAGGCGCAGCTTTCGCGTCGCTCGTTCATGAGCAAGGGCGTTCTGGCTGGTGGTGTTGCCGCCGGTGGTGCGCTTGCTGCACCTGCCGTGATGGCGCAGGCGCCGATCGTGTTCAAGATGCAGACCTCTTGGGGTGCGTCGAACATCTGGCAGGAATTTGCACAGGACTACGCCGACCGCGTCGAAGCGATGTCCGGTGGCCGCCTGAAGATCGACCTGCTGCCTGCAGGTGCGGTCGTTGCCGCGTTCCAGGTTATGGACGCCGTGAACGACGGACTGATCGACGCGGCACATTCCGTGTCTGCCTACTGGTATGGCAAGAACAAGGCCGCATCGCTGTTCGGCACCGGACCTGTGTTCGGCGGTTCGTCCACCGCGATGATGTCGTGGTTCTACGAGGGTGGCGGCGACGAGCTGTACCGCGAGCTGACGCAGGACGTCATGGGCCTGAACGTCTACGGCTACCTTGGTTTCCCGATGTTCGCACAGCCTCTGGGCTGGTTCAAAGGCGAAGTGAACACAGCGGCCGACATGAACGGTTTCAAGTATCGCACCGTTGGCCTTGCTGCCGACCTGATGCAGGCGATGGGCATGTCCGTGGCACAGCTGCCCGGCGGCGAAATCGTTCCCGCGATGGAGCGTGGCGTGATCGACGCGTTCGAGTTCAACAACCCGTCGTCCGATAGAGATTTCGGCGCACAGGACGTTGCGAAGAACTACTATCTGTCGTCCTATCACCAGGCCGCCGAGGCGTTCGAATTCCTGTTCAACAAGGACTCGATGGACGATCTCGACCCCGATCTTCAGGCGATCCTGAAATACGGCGTCGAGGCGGCGTCGACCGCGAACACCGCAAAGGCGCTGCGCCGTTATTCGGCCGACCTGACATGGCTGCAAAAAGAAGCAGGCGTGACGGTTCACCGGACATCCAAGGAAATTCTGGATGCCGAGCTGAAGGCATGGGACAGCCTTATCCCGGTTCTGGAAGAAGACCCCTTCATGAAGCGCGTCATGGACAGCCAGCGTGCCTGGACAGAAGAAGTCGCGTTCTACGAACTGATGAACGCGCCTGACTACGGCCTTGCCTACGATCACTACTTCCCCGGCAAGCTGAAGCTCTGATCCGCTTTTCCTGAACGACACCTGGGTTCCCCCGTAACATGTTTGCGGGGGGCCTTTACTTAAAATGGAGTTGCGATTTTGGTCTCGTTTATTGAATTCGCCGATAAGCTGTCCGCATGGTTCGGAAAAGCCTTTGGATGGTTGATTATCCTGATGACGTTCGGAATGAGCTACGAGGTTTTCGTGCGCTATGTTCTGAACTCTCCCACGCCCTGGGCGCTGGATGTTTCCTTTATCATGTATGGCACACTGTTCATGATGGGCGGGGCCTATACCCTGTCGCGCGGTGGCCATGTGCGTGGCGACTTTCTGTACCGGCTGTGGAAGCCGCGAACACAGGCCATGGTCGACTTCACGCTGTATATCCTGTTCTTTTTTCCGGGCATCATCGCACTGGTTCTGTCCGGTTGGAAATATTCCTCCAGATCATGGGGATATGCCGAGGTCAGCGTAAACAGCCCTGCCGGCATCCCGATCTACCAGTTCAAATCGGTTATGGTTGCCGCGGGTCTTTTGCTTTTCATCCAGGGCATCGCCCAGATATTTCGCTGCATTCTGTGCATGCGTGAAGGATACTGGCGCACCGCCGAGGAAGACGTGCTGGAAGCCGCCGACCTACTGCTGAAACAACACGCCGAAGGCAAAGTGTGACCTTGGGCTACTGCTATTCCCTAATCGGGCATGAATGGAGTTTTAACTGTGACTGATCCTCAAGTCGCCTTGATGATGCTTGGCATCTTTATCATGCTCGTGTTTCTGGGCTTTCCTATCGCGTTCACGCTGATGGCGCTGGGGATCGGGTTCGGCTACTATGCCTACTTCGATCCAAGCCGGATGTGGCGGGCGTTCAACAAGCTGGGCGAAGACTCCAGCTGGTGGGAGTCGACCTCGCTCTGGATAGACGGGTTCTACAATAACCGCATCTTTGACCTGTTCATCAACCAGACCTTCACCGTCATGGCGAACGAGGTTCTTACCGCTGTGCCGCTGTTCCTGTTCATGGGCTACATCGTAGAGCGGGCGAATATCGTGGACCGTCTGTTCGGCACGCTGAACATCGCGGCCAAGAATATTCCCGGCTCGATGGGGGTTGCGGCGCTGATCACCTGCGCCCTCTTCGCCACGGCGACGGGTATCGTGGGGGCGGTTGTGACGCTGATGGGGCTGCTGGCGCTGCCGCAGATGCTGAAGGCGCGGTATGATCCGTCATTCGCATCGGGCATCATCTGTGCCGGTGGCACGCTGGGTATTCTGATCCCGCCGTCGATCATGCTGATCGTCTATGCTGCGGCTTCTGGGGTTTCGATTGTCCGCCTCTATGCCGCAGCGATGCTGCCGGGGCTGCTGCTTGTCGGCCTTTACTTGGTCTATGTCGTTGGCCGCGCCATGCTTCAGCCCTCTGTCGCGCCACGGCCGAGCAAAGAAGAAGTGCCTGATGTGGCATGGGGCCCGCTGCTGTGGATGCTTCTGACCTCGCTGTTCCCGCTGGCCATCCTGATCCTTGCGGTGCTTGGGTCGATCCTGTTCGGCCTTGCAACCCCGACCGAGGCCGCCTCGATCGGTGCGCTTGGGGGTATGGTTCTGGCTGTCGCTTACCGCTCTATGACATTCCACCGCCTGCGCGAAAGCGTCTATCTGACAGTGCGCACCACGGCCATGGTCTGCTGGTTGTTCGTCGGTTCCTACACCTTTTCTGCGGTGTTCTCGTATCTTGGCGGCGAGCAGTTGATCGCCGAGTTCGTCACCGGTTTCGACCTGACACCCCTGCAATTCCTGCTTTTGGCGCAGCTGATCATCTTCTTGCTGGGATGGCCGCTGGAATGGTCCGAGATCATCATTATCTTCGTGCCGATCTTTCTGCCGTTGCTGCCGCAGTTCGGCGTTGACCCGCTGTTCTTCGGTATCCTTGTGGCGTTGAACCTGCAAACGTCGTTCCTGACGCCGCCCATGGCCATGTCCGCCTATTACCTGAAAGGGATCGCCCCGCCAGAGGTCAAGTTGACCCAGATTTTCGCCGGTGTGATGCCGTTCCTGTTCCTTGTGTTTGTGTCGATGGCGATGGTTTATATCTTCCCGCAGCTGGTCTTCCATTTGCCGGATATGTTCTATGGCGGTTAAACCGAACAACGCGGCCCTGCTGGCGCTAAGTGCAGCCGTCCTTCGGGACCGGCTGGCCAGCGGGGCGGTCAGTGCCGTGGCTTTGGCCGAGGCCTGCCTGGCGCGGATCGCAGAGATCGAGCCGCAGGTTCAGGCATTTGCCTTTCTCGACGGTGAACATGTGCTGGCTCAGGCCAGAGCGCTTGATCTTTTGCGCACGAAGGGGATGACGCTTGGCCCGCTGCACGGGCTTCCTGTCGCGCTGAAGGATGTGATCGACACCAAGGGGACGCCGACAGAAAACGGCACCCTGCTGGATCAGGGGCGCGTGCCGACCGAGGACGCCTTTCTTGTGCAGCGCCTCAAGGCGGCAGGGGCTGTGATTATCGGTAAAACGGTCTCGACAGAGCTGGCGTTCCTGCATCCCGGAAAGACCATGAACCCCCACAATGCCGCGCATACGCCGGGGGGGTCTTCGCAAGGCTCTGCCGCTGCGGTCGCTGCGGGCATGGTGCCTTTGGCGGTTGGCACGCAGACCGGCGGGTCGATCATCCGGCCTGCTGCCTATTGCGGAACCGTCGGGTTCAAGCCGACCTTCGGATTGATCCCGCGCACCGGAGTCCTGACGCAGTCGCCGACGCTTGACACGATGGGGGTCTTTGCCCGCACGGTCGAGGATGCGGCCCTGCTGGCAGAGGTTCTGGCGGGGTACGACGCGGGCGATACCGCGACCAGCCTTGCCGCGCCGCCGCGCCTGTTCGATGTCGCGATGTCGGACAGGTTTCTGCCGCCGACCTTCGCGTTGATCCAGCCGCCACAATATGATCTGGCGGATGAGGACACGAAACTCGCCCTTGCCGAGCTTGCCGAGCATCTGGGCGAGCAGTGCTTTGCCGCGGCCCTTCCGAGCACATTCAGGGAAGCGGCAGAGGCCCGCGAGCGAATCAACTTTGCCGAAATGGCAAAGTGCTTTTACAGCTATGAACGGCGCGGCTGGGATCATCTGTCGGTTGAAACCCGCGATGCCATGACCAAAGGCAAAGCCGTTCTGGCCCGTGACTATCTGGCGGCGCTGGACTGGCGCGGCATCCTGAACGGTGGGCTGGAGGAGATATTCGATCGCTGCGACGCGATCCTGACACCCGCAACACCGACGGCGGCACCGCATGGCCTTGGCAGCACCGGCAGCGCGATTTTCAACGGTTTGTGGACGCTGTGCGGCACCCCTGCGGTGACTGTGCCGCTGTTCACGGCAGACAACGGAATGCCGATGGGCGTGCAATTGGTGGGGCGGCGCGGCGATGACGCGCGGCTTTTGCGGACTGCGCGCTGGCTGGTTAACCACATCGCCGCTGGCGAATAGGAGGACGTGATGACAGACCGGATCATGGCTGTATTAGCTTTTGTTGTGCTTGCAATATTTGTGGGTATACTCGCATTCAAGTTGATGAGGATCGACCTTTTCATTGTATGCGGAGTCACGATGGCTTTGGTGGCCTACGACTTCTTCATAGATAAGAAGAAGGGTTAACGTAATCCACGCTTCTTGAAGCCCACAGGATCTGGGAGGAGACTGTGGGCTTTTTTACGCCTGCCGTTCCGCGCAGGATACTGCCGCGTTCCAATGGAGCGGCCTTTGGCAGCATTTCTTCTGGTACGTCGTGCCGTATCGCTCCGCTGAAGGATACTCGGACCACGAAGAGATGCCATCGGACATAAAAAAACCGGCCTGACATCTGTCATGGCCGGTGTTTTTATACATGGAGCGGGCGAAGAGAGTCGAACTCTCGACCCTAACCTTGGCAATCTTTCGGTCCAACTTTGAGGTCATTAACCTATTGATTTCATTGTATATCGATGAGTGCCCAAAACGACGAATGTGCTTCAACCGGGGGTGAATTGGGGGACTTTGCCAACGGATTTGGCAAATTTGGCAACGATCTGGCAACGGTTGTTCGGGACATCATGGCGCTTGGAGCCGCCAAGATGTCGACGACTGGCGGCGCGAGTTCGAGCTATGCGGGAATTTGGGTGATGGCGTGATTTGAAGGGCGGCGTATCGTGGCGGGTGTCAAAGCCGGCCAGAACC
>NZ_JBGQOJ010000006.1:0-169188 GCF_052119585.1 Pseudogemmobacter sp. W21_MBD1_M6 | reverse complement strand
GCTTGGTGCGTGGGCTGACGACATGATCCCGGTGCCGAGCAACACGCGGGTTTGGCTGGCGGCGGGCGTCACGGATATGCGGCGCGGCTTCAACACGCTGGCCGCACAAACGGAGAAGCTGCTGGCCGAGGACCCGTATTCTGGCCACCTGTTCGTCTTTCGGGGTCGCAGAGGTGACCTTTTGAAGATCATCTGGTGGGATACGCAGGGCGCATGCCTGTTCATGAAACGCCTCGAGAAAGGGCGGTTCGTCTGGCCTGCGGCCAAGGACGGAAAAATCTGTGTCACGGCGGCGCAATTGTCGATGCTTCTGGAGGGCATTGACTGGCGGACGCCGCAACGGACATGGCGGCCGTTGCAGGCTGGATGAACCAATAAAGCATGGGTTTATGGGCATTTTGCGTTCCGTTCAGGAGGCTGTTCGGATATAAAATGCGCATGCGCGCGACGTTCAAATCCCTGCCCGAAGACCCCACTGAGCTGCGCGCTGTCAGTGAATTGATGGCGGCCGAAATCAAGGCGCAGGCCTATCAGATCGAGAAGCTGAAGAAGGAACTGGCGGGACATCGCAAGGCCCGTTTTGGCAGCAAATCCGAAACCATGGATCAGCTGGCGTTCGATCTGCAGGAAGACACCGAAATTGCTGCCGCCTCCGAGGCGCAAAAGACAGCCCCCGAAACTGATACCGATCAAGACGCTCCTGCCAAACGAAACCACAATCGCGCACCGCTGCCCGATCATCTTGAGCGACAGGAGGAAATCCTGTCGCCGGGTGACGCCTGCGGCGATTGCGGTGGTGCGCTCAAGCAGCTCGGCGAGGACGTGACAGAAGAGCTGGAATACGTCCCCGGCCATTTTGTGGTGAAACGGATCGTGCGGCCGCGCATGACCTGCACCTGTTGTGAGGCTTTTGCTCAAGCCGAACTGCCCTCGCGCCCGATCACGCGCGGGCGCCCAGGGCCGGGCCTGCTGGCACATGTTCTGGTCGGTAAATATTGCGATCACTTGCCACTCTATCGCCAGTCGGAAATCTATGCCCGCGACAAGGTCGATTTGCACCGCTCCACGCTGACTGATTGGGTGGGGCGATCAACGGCGCTGCTGGAACCGTTGGCCGACCATATCGGCAAATTGGTTCGGGCCGGTCCCGCCCTGTTCGCCGACGATACGCCCGTCAAGATGCAGGCCAAAGGCAAGGCGCAAACGGCGCGTCTGTGGAGCTATGTGCGCGATGAACGCCCGTGGTGCGGACAAGCGCCGCCCTGCGTGTGGTATCAGTTCAGCGTCGATCGCAAAGGCGAGCACCCCTCATCCCACCTCAAGGGGTATAAGGGGGTGATCCATGCTGATGGCTACACTGGGTTCAACGGCCTGTTCGAGACAGACCGCGCCAGTGAGCAGGCATGCATGGTTCATGTGCGCCGAAAGTTCGTCGATATCTACGAAAGCGAAGGTTCTGCTATCGCTGAGGAAACGATCAAGCGCATCGCGGCCCTTTATGCCGTAGAAAAAGAGGCGCGCTATAAGCTCGCTGTAGAGCGCGTCGCTCTGCGACAGGACAAGGCAAAGCCAGTCTTTAACGCGCTGGAGGCATGGCTATCGCTGCAATTGCCCAAGATCTCCGGCAAATCGACCCTGGCAGCAGCCATCCGTTATGCGCTCGGCCGCATGCCAAAGGCGCGAGCCTATCTTGAAAACGGCGAACTGGAGCTGGACAACAATATCTGCGAGCGATCAATCAGACCGGTGACTCTCGGCCGCAAGAATTATCTGTTCATGGGGTCAAAAAGAGGCGGCGACGCTGCTGCCATCGCTTATACGCTCATTGAGACCTGCCGCATGAACAGTGTCGATCCCGAAGCATGGCTTCGCTGGGTTCTCGCCCGCGTCGCAGATCATAAGATCAACCGCCTCGATGACCTCATGCCGTGGAACTGGTTGGCTGAATAAGTCAACGCCAGTCAGACCGGACGCATACAAATCTTCTGCCAGTGTGTCTAGGCCTCTTGTTGAGTTGCCCATTACTTAGTCTCGAACATTTCTAATCATACGCCGATAGGTGATCGAAGTAAGACGAGACGCCGGACTGAGCCGTAGCGCAATATGGCAGCCTCAAACGCTCGACCACATCACTCTAGGTATTCGTCGTCAGTATCTGGCGCGGGGTCGAAGTTGTCGAAATAAAGTTGCCGATACAGGTGTAAGTTGATCCGAGTCGCTGTCGCTTTGTGGAGCGTACTAATTCCATTAGGGTCGCCGATTCTTGTCGCTTCGATCATGTAAGTTCCCCAAATCGAAAGGCCCTTTGGAAAATTCTTACTGTTCACGGCTGCTTCTGCTGCTACCTTAAAGCCACCATCCTCTTCACGGCAGCGGAATGACTCCCATTCGGCTCCAGTCGCCAAGTCGATCCTTGGTGGAATAGGATTGCCCCCACCTCCTCCTTCGGAGGGCGAGCGGCTACTAGCCCAGTCGCCATAGATTAACCTTGCTTGGTTGTTGGCTTGCTGAAGCTGAAGAAAAAGCCGCCGCTCCAGTATTGGAAATGAAGTCCCAAGGTCAACACCGGCGAAACTATCAGGAAAGCTACTACCGGTTACCGTAATAGGAATGTCGCTTCCACGAAGACGAACAATTTGCTTTACTAGCCCGTCCGCCCAGTTCGTTCTGCTCAAAAGGTCTCTGGACCAACCTGCATCAAGGACAAATCCAAAGTTAGCGTGCTCTGTTTTGCAAACTTCTTCAATGACTTGATCAAAGCGGCGCCCATTCTCGTGATCTAACCTCACCAGAAATGGTTTTTCTCGCTGATTGAAGCCATCGATCTGATTGCGGATTGCGGCAAGCTCGCCATGATTAACTTGAATGCAAGGGTGGGCATGTGGATGGTCGTCAAAAAAATTCACCCAACTCTGATTGTCATCAGAATGATCGACCAATTCAAGAAAGTCCTCCTGTGCCTTTCGTTTGACCTCCTTCACAGGTTCAAAAGGATCAATATCTAGGAAGTAATCGCGGTCACCAAAAACATTTTTAATTTTGAGCATTGCGGCTTCCAGAAGCTTTGCCGTCTTCCATGGCTTCAAGCAAAAGATCGGGGTCAAAAGATCTTTTGCGCTATCAGGAAGCTCGGCGACTGCCTGTAACTCAGCGTTCCGCAGAAACAGAGTTGGAACGTAAGACGTCGCTCTAATGTCAATTGCCACTTAGCCCAACCCTAACCTAATACTCATAGCCGCTTCGGACACATCGTAACGCTCTGCCATGAAGCGCGCAACCTCTGGTGTGGCACGCCCACCAAGCTCGCGCAAAACGCGAATGACGCTTCTTTCTGGCATCAAGAGCTGTGCTCCAAGGCGGTTTGCTTCGGCCTCGCGGGCATCTGACAGTGTAGAGCGGTACAGTATTGAATCTTCAATACCTTCCCCAATGGCGTCACGATGCAACAAGAAGTGAGCAATCTCGTGTGCGATAGTAAACCGCTGTCGAGTAGCTGCTTCATGTCTGTTTATTCTAATTCGAAACCCGGACGGGCTACTGTCAGACGGTTGGAGCTGTCCAGAAATTCTCGGTCGCAAAGTTGCGCTCTTAACTTCAATCCCAAGATCGCGGGCCATAGTCGCGATTTTGACAGGCACGCCTTCCAAGAAAGGCGCGATAATGGCCTTCTCATTCTGTGCAATCCTTTCCCATTCGCGGCTCATAGTGTCTCCTCTTCTCTTGCGCCCTCGTCATATTGTGTGTCGACCGGTTCAACCCCTCTATAGATGATCGACTTGGCTTCTTCTTTTACCAGATTGTGCAATTCCCCGCCTTCCTCCATTGCGTCTTTGAGGAAGGTTTTCGCAAGAGATGAAACGCGATCACCGATTGAGTTCCAGCCGATAAAAGCTAGAAGCGCCATGACAAAGCCAAGCGCCGCCAAGATAAGTGAAACCCCTGTAAGCATGATTGAAACGAAGTCCGAATAATTGATCCGAGTTATGGGTTCCTGCGGAATGTCGAGAAGTAAGCGTAATATAGCACTGGGATAGTGGGTCTCAGCCACGGCATCGGCGTTGACCACTGTAAACGGAGATATTAACGATACTGCTAGTACAATGGCATAAGCCCCTGCACCGCCTAGCGCGATAGCTGCAACGGTGATCAAAAAACGCTTCATGCGGCCTCCACGACAGTACTAAAGTTTCGAGTCTTCTCCCACAGGCGGACTCGCGACGCAACGCCCCTTGAGTTCCCCTTATGTTCTTATTCTGCGCGTTGTTGGAATGGAAAACAAGCTTCGCGTTTCGTCGGTCGTGAGACAGTTTGTTTAGCTGCCGATGATCTTCATCAAGAAAGTATTTTCAGGGATGGTTAGCAGAGCCACTGTGAGGTTGCGCAGAGTCGGTTATTGAGCTTGCTGGGAGCCGTGTGGATGGAGAGCCTAGATGGGACTCTACGCGGCCTCTAACGCAGCTTGCGGGTGAGACGTTCGGGTAGCCGCATCAAGAACTCATGCAATCCATCTACGGCGGTGCGCCGATTCCACATGACGCGGAGCAGGCCCTGCCGGGTGGCGCAGAAGCCGATAGCCTTCCATGGACGGACAGACTTTGAGGACAACGAGCTGCGCACCTGAACGATCCACTGGAGGTGGTCACGACAGGTAATGATGCGCAGTCGGCAATCAGCATCAGTGAAGATCACACCGGTATAGGCATCGGAAGTCTCGGACGAACTGGGCGCTGTATTAATGAGCAAGGGTATTTTGAGGACAGACCTGGAGAAGGCGTTCATGGAGATTATGTTCCTTGTGGACGGTGTTTGTGTGGATGTTGGTGCAGCGATGCGTTGCGAGGCCGCGCAGAGTCAGCGGTTAGGGTTGCGTCGGTATGTGTGACCGGAGAGGAAAGACGGAGACCTGCGCAGCCTTCAGGTACCGCTCATGGTCAGATGCAAGGGCGCCCCCTGAACTCCTCTCGACACGCTTCGCAGATGCAGACCCTAGCGGGATCGAAAGGGACCATGCGCGGCCTCCGCAATATCAGGGAGGCCTTCGATCAAAAGTGCCGCCAGCACCTCTGAGATAGACAACTCAACCCCAGTGTTGAGGGTTGCACGGTCTTGGAGACCCTCAACAATGCCCAGCACCTCGGGGCGGATGCGAACAGTACGCCATTGCTTAGCAGGCCCCGCCGTGAAGCCTGTTGCCATGCTGGCATGTTCAGGGAGGTGGAGATCGTGAAGGCGGGGAAGATCGTTCAGGAAGCGGACAGTGCGTTCGTGTCCATTCTGTTTATTGCGGGCGAATTGGGCCATGGTGGGTTCCTTGCGTGTGACAGAGCGAAAAGGGGAGCAGCCCTCGGGTGAACCAGAAGGGGCAGCTTGGGGAGACCCAATGCAGATCATCTCCACGGCATTAGCCGGAGTAGAGGTGAACCTGAGGGTAACTGGGGGCGCATGGATAGATAGAGACCCCCATGCAGATAGGTGTCGTTGAACATCTTCAGTCAGAAGGGGAAGCGTCGGGTGTTCTGGTGGAGGAGATAGAGCGATATGATCAAGTCTTATCTCACCCCTAACCAACCTCTAAGGTGAACCCCTGAGGGTCAACTGGGTTGTATGGGAGGAGAGGAGATAATGACTACCCCACTCTGAACACCCCTCTAAGGTGCACCTCTAAGGTAGTGATCTATAGGTAACCCTAACCATCTCTAGGCTATGGGTGGGGTTAATCGGCCACGCCTCGCAACCCCTTTTTCTTGTTCAGTTCGGCTTCAGGCCCGCTCAAGCCGTTCCAACGTCCGCATTACCTGCGATGCTGACCACTTACTGCCGCGAGGTGTGGTGACACCTGAGGTGTTAAGAGCCTCCGCAATCTCCCTTAAGGTCTTCCCTGAGGCTTTCAATGGACGAACCAGAGCGGCAACCCTTTGGGCGCTGGCGTCTGCACTGACCTGAATTGCCTTGTTCCGTTCTTCGGTCTTGGGCCGCAACCCGCCCAGCTTCACCCCGTTTGCCTTGGCCTCTGCCAGTGCAGCCTTGGTACGAATAGAGATGAAGTCCCGCTCCTGTTCAGCCAGCATTGCATACAAGTGTAATTCGATCTTTGAGGCCATGGGGATAGAGGCAACCCGAAAGATCACCTTTGGGTCTTCCATAAGGGTGGCGATAAAGGACACCTTGCGAGACAGTCGGTCTAGCTTGGCGACAAGGAGGGTTGCACCCGTCTTACGGCATAGGTCTAGGGCCTTGTTCAACTCAGGTCTGGTATCATCCGCGCCGGACAGAATGTCAGTGAACTCCCCGATGATCTCATGAGGTTCCTCTGCATATGTGGATAAAAATAGGTTCAAGTCTCGTTGTTGAGCGGCAAGACCAAGGCCGGATTGCCCTTGTTCCTTGGTAGATACACGACGGTAGAGTATGAACTTCTTCATGGCCTGACTCACATTTTGCGGGGACTATCGCTTCGTTGTGAGTCAGGCCGTTGCAAATGTCAACGTTCGTTGTGCGCGCAACAAATGATCACGCAGGCTGTAGCTTGGCCTTGATATAGTCGTCAACCTTAGCGGGCAACGAGGGGGGGACGTGACGGCCTCACATATAATCTCAGAGACTCGCATTTGTGGGGCGGAATATTTCGAGGTTGCCCCCAAAGAACTTACCACCAGCCGCGCATTGACCCGAAAACTGCAACAAGAAGAATGAGACCGCCGAGGCTGGCCCCTGCTTGGTAGTCGAAGTAGTCCAAGTTCATAATCCCTTCCCGGACCACCAGAGAGCTTCACCTTAAGGTCCGCATGGAGAGCGGAGACCACGAAATCAATGAAAAAGCCGAAGGAGTAATCCCCCTCGGCTCACATTGAATCTAAGTTGGGCCAGCAGTCCCTAGTGGCAATGGTAGGGCTTAGACCCAGCATGGCAGCACTGACCACGTGGCGAGTCCTTGCGGCAACCGCCGCCGTGTTCAACAATAATGTTTTCCTTTGTTACAGCGACTCCACCCGCAATAGTAGTTTCAGCCATTAGCGGAGCGGCTGACGAGAGCAGAACGCAATGAAACAATACCAATAGATTTTTCTTCATTTTTTCACCTTTGATAAAATAATGCAGTACCTCCAATGCTTCACCCTAGAGGCGAAAGTGTCAAGCCTCTTAAAATAGCCAAAGCAGAAAACCAACTCCGACAATCACTGCGACGATTACAAAAGACTTCCCCCCACTGCCTTGGGCCTGTGCCTTGGGCTTAGAATGAGCGGCCACCTTTGGGGCGCTTTTTCCCCCAGCAATCTTAGTTCGTGTGGAAAGGCCAGTTCCGGCTACACCTACGTTGGCGTGAACGCCTTTCTTACCAACGTTGACCGACGCCCCCCGCGCACCGACCGTGGTGCTTACCCCCCCGAGGCCTATGTTCAGCTTCACGCCCGGGGCGATCTTAATTCTCTTATTGAAACGAAAAGCCATAGCGAACTCCCTTGGCTGTAATACAGAGCACGGAATTGGTGGGACACTGCCACGCATCTATGATTCCCCCAAGACGAAACCTAAGGGGTAGGCAGTTGGTCTGAATGGCTGGTCTGAATGGATAGACTTCCAAGGAAATTATCTCATCAAGTCATTGAAATTGAATGAATATCTGAGATCTACATGAAGATGGTGGGTGATAAGGGATTTGAACCCCTGACATCTTCGATGTGAACGAAGCGCTCTACCACTGAGCTAATCACCCGATTACGGGCGGTTTAGCGTCACTCGGCGGCCACTTCAAGGGGCTCATCGCCATCATCCGGTGTATTCGCCTGAACTGCGTCGGGATCGGTGCGACGCAGCCGCAGGACCAGCATTTCACCGTTGGGAACAGATTTGCGGCGGGTGACCTTCAGCTTGCCGAAGGGTTGCAGGATGGGCTCTTCGCCGTTTTCAAGAGCAAGACCCAACTCGGCCAGAGTGGCATCGACAACAGACTTGACGGTCTGCTTTTTCACACCACAGGCCAATGCGACCCGCTCAACGAACTCTTTCTTGCGCAGCGCCGGACCTGCAACAACGGCAGTGTCGGCCTGATCAATTTGCGGCGTCGCGGCCATATCTGCCTTCGCGGTCGCGGCGGATTTTGCGCCTGCGGCCCCTGTCCCGGCGGAAGCGGCCTTTTTCGGTGTAGAAGTCGAACGTGTCGTCGTTGCTCGTGCCATGTCAGGTCTGCCCCGGTTTGTGTTTATTACCGGAACAATAGGCTTACTCGATGCATATTACCACAGATGTTTGCGGGCCCGGCGCAGGGGTATTGCCTGTAAAGACACCAAAAAAAAAGGCGCGCCGGAGCGCGCCTTCGATTTTCCGTGACCGCAGATCAATGCGCTGTGGCAACGCTCGCTTCACCCGGAGATTTCAGCGCCGAGGCAGCTGCCTCCTCTGCCGCTTCGTCCCATTCGATCGGCTGCGGCTCTGACACCAGCGCGTGCTTCAGAACATCCGTCACGTGGCTGACGGGGATGATGGTCAGCCCCTCTTTCACGTTGTCCGGGATCTCTGTCAGATCCTTCTCGTTCTCCGCCGGAATAAGGACCGTCTTGATCCCGCCCCGCAACGCGGCAAGCAGCTTTTCCTTGAGGCCGCCGATCGGCAACACGTTTCCGCGCAGCGTCACCTCGCCGGTCATCGCGATGTCCTTGCGCACAGGGATCTGCGTCAGCACCGACACAATCGAGGTCACCATGCCCACACCGGCCGATGGGCCGTCCTTGGGGGTCGCGCCCTCGGGCACGTGAACGTGGATGTCGATCTTTTCGAACAACGTCGGCTTGACCCCCAGCTTGGGGCTGATCGATCGGACGAAAGAGCTTGCCGCGTCGATGGATTCCTTCATCACATCGCCCAGCTTGCCAGTCGTCTTCATCCGGCCCTTGCCCGGCAGGCGCAGCGCCTCGATCGACAGCAACTCGCCGCCGACGCTGGTCCAGGCCAGCCCGGTCACAACCCCGATCTGGTCCTCTTGTTCGGCCAGACCGTAGCGATACCGCTTCACCCCCAGGAAATCCTCGAGGTTCTCGGGCGTCACCACGACATGGTCTGTCTCGTGCTTGACGATCTTTGTCAGCGACTTGCGCGCCAGCTTGGCGATTTCACGTTCCAGGTTCCGCACGCCCGCCTCGCGGGTATACGTGCGGATCATCTCCTTCAACGCGGCATCGGTCAGCTCGAACTCGCCCTTTTTCAGGCCGTGGTTCTTGATCTGCTTTTCGATCAGGTGCTGCTTGGCGATCTCGGATTTTTCGTCCTCGGTGTAGCCCGATAGCGGGATGATCTCCATCCGGTCCAACAGCGGCCCCGGCATGTTGTAAGAGTTCGCCGTGGTCAGGAACATCACGTTCGACAGGTCATATTCGACCTCCAGATAGTGATCGACGAAGGAGCCGTTCTGTTCCGGATCAAGCACCTCGAGCATGGCCGATGCAGGGTCGCCACGGAAATCCTGACCCATCTTGTCGATTTCATCGAGCAAGATCAGCGGATTGGTGGTTTTCGCCTTTTTCAGCGCCTGAATGATCTTGCCGGGCATTGAACCGATATAGGTCCGACGGTGGCCGCGGATCTCGGATTCGTCGCGCACGCCGCCCAGCGAGATGCGGATAAATTCGCGCCCCGTGGCCTTGGCAACCGATTTGCCCAGCGACGTTTTGCCGACACCCGGAGGGCCGACAAGGCACAGGATCGGCCCTTTCAGCTTGGCAGAGCGTTGCTGCACGGCAAGATACTCGACGATCCGTTCCTTGACCTTTTCAAGGCCGTAGTGGTCGTCATCCAGAACCTTTTGCGCGTGGCCAAGGTTCTTTTTGACGCGGGATTTGACGCCCCACGGGATCGACAGCATCCATTCCAGATAGTTGCGCACCACGGTCGCCTCGGCGGACATGGGCGACATGTTCTTCAGCTTCTTGATCTCGGCATCGGCCTTGTCGCGCGCTTCCTTGCTCAGCTTGGTCTTGGCGATGCGGGCCTCCAGTTCGGCAACTTCGTTCTGGCCCTCTTCGCCATCGCCAAGTTCCTTCTGGATCGCCTTCATCTGCTCGTTCAGATAGTATTCGCGCTGGGTGCGCTCCATCTGCGACTTGACGCGGGTCTTGATCTTTTTCTCGACCTGAAGCACCGACATTTCGCCCTGCATCAAGCCATAGACTTTCTCCAGCCGCTCTGCGACCGACAGCGTTTCCAGAAGCGCCTGCTTCTGGTCGACCTCGACCCCCAGATGCCCCGACACAAGATCGGCCAGCTTGGCCGGCTCGCGGCTTTCCGAAACGGCGGCAAGCGCCTCTTCGGGGATGTTCTTCTTGATCTTGGAATAGCGCTCGAATTCCTGACTGACCGTGCGCACCAGCGCCTCGATCGTCTCGGGCTCGCCGTCTTCCTCCAGCAGCAGCTCTGCGCTGGCCTCGAAGAAATTATCGTTCTGGTGGTATTGGGTGATGCGCACACGGCTGCGCCCCTCGACCAGCACCTTGACGGTGCCATCGGGCAGCTTCAGCAGTTGCAGCACATTGGCCAGCACGCCGACCTCGTAGATGCCATCGGCGGATGGATCATCGACGGTCGGGTCGATCTGGCTGGACAGCAGAATCTGCTTGTCGTCCTGCATCACTTCTTCAAGCGCACGAACGGATTTTTCACGCCCTACGAAAAGCGGCACGATCATATGCGGGAACACCACAATATCGCGCAGCGGCAGGACGGGGTAGGTCTGGTTGAGTTGCTCTTGCATGCTCTATCCTCAGTCTTGGCAAGAAGGTCCCGGCCCCGTTACATTCGGCAGCGCTCGACCTTCTCCGGTCATAGATATTGTAATTGGGGCGACACGCCCCGGCTTTCAACCACGCCAGTTATGGCAATCGACACAGAATGCCCGTGCAACGATCAAGGGGCAAGGCGATCTTGTCCCCATTGGCCGCAATTTTCAAGGATTCTGCGTATTTTTAGGGCTTCCGGGCCACCGGCACCGTCTCTTTCATCCCCTGAACGGCACATATCTCACATTTTTGAGAACGCAGGCGTCGGGCGGGCCAAAGCCCTGATTTTCTTTGATCCGGTTTGGCTGCCGCTGCCGGATGGTGCGCGCGGCAAAGCCACGGCGGCCATCATAGACGCTCGATGTCACCCTCGGCGCGGTCGGCATGAAATCTGGCCTGAAACGCGTCGAACGTGCCCGCAGCAATGGCCGCACGAATGTCCTGCATCAGGTCCTGATAGTAGTGCAGGTTGTGCCAGGTCAGCAGCATCCCCGATATCATTTCCTGGGCGCGGAACACATGGTGCAGATAGGCGCGCGAATAGTTCGAACAGGCGGGACAGGTGCAGGCCGCGTCCAGCGGGCGCGGGTCATCCTGATGCCGCGCGTTCTTTATGTTGACCACCCCGTGGCGGGTAAAGGCCTGCCCGGTGCGGCCAGATCGCGATGGCAGAACGCAATCCATCATGTCGATGCCACGGGCCACCGCCCCCACGATGTCATCGGGCTTGCCCACCCCCATCAAATAACGCGGCTTGTCCTGCGGCAGCATGTCGGGGGCAAAGTCCAGCACGTTGAACATCATCTCCTGCCCCTCGCCGACGGCCAGACCGCCAACCGCATACCCGTCGAAACCCACCGCGGTCAGGGCCTCGGCGCTTTCGGCGCGCTGGTCCTGAAACACGCTGCCTTGCTGGATACCAAACAATGCGTGCCCCGGCCTGTCGCCAAAGGCATCGCGCGACCGCTGCGCCCACCGCATCGACATCCGCATCGACTCGAGCGAGACCTTCTCTTCGGCCGGAAACGGCGTACATTCGTCGAAACACATCACGATGTCGGACCCCAGCAATCGCTGGATTTCCATTGACCGTTCGGGGGTCAGCATGTGGTCGGACCCGTCGATATGGGATTTGAACCTGACACCGTCTTCGGACATCTTGCGCAGCGCGCTCAGGCTCATCACCTGAAAGCCGCCGGAATCCGTCAGAATGGGTCTGTCCCAGTTCATGAATTTATGCAGCCCGCCCAGCCGGTCGATGCGTTCCGCCGTGGGCCGCAACATCAAATGATAGGTATTGCCCAGCAGAATATCGGCCCCCGTGGCCGCCACGCTTTCGGGCATCATCGCCTTGACCGTCGCCGCCGTGCCGACCGGCATGAAGGCCGGCGTGCGGATATCGCCGCGCGGGGTCGAGATGACGCCGGTCCGGGCCTTGCCATCGGTGGCATTCAGTTGAAAACGAAAGGTCTTTGACATGAGGCACCGTTGCAAGCTGGATCAAAGCGCGTATAGCGCAGATAAGACACAAGAGGAAAGCGACATGGACCAGAAGGGCACAGCGACGCAAGCGGATTTCCGGCTGGGCTGGGAAGAGTGGGCCGCACTGCCCGACCTTGGCCTGCCGGCGCTGAAGGTCAAGGTGGATACCGGCGCGCGCACCTCGGCCCTTCATGCCTTCGATATCGAGCCGTTTGACGACGCCGGAACACCCCGGCTTCGGTTCGGTGTGCACCCTGTCCCCGGACGCGACGATATCAGCATCGTCTGCACCGCCGATGTTGCGGACCGCCGCGAGGTGATCAGCAGCAACGGCGAGGCAGAACTGCGCTATGTCATCCGCACCGATATCCGCATCGGCACCCGCCAGTGGCCGATAGAGATCACCCTGACCAACCGCACAACCATGGCGTACCGCATGTTGCTGGGGCGCACCGCGCTGGACGAGGAGATCCGCGTCAGCCCCTCTGAAAGCTTTTGCCAGCCGAAACTGACTTATGACGGCTACAGCGGCGTGGAAACCGGCCACCCCCGCCCGCTGGCCATCGCGATCCTGACCCGCGAGCCCGAAGCTTACACCACCCGCCGCCTGATCGACGCGGGCGAGGCGGCAGGCCACCGCGTCGACGTGATCGACACCGCGCGGTGCTATATGATGATCGACGCCCGCACGCCGGAAGTGCACTGTGACGGTGCCCGCCTGCCCCGCTACGACGCGGTGATCCCGCGGATCGGCGCCTCGATGACGGCCTATGGCAGCGCGGTTCTGCGTCAGTTCGAAATGATCGGCACCTATTGCCTGAACGGCAGCGCAGGCGTCACGGCCACCCGCGACACGATGGCGGCGCATCAGACGCTGGCACGGGCGGGCCTGACCCTGCCGGTGACGGCACTGGCCCATTCCCCAAAGGATTCCGGCAACCTGATGGGCCTTGTCGGCCCCGCGCCCTTGATGGTGAAACTGATGGACGCGCCCCCCGGTCAGGACGTGGTTCTGGCCGAAACCCGGAAATCCGCGCAAACGGTGATTTCGGCGTTTCGCGGGCTGAAGGCCGACTTTCTGGTGCAATCGTTCCTGCGCGACGCAGTATCCTTGCGCCTTGTCGTCGTCGGTAAAAAAGTTGCAGCTGCCGTCGAATGGCAGGGCAGCGACGCCCCCCAGGTCAAAAAGACCGTGCCAAGCGCAGAGGAACGCCGCGCCGCCCTGCGCGCCGCGAAAGCCTTTGGACTTGGCTTTGCCGCTGTCGATATGCTGCGCAGGGCAGACGGGCCGATGGTGCTTAAAGTCAGCACAACACCCGCGCTGGAACAGGCAGAGCGGATCACCGGAAAAGATATCGCCGCCCGTGTGATCGACGATCTGACGCACCGCCTGCGCCCGGAACCACGTCCACGCAAAATGAAACGCAAAGTCAAATCACCCCGCCCCTAGACGATCGCCGCATAAACCTTATATAATCAGTCAACAACTCTATGAGGTCACAGATGACAGATCAGGCGACAGCCCCCCTTGAAGGCGCACCACTCATTCGGCCCTCAAGCACCGAACACCCTCTGTACGAGCAGGTCGTAGAGGCGTGCCGCTCTGTCTATGACCCGGAAATCCCCGTGAATATCTTCGATCTGGGGTTGATCTATACCATCGAGGTCGGTCCCGAATCCGATGTCCGCATCATCATGAGCCTGACAGCACCCGGATGCCCCGTGGCCGGCGAAATGCCCGGATGGGTCGCCGATGCGATCGAACCGCTGCAAGGCGTGAAAACGGTAGATGTGCAAATGACCTTTGATCCGCCCTGGGGCATGGAAATGATGTCTGACGAGGCACGTCTGGAACTGGGGTTCATGTGATGTTCGGAATTCCCGGAAAACAGGCCGTTTCGATGACCGACGCCGCCGCGCGCCAGATTGCCCGATTGATGGCCAAAGACGGCACAAAGGGTTTGCGCATCGGCATCAAGAAAGGCGGCTGTGCGGGTATGGAATACACCATGTCCTATGTCGCCGAGGTCGATCCGATGGACGAAGTCGTGGAACAGGGTGACGCGCGGGTGATGATCGCCCCTATGGCGCAGATGTTCCTGTTCGGAACGGAAATCGACTACGAGACCTCGCTGCTTGAATCCGGTTTCAAGTTCCGCAACCCCAATGTTGTGGATGCCTGCGGTTGTGGCGAATCGATCAAGTTCGACGAAAAGCTGACGGCGGACAAATGAGCCTCGCCGCGGCGGACATCGCCTTTGCGGTGGATCTGTTCGCAGGGCTGGGCAATATCACGACACGGAAAATGATGGGCGGCCTCTGCATCTATGCGGATGGCCGCCTTTTTTCGATCCTCGACGCGGATGGCACGGTTTACCTCAAGGCGCAGGGCGCTTTCGCGGACAAGCTGGACGCGGCAGGCTCACGGCCGTTCGTTTACAGCCGCAAAGACGGCACATCCCAATCCATGGCCTACCGGACCCTGCCCGAGGCCGCCCTTGACGACCCGGCCCTGGCTTGCGATTGGGCAAAGGACGCACTTGATCATTTGACATAGGAGATCGGCCATGCGGCGCAAACTTGCAGCTGGAAACTGGAAGATGAACGGAACCCCCGCGATGCTGGCCGGGGTCGGTGCGCTGGATGCGGACGCGGGCTGCGAGGTGCTTTTGTGCCCGCCCGCCACGCTGATCGCCCAAATGACGGATCATGCAAAGGGACGGATCACCGTCGGCGGGCAGGATTGCCACCCTCTGGCAGGCGGCGCCCATACCGGCGATATTGCAGCCAGCATGCTGAAAGATGCAGGCGCGACTTATGTCATTCTGGGCCATTCCGAACGGCGTGCCGACCACGGCGAGACCAACGCGACCGTTTCCGCCAAAACCCTTGCCGCATGGGATGCCGGCCTGACCGCCATCGTCTGCATCGGTGAAACCCTGGAAACGCGCGAGGCGGGCCGGACCCTCGACCTCATCGGCACCCAGCTTGCCGGATCGGTGCCCGACGGCGCCACGGCAGCCGGTCTTGTGATCGCCTATGAACCGGTCTGGGCCATCGGCACCGGCAAGGTGCCGACACTGGAACAGATCGCCGAAGTTCATGATTTCATCCGCGCAGCCCTTGAAACCCGCTTTGGCGCCGAAGGCACCGGAACCCGCGTGCTTTATGGCGGCTCTGTCAAACCCTCGAACGCGGCCGGGATCTTTGCCGTCCCCAATGTCGACGGCGCGCTGGTCGGCGGGGCCTCGCTGGCGGCAGAGGATTTCAACGGCATCATCGGCGCCCTCGCAAAGGCCTGATCCCGCTTCTGCCCATTCTTCTTGGTCCAAATATCCAAAAAAACGCCCACTCCCGGCGATATGCCAAGGGGTGGGCGTTGGTTTTTGGATATTTAGAGAACAAAGAATTATTTGATGATAGTCTCTGGACCCATCATCAGTGTCGGCAACCATGTCGACAGGATCGGGATGTAGGTCACCATGATCAGGAACACGAACAGCACCGCAAGGAAGGGCAGTGCTGCCACGACAACCCGCATCATCGGCATCCCCGCAACGCCCGAGGTCACAAACAGGTTCAGGCCCACAGGCGGCGTTATCATGCCGATTTCCATGTTCACCACCATGATGATACCCAGATGGATCGGGTCGATCCCAAGCGTGATCGCAATCGGGAACACCAGCGGCGCCACGATGACGATCAGGCCCGACGGCTCCATGAACTGCCCACCGATCAGCAGGATCACGTTCACGATCACAAGGAACATGATGGGCCCAAGCCCGACCCCCAACATCGCATCGGCGATATGTTGCGGGATTTGCTCGTCGGTCAGAACATGCTTCAGGATCAGCGCGTTGGCGATAATGAACATCAGCATCATCGTCAGCTTTGCCGCTTCGAACAGTGTCCTGCGGGTGTCCTCGTGGAAAAAGGCCGTGACCAGTGCAAGCGGCTTTTGCAGCAGCGTCAGGTTCGGCTGTCCGTCGGGCGTCTTCAGCGGCCCCATGTCACGGTAGACAAAGGTGGCGACAAAAAACGCATAGACAGAGGCGACTGCGGCGGCTTCGGTCGGGGTGAAAATCGCACCTGTGACGCCCGGAATGCCGTAGATCCCGACCATGATGATCACGATCAGAAGCAGACCCCAGATCGCGTCGTTGAAGCTGTCCCAGACCTCTCCCCAGCCCTGCCATTCGCCCTTGGGCAGGTTTTTCACCCGCGCCATGACATAAATCGTCAGCATCAGCATCGTGCCCGCAAGGATGCCCGGAATGACACCCGCAAGGAACATCCGCCCCACGGACACATCGGTGGCCGAGGCATAGACGACCATGACGATCGAGGGCGGGATCAGAATGCCCAGCGTGCCCGCGTTACAGATCACGCCGGCGGCGAATTCCTTGGTATAGCCGACCTTGACCATCGCGGCGATCACGATAGAGCCGATGGCGACAACCGTTGCAGGCGATGACCCCGACAGCGCCGCGAAAATCATGCAGGCAAGCACACCGGCAATCGCCAGACCGCCGCGCAGGTGCCCCACACAGGCAATCGAAAACCGGATGATCCGCGTCGCAACCCCGCCGGTGGACATAAAGCTGGATGCAAGGATGAAGAACGGGATGGCCAGCAGGGTGTAATGGCCCGCCATGGCCTGAAAGAACGACTGGGCGATAGACGCCAGAGAGGTATCGCTGAACATCAGCAGGAACAGCATCGACGACAGGCCAAGCGATACCGCGATCGGAACGCCGATCAGCAACAGGCCGACGATCATCACAAAGAGAAGGGCGACTTCCATGGTTTAGTTCCCCATTTTCTGCGCGGCGTCTTCGACCGCGTCTTCGGCTTCGTGGCTGACGATCAGCGTGTCCTGCGTGCCGCGCAGAATGCGGACCGTGGCCTGCACAAAACGCAACAACAACAAGGCGCAGCCGATGGGCAGCATGGTATAGGGAACGACATCCGGCAGCTTGCCATAGGCATCGCCGTCATTGATCAGGTCGCTCAGGAAATTCAGGAAGAACGGCATCGGCACCTGATCGGTTTCCATGAACGCGCGGCTGCGTGTCGGGGTGAATCCGGTCGGGAACCAGCGACCACTGGTCACATCAAGGCCCGCGAATGGCGCCCAGTAGTCCCATGCGCCTTTCATCAGAAGCACCGCGTAGAAAACGCAGATGAATGCAGCGATGATGGCCAAAGCGCGGCGCGGGCCACGGGGCAACAGGTTGGTCACGGCATCGACACCCAGATGGGTGGTCTTTTTGACGCCATAGCTGATCCCCAGCAGGACCATCCACGCGAACAACATCAGGACGACTTCAAGGCCCCAGATCAGGCTGGCATTGAACAGATACCGGCGCGCCACGTTCACAAACGTGAGGACCGTCATGATTCCAAGAGTATAGGCGATCAGGGTTTCTTCGACCGTGTCGATGAAACGTCCCATGCCCGACGTAGGCTCGTGTCTGTGTGACCCGCTCATTGTGCCCCTCCCCGTTTGCATTTCAGTTGGCAGAACGGCCCGGGGGTTCCCGGGCCGTTCCGTTTCGGCTGTTACCGATTAGTTTGCTGCGTTGAATTCCTGTGCCGCTGCGATGTTCTCGGCACCTACGTCGCCTTCGAACTCGCCCCAGACCGGCATCATCGCATCGACCCACTGCTGGCGCTGCTCTGCTGTCAGTTCGACGATCTTGCCGCCCGCATCCAGAATGGACTGGCGTGCTGCAAGGTCAACGCTGCCGACCGCTGCGTTACGCTCTACGGTGACCTCTTTCAGGATCGTCAGGAACTGGTCGCGCACATCGGCATTCAGGCTGTCGAGCCAGTCAACCGAGGCAACAACCATATAGTCGATCACGCCGTGGTTGGTTTCGGTGATGCCGTCCTGCACTTCGAAAAACTTCTGGCCATAGATGTTGGACCATGTGTTTTCCTGACCGTCCACAACGCCGGTTTGCAGCGCGCCATAGACCTCGGCGAATGCCATTGGCTGGGGCGATGCGTTCAGCGCCTTCATCTGTGCGACAAGAACGTCGGACGGCTGAACGCGGAACTTAAGGCCGGATGCATCAGTCGGCAGAACCAGTGGCTTCTTCGCCGAAATCTGCTTCATGCCGTTGTGCCAGAACTGAAGACCCTGCAGGCCGCGCTTTGCCATTGCGCTTTTCATCTTCTCGCCGGCTTCCGATGTCTGGAACGCGTCGACTGCGTTGATGTTCTTGAACATGAACGGCAGGTCGAACAGGCGGTATTGCTTGGTGAACGATTCAAACAACGACAGCGAAGGTGCCGCCAGTTGAACGTCACCCTGAAGCATGGCCTCAAGAACCTGCTCGTCCTTGTACAGGGTCGAGTTCGGGAAGACCTCCATGCAGGCTTTGCCGTCCATCTCTGCGTTGACCCGCTCCATCAGCAGCGAAGATGCGATGCCTTTGGGGTGCTTGTCCATGTTGGTGACATGGCTGAATTTGATGACGACTTCGCCATCGTCGCAGCCTGCGGCGTGGCTGGCGGCGTTGACCGCGCCTGCGGCAAAGCTGAGGGCTACTGCGGTAGCGACTGCGGTGATGAATTTCATGGTGGTTTCCTCCCAGATGAAGCAATTATTTTCGTCGTGCGCCGTGACTGGCACCCGCGGTCACAAAAGCGTGTCACAAGGGGTGGCTCAAGAAAAACATTCCACGATCTGCACATTCTGCAAAAAACCTTTTGTTTCAATAATTAAGACAAGCCATGCGCCAGACGGAATGCTGGTATGCAAATTTTATGGGCGAAAATCCGCACATAGGTTTGCGGTGACTGTGTGGAAATCCGCACAGCCTAGCGGTAGTCCTCGGCGCGAATCCCATAGCGGGTCAGCTTGTCGTAGAAGGTTTTGCGCGGCAGTTTCAGCGCCTTTGCGGTTTCCGTCGCATTGCCGCGATGATGCCTCAGCGCCTCGATCAGAAGCGAGCGTTCGACCTGCGCCAGTTGCTCTGCAAGGCCCGATTCCCGTTCCTTTTCCGGTTCGGACAGGTTCATCGCGAATCGCATCGCCGCATTCATCAACCCCCGCGCATTGCCGGGCCAGTCCTGTGCCATCAGGCGGCTAATGATTTCAGGCGTGATGTCGGGCGGTGCAAGGTTCGCCTGTTCGCAGGCAATGCCCACATATTTGCGGAACAGGATGGGAATATCCTCTGGCCGTTCGCGCAGCGACGGAATGCGGACCTGCATCACATCCAGCTTGTAGAACAGATCATGGCTGAAACGGCCCTCGGCAATCTCTGCCGCAAGATCCTTGTAAGTTCCCGCCAGAATGCGAACGCCGCGGGTGCCTTCCATCCGTTCCAGAAGGGCAAACTGCGCCTCGGCTGGCAAAGCCGCGATTTCGTCCAGAAAAAGCGTGCCGCGATCGGCGCTGGCAAAGGCGTCGGCCATTGCGTCCGACGACAACGAGGCGGCGGAGCGTTTCACAAACGGCTGCATCGCAAAGGGCGAGGACAGATGGATCACCTCTGCCACTTTCGATATGCCTGTTCCCGGTTCTCCGGTGATCAGAACATCGGCGCTGGATTTCGCCGCTGTGCGCACGCGGTCGCGCAGGTCACGCGCAAGGGCAGAGGCCCCGAACAGCATCCGCGAGGCCGGATCGCCTGTTTCCAGCTGCCGTTTCAAACGCCGGTTTTCCAGCACCAGCGTGCGGGTCTTCAACGCCCGCGCAACCACGACAAGCAAATCCTTCGGGGCACAGGGCTTTTCCAGAAAGTCGAACGCCCCCGCCGCCATACCACGCACCGCCATCGGCACATCGGCCTCACCGGTCAGCAAGATCACCGGCAAATCCGCGTCGATGGTTTGGGCATATTCCAGCAATTGAAAGCCGTCCTTGCCGGGCATCCTGACGTCGGTCACCACCACGCCAGCGAAATCAGGCGCGATGTGGTCTTTCGCCTCGATATAGCTGGCGGCAAGGGTCGGCGTCAGGTCTGCCAGTTGCAGCGTCTGGCCAAGCGCCTCGCGGATCGCAGCATCGTCGTCAACCAACAAAACGCGGGTAATCATGCGGCCTTCTCTATCGGTGCTGTTGCCAGTTCGACAGTAAACACCGCACCGCCGCCCTCGGCATTTCGGCCCCGGATCGCCCCGCCAAAGCTTTGGACCAATCCATAGGAAATGGACAGGCCAAGGCCCATCCCCTCGCCCGCGCCGACGGCCTTTGTGGAATAGAACGGGTCGAATATCTTGTCCGGCGCGGCAATGCCTGGCCCGGTGTCACGCACCTGCACAGTCGCGCGGGCCCCCGCCTGTTCGACCTTGATTTCCAGGCGTTTTCCGGCGCTGCCCTCCATCGCGTCGATGGCATTCGACACAAGGTTCAGGATCACCTGCTGCAACCGCACCTCGCCGCCGCGCACCAGAACAGGCACAGGCGGCGCGGCCCAGTCCACGGTCACATCCGCGCGGTCCAAACGGGCCTCGGACATTTCCAGCACGGCATCCACAACCGCCCCCAGATTGACCCGCACCATCGGCTCGCTCTCTTGCCGCGCAAAGGCCCGCAGGTTTTTTATAATCCGCCCCATGCGCCGCGCCAGTTCGGAAATCCGCGTCAGGTTCTGTGCGGCAATATCGGTTTTGCCGCGCTCCAGAAAAATCTCTGCGTTTTCGGCAAAAGACCGGATCGCCATCAGGGGTTGGTTCAATTCATGGCTGATGCCAGCCGACATCTGCCCCAGCGCCGACAATTTTCCCGCCTGTACCAGATCGGCCTGCGCCTTTTTCAGCGCGGCCTCTGCGTCTTGCCGCTCTGCCACTTCGCGGCGCAGGTTTTCGTTTACCTCAGACAGCTCTGCCGTGCGTTCCTGCACCCGCAGTTCCAGCGCGGCCTTCAGATCGGCCTCGACCAGCAACTGTTCCGCAAGGGCACGGCGGCGCTGCATCACTGTGAACAACATCGCCCCGAAGGCCATAAGCAGGGCCGCGGCAAAAGCCGCCTGCAACCGCGCGACCCGCTCCGCCGGGGCCACGTCGATCAGAACCTCGCCCGTCATCTCGATCAGTGGCAAGGGTTTCATCAGGTGCAAGGCGCGTTCAGGCAGATAGGGGCCCGCGTCCAGCGACCAGATCGAAAGGCCCTGAAAATCGGTCAGTTCATGGTCAATGAAAGGTCGCAGAGTTGTCGGATCATATTCCGCCGTGACCCCGCCCCGCCCCACAGCAGACCCGTCGTTCCGGGTGCGCAGCAACAATTCCGTTCGGTTCGACACAAAGATGACGCCAAGCCCGTCGGTAAAAAAGACCGAGTCAGGATCGCCGATCCAGTCGCCCTCCACGCGGCTGACATCCACCCGCACCCCCACCGCGCCCGTTGTGCGGCCAGAGGCGTCGAAAATCGGCGCCGCAAAGGTGAACACCCGCGCGCCGCTGTCGATATCCTGCGCGTGGAACGTTCCCGTGGCACCGTGCATGGCGCGACGGAAATAGGGCAGTTCGCGGTGGTTGACCTCTGCCCCGGTGGAACTGGCAAGCACCTTGCCCGCAGCCGAAGCCAGAAAAATCTCCAGGCTTCCGGTCTTGTCGGCGGTGCGCAGCAACAGCGAGGCGGCCTCTGGTACTGATCCGCCCTCGCCACGGGCCAAAGGAACCAGCGTCGGATGATCGGACAACAGCACCGCCAGTTCGCGGTATTGCGACAATTGCTGCATCAACCGGTCCGAGGCGAGCGACAGATCCGACCGCCCCCGATCCGCCAACTGGTCCAGCGCTGCACTATAGGCGAACCACCAGACACCGCCTGCAAATGCCGCGACGGTGAAAATGTAGAAGCACAGCGCAAGCGCAAGGCGGGTCATTGGCGGTTTTCCATTCCGGCCAGATTACACAAGGGCCGCTTGCAATTGCCAGCGCCTTTCGTGACGATCACGGCAAACACAGTCAGGCACCCCGACATGCAGATCGTCCATCAAAACCCGAATGACTCCGCCTTCGTGCAAAACCCCTATCCGTTTTACGACCATCTGCGCGGTCTGGGTGATCTGGTGTTCTGGCAGGACTACGGGATGGTCTGCACCGTCAGCCATGCCGCGACCAACACCATCCTGCGCGACCGCCGGTTCGGGCGCGAGGTGCCGGCAGAGTTGCAGGCACCGGTGCCGCCGCATCTTGCGCCCTTTTATGCGGTCGAGGCCCACTCGATGCTGGAACTGGAGCCGCCGCGCCACACCCGCCTGCGGTCCCTTGTCCTGCGGGCCTTCACCTCGCGCAGGATCAAGGCGCTGGGGCCAGAAATCGACGCGCTGTGCCACCAGTTGATCGACGCCTTTCCGCCCGATGAGTTCGACCTGCTGGATGTCTATGCGCGGCCCATTCCCGTCATCATCATCGCGCGGCTTCTGGGTGTGCCCGAAAGCATGGCAGGCGACCTGCTGCGCTGGTCCAATGCCATGGTTGCGATGTATCAGGCGGGCCGGACGCGGACAACCGAAGAGGCCGCCGCAACCGCCGCAACCGAATTCGTCGCCTTCATGCGCGGCCATATCAACGCCCGCCGGACGGCCCCCGCAGATGACCTGATCACGCATTTGATCGCGGCCAGCGATGGCGGCGAAACCCTGACCACCGACGAGATGATAACGACCTGTATCCTGCTGCTGAATGCGGGCCACGAGGCGACAGTCCACACCATCGGGAACGCCGTTAAAACCCTTCTGGATCATGGCCTTGTGGCGCGAAGTGAAGGGTGTGAGGCGCTGACCGAAGAGGTGCTGCGCTTTGACCCGCCGCTGCATATGTTCACCCGCCACACTTATGCCGGAACAGAGCTGTTCGGCCATCGTTTCGAACGCGGCGATCAGGTGGCCTGCCTTCTGGCCTCGGCCAACCGCGACGCGGCCATATACGCGAACCCCGACCACTTTGACCCCGCGCGCGCCATAAAGCCCCACACCAGTTTCGGCGGCGGCCTGCATTTTTGTGTCGGCGCCCCACTGGCGCGGCTGGAACTGCAAATCGCCCTGCCCGCGCTGTTCGACCGGCTGCCCGAACTCGCGTTATCAGGCCCCGCCAGATACGGCGATACCTACCATTTTCACGGGCTGGAACGCCTGCCCGTCAGACCGGCAGAACCGTCGTCGACTTGATCTCTTCCATCGACAACAGGGCCGTGACGTTGAACACGCGCACCTCTGAAATCATCGCCTGATAGAATGCGTCATAGGCCCGTGCGTTCTTGACGCGGACCTTCAGGATGTAGTCGATATCACCGGCCAGACGGTGCGCCTCCATCACCTCGGGGCGCGATTGCAGGGTGTTCAGGAACGCCTTTTGCCAGTCGGCCTCGTGCTCCGACGTGCGGATCAGGACAAAGAAACACGCCTCCAGCCCCAGCGCCTCGGGGTCCAGCAGAACCGTGTGCTGACCGATCACACCCGCCTCTTTCATCTTGCGGATCCGGTTCCACACCGGCGTCTTTGACGACCCCGCATGTTTGGCGATTTCATCCAGGGACTGGCTTGCATCGCGTTGCAGCTCTGCAAGGATTTTCCGGTCAACCTCGTCCAGACGGACTGCCATTCGCATTCTCCTTAGAAATCAGAACACCTGTATACATTGAGCGACTATACAGAACGTGCGTCCTTATCTGCAAGGGTCTATGGTCAAAATACAGGAAAATATCCTATATTGAGGCCTGAAGTCGAACAGCAGGGGCACCGATGAAACATTTTCCGATCTTCCTCGCCGTCGAAGGCCGCCGTATCGTTGTGTCCGGCGGTGGTGACGCGGCGCTGGCCAAACTGCGGTTGCTGCTGAAAACCGAAGGCCGGATCGCTGTGTTCGCGGCCTCCCCCGCGCCCGAGATCGTGGATTGGGCCAAGACCGGTCGCCTGTCTCTGACAACGCGCCCCCTGCAACGCGGCGACGCCATCTGCGCGGCGCTGTTCTATGGCGCGAATGAGGATGCGACCGAGGACGCCCGCACCGCCGCCATCGCGCGCGCGACAGGGGCGCTGGTGAACATCGTCGACAATCTGGGCGACAGCGACTTCATCACCCCCGCCATCGTCGACCGCGACCCGGTCGTTGTCGCCATCGGAACAGAGGGGGCGGCGCCTGTGCTTGCCCGCGCCATCAAGGCGGATCTGGAGGGCCGGCTTTCGCCCGTTCTTGGCACGCTGGCGCGGATCGGGAAAACCTTTCGGCACAAGGCGGACGCCTTGCCAATGGGGGCAAAGCGCCGCGATTTCTGGTCTGCATTCTACTTCAAGACCGGCCCGCAAGTAGTTGAAACTGCTGGGTCGGCGGGCATCATCCCCGCACTTGATGCTCTGCTTGACCATCACCTGGCCAAGGGCGATCAGATCGGCCGCGTCGATCTGGTGGGGGCTGGCCCCGGCGACCCCGAATTGCTGACGATGAAGGCGCGCAAGGCGCTGGATACGGCCGATGTGGTGATCTATGACCGCCTTGTCGCGCCGGAAATTCTGGAACTGGCGCGGCGCGAGGCAACCCTGCTTGACGCCGGCAAAGAGGGGTTCGGCCCCTCGGCCAGCCAGACCGACATCAATGCGATGATTGTTGAGCATGCCGCAAACGGTGCCTATGTCGTGCGCCTGAAGGCGGGCGACCCGACGGTGTTCGGGCGCCTTGATGAAGAGATCGAGGCAATCGAGGCCGCAGGCATAGCATGGCGGATCATTCCCGGTATCACGGCGGCCTCTGCCGCTGTGGCGGGGATCGGCCAAAGCCTGACCAAACGGCAGCGCAACGCCTCTGTCCGGTTCCTGACCGGTCACGACATGAAAGGCTTTGCCGAACATGACTGGCGCACATTGGCCCGCGAGGGCGAGGTTGCGGCGATTTATATGGGCAAGCGGTCCGCGCGGTTCATACAGGGCCGCCTGATGATGCATGGCGCAGGCCCCGCCACACCGGTCACGGTCATAGAGAACGCCTCTCGCCCCGATCAACGCGTTGTTTCCACGACGCTTTCCACCCTTTCGGCGGATCTGGACGAGGCAAACCTCTCTGGTCCTGCCCTAATGCTTTACGGCCTTGCGCCGCGTGCGGCCATGCTGGCCGCTTCCGAATTTCAGACACAGGATATCGCACTATGAGCCGCGCCTTCACCCCCAAAGTCGTCACCGCAAACGCCCTGATCGAAGGCGATGTGATCTATCAGACCGCCGCCGACACATGGACGCGCCACCTGTCGCAGGCAGAGGTGCTGACCGACGAGGCCGACGCGGAATTGCGACTGATCGACGCCAACCGCCACAAGAACGCAATCGTCGGCGCCTATCTGGCCGAGGTAAAGCGCGGACCGAACGGGCCGGAACCCACGCATTTCCGCGAAACCTTCCGCACCCGCGGCCCGTCCAACTACGTCCACGGCAAGCAAGAGGTAGAAACAAATGTATGATTACAACGCCTTCGACACAGAGTTTCTGGCAAGTCGCAACGCCCAGTTCCGTGCGCAAGTCGAGCGCCGTATCGACGGCAGCCTGACCGAGGACGAGTTCCGCCCGCTGCGCCTGATGAACGGCCTGTATCTGCAACTGCACGCCTATATGCTGCGGGTGGCGATCCCTTACGGCACGCTGGACGCGGGCAAGATGCGCCAGCTGGCGATGATCGCCGACCGGTGGGACAAGGGCTATGGCCACTTCACCACGCGCCAGAACATCCAGTACAACTGGCCCAAACTGCCCGATGTGCCGGACATGCTTGATGCGCTGGCCGAGGTCGAGATGCACGCCATCCAGACATCGGGCAACACGATCCGCAACGTGACCGCAGACCATTTCGCCGGTGCCGCCGCCGACGAGATCGAAGACCCGCGCCCCGTTGCCGAACTGTTGCGCCAGTGGTCCACCGACCACCCCGAGTTCCAGTTCCTGCCGCGCAAGTTCAAGATCGCCGTCACCGGCAGCGAGACCGACCGCGCCGTGACAAAGGCCCATGACATCGGGCTGCGCATGGTCCGAAACGACGCCGGACAGCCCGGTTTCGAGGTCATCGTCGGCGGTGGACTTGGCCGCACCCCGATGATCGGCAAGGTGATCCGCGACTTTCTGCCCAAGGCCGATCTGTTGCCCTACGTCGAGGCCATCGTCAGCGTCTACAACCTGCTGGGTCGCCGCGACAACAAATACAAGGCGCGGATCAAGATCACCGTGCACGAGAACGGCATCGACACGATCCGCGATCTGGTCGATGCGCGGTTCGCCCGGATCGTCGAGGGCTTCACCGGCTACGACCAGGACCTGCTGGCGCAGATCGAGACCGCCTTTGCCCCGCCCGTCTTCATCACTGCCCCCGTCGACGCCTTCGAGGCAGAGCGCGCGGCGAACCCCGCGTTCCGGTCGTGGTCCGATACGAACCTGACCGCGCATAAGGCGCCGGGCTATGCCATCGTGTCGATCTCGCTCAAGGCGCATGGCGAAACGCCCGGCGATGCCTCGTCCGACCAGATGCGGGTGATGGCCGATCTGGCGGAACGCTATGGCCACAACGAGCTGCGCATCAGCCACGAACAGAACGTGATCCTGCCCCATGTGCATAAATCCCACCTGCCGGCCCTTTATGCCGAACTGAAAGCGGCCCGTCTGGCGACCGCGAACATCGGGTTGATTTCCGACATCATCGCCTGCCCCGGCATGGATTATTGCGCGCTGGCCACGGCCCGCTCTATTCCGATCGCGCAAGAGATTGCCGTGCGGTTCGACGCGCTGAAGCTGGAACATGAAATCGGCGCGCTGAAGCTGAAAATCTCGGGCTGCATCAACGCCTGCGGTCACCACCATGTGGGCCATATCGGTATTCTGGGTCTCGACCGCGCTGGCGTCGAGAGTTACCAGATCACGCTGGGGGGCGATCACACGGAAAATGCCGCGATCGGCGAACGCGCCGGTCCGGGTTTCGGTGCCGACGACCTGATCCCCGCGATCGAGCGCATCATCTATGCCTACCTTGACCTGCGCGAGGGGCCGGAGGAAACCTTTATTGAAACCTACCGTCGCACCGGCCTTGCCCCGTTCAAAACCGCCCTTTATCCGGAGGCCCGCGCAGATGCCGCTTGAGGCCCCCCTTGCCCCTGTGGCGGAACGTGCGGCGCATCTGAACGGGCGCTACCGTCACCACGGGGCGACCGCCGTTCTGGAACGCGCCATGTCCGACCCGCAGGTCGGGCATCTGGCGATGGTGTCCAGCTTTGGCGCGGAATCCGTGGTGTTGTTGCATCTGGTGTCTGTCATTGACCGCTCTGTCCCCGTGTTGTTCATCGACACAGAGATGCTGTTCAAGGAAACCTTGCAGTATCAACGCGATGTGGCGGAAAAGCTGGGCCTGACCGATGTTCGCATCATCACGCCCGACCGCGAAGAGGTGTTTACCGAAGACAACGAGGGCCTGCTGCACCAATACGCCCCCGATGCCTGCTGCACCCTGCGCAAAACCCGGCCCCTTGCCCGTGCGCTGGCCCCGTTCGACGCGTGGATCACTGGCCGCAAGCGGTTTCAGGGATCGACCCGCGCCGATATCGAGTTTTTCGAGCCAGAGGGCGACATCAGGATCAAGGTGAACCCGCTGGCCCATTGGACCCGCGACGACATCCAGGAGTATATGGTCAACAACCGTCTGCCCCGTCACCCTTTGGTGGCGCAGGGCTATCCGTCTATCGGCTGTGCGCCCTGCACATCGGCGGTGAAAACCGGCGAAGACCCCCGTGCCGGGCGCTGGCGCGGTCAGGACAAAGAGGAATGCGGGATCCACTTTATCAACGGCAAAGCCGTGCGTGGGCCCATCGGCAAAGGAATAGAGCTATGACTGTGATCGTCACCGACGACGGCTTCGCGCCAGAGGATTGGACCCACGGGTTCCAATCCACCGACGCCCTGCCCGCCAATGACAATGCGGTGGCCGTCGATCTGGCCCCCGATGCCGACCTCGACGGCCTGACCGCGCATCTGGACCACATCGACCTGATCCGCATCGCGTTTCCGTCTTTTGCGGACGGGCGCGGGTTTACGCTTGCGCGGCGGTTGCGGCTGATGGGGTTTCAAGGGCGGTTGCGGGCTTATGGCCATGTGATTTCCGACCAATACGCAATGGCACGGCGCAGCGGCTTTGACGAAGTGCAGATCAACGCCGATCTGGCCGCACGGCAGCCCGAACCACAGTGGCTGGCCCGTGCCAACTGGCGTGACCATGACTATCAGTCGCGGATGCGCGGCTGATTACGGGGTTTCCCCTTCCTTCATTGACCTTTAGAACAGGAGGCGGTCCAATCGGGCCGCTATGTCCCTTATGAATGACCAGACCCCCGTGACCGAAGTCAAAGCCGCCGCCGTAAAGGCCCTGCCCGATGCGCAGACCGTGACAGAGGTCCATCACTGGACCGACCGTTTGTTTTCCTTCCGCGTGACGCGGCCCAAAACCTTGCGCTTTCGCTCTGGCGAATTCGTGATGATCGGGTTGCTCAAGGAGGACGGCAAGCCATTGTTGCGCGCCTATTCCATCGCCTCGCCGTCGTGGGACGAAGAGCTGGAGTTCTATTCGATCAAGGTGCAGGATGGCCCGCTGACCAGCCGGTTGCAGCATATCAAGGTCGGCGACGAAATCATCCTGCGCCCGAAACCCGTCGGAACGCTGGTGCATGACGCCCTGCTGCCCGGCAAACGGCTGTGGTTCTTTGCCACCGGCACCGGCTTTGCGCCTTTCGCCTCTTTGCTGCGCGACCCCGAAACCTACGAGCGATATGACGAGGTCATCATCACCCACACCTGCCGCGATGTGGCAGAGCTGGAGTATGGCCGCCAGTTGGTCGAGGGGCTTGCCGAAGACCCGCTGATCGGCGAATTCGTGGGCGACAAGCTGAAATACTACCCCACCACCACCCGCGAACAGAGCCCGAAGATGGGCCGCGTCACCGACAAACTGCGCGACGGGTCGATCTTTGCCGATCTGGGCGTGCCGCCGATGACCCCTGACGTCGACCGTGCGATGGTCTGCGGCTCGATGGGGTTGAACACGGATATGAAGGTGATCCTCGAAGGGTTCGGCCTGCGCGAGGGCGCCAATTCCGACCCTGCGGAATATGTGATTGAAAAGGCGTTCGTCGGATAGCCCGCCCCCGCCCCTTTCCCATAAAAAACGCCGCGTCAGGATCTCCTGCGCGGCGTTTTCTTTTGTCGGCCGTCGATGTCAGCGGTGCGGCGGGACCAGCCCGCCGCGTATCGCTTACATGTTCAGCGCGGCTTTGACCTGCTCCAGAACACCCTTCAGAACGTCGGGGTTTTCCTGGGCCTTGGTCAGCGCAGCCTTCAGCGTCGTTTTCTGCAACGCACCAAGGTCAGAGCCGTCGATCATCTCGGCGACTTTGTCCATGTTGAAGCCGTCAACGGTCAGCAGGTCGCCCGTGCCGGTTGTGACGGTGTCTGTTGCAGCCGTGACGGCATCCGGTGTCACCTCGGTTGCAGTCTCGGTTGCAGTTTCTGTTGCTGTGTCGGCAATGCTCGACGCGGCCTCTGTGGCGGACTGAACGGCAGACTCGACAGCTTCGGTCGCTGTGACTGCGGCGTCGGATGCGGTCGTGGCCGCAGCCTCGGCGGCGTCAGTTGCGATCTTTTCAGCGGCAGCGGCGGCTTCAGCAGCTTCGGCTTCCAGCTTTGCCGCAGCTTCGGTGGCAGCAGCTTCGGCGGCGGCGGCAACTTCAGCCGCTTTTGCTTCGGCAGCTGCGGCGGCTTCGGCGGCAGCAGCAGCGGTTGCGGCAGCGGCTTCTGCGGCTTTGGCCTCGGCCTCGGCGGTTGCTTCGGCAGCGGTTTCCATCGGGGTCGCGGTCTCTACAGCGTCGGTCACTGCGGTTGCGGTCTCTTCAACGGACTTGCCGCTGATGACGAAATACCCGCCCACAACAACAATAAGCGCGACGATCGCGACGATAACTTTATTCATAGCTCAATTTCCTTACTCTGGAAGAGTTTTGCGGTTAACCACGCGCCATATGGCAGAGCGGGCGATAAAATAAAAGCGCTTTGAAACCCGCAGGCAAGGCCTTGCCGAAATGCCTTTGAAATGGTGGTTGAAAGCCTGGCCCACTAAGTCTATTTTGCGCGTTAGATGAATTCACTATGCAAGGAACAATGCTATAGCCCGCAGACCCCACAACGCCCCGCCAGCACGTGATACTGGACCCCGCGTTAACGAACGTATCAACTCCCCCGAAATCCGGCTGATTGGCGCGGACGGCGAAAACGTCGGAGTTGTCACCCCTGCCCGCGGTATGGCATTGGCCGAAGAGGCTGGACTTGATCTGGTAGAGATTTCGCCGAACGCGGAACCGCCCGTCGTCAAGATCATGGATTTCGGCAAATACAAATACGAAACCCAGAAGAAAGAAGCCGAGGCGCGGAAGAACCAAAAGATCATCGAGATCAAAGAGATAAAGTTCCGCCCGAACACGGACAAGCATGACTACGAAGTCAAGATGCGGTCGGTATTCAAGTTTCTTGAGGAAGGCGACAAGGTAAAGATCACCCTGCGCTTCCGTGGCCGTGAAATGGCGCACCAGAACCTGGGTCGCGAATTGCTGGAGCGGGTGGCCGAAGACACCAAAGAAGCCGGTCGGATCGAGAACTTTCCAAAGATGGAAGGTCGCCAGATGATCATGCTGATCGGCCCGCTTCCCAAATAGGTCAAACCTGTCAAATTGACAAAAAGCCCCCGCCAGCGCGGGGGCTTTTTTGTATTCCAGTCCAGAGTGCGGGGGCCGGCAGGGCGGATTTCGCTGGGTTCCGGGCGATGCGTGCAACCTGTTTGCCTTATAGAATCACGCGCGCCCCCTGACCCCTTACCCAAAAAAATAGCGTAAAATCAGCCATCTGAAATGCCGGACAAATGATCGGCGCTCAGAGCATTTTCCCCACCGGCTATGACGATACCCGCGCCGGATGTTTCTTCTAGGCGGGCAGGTAGGCAAGCGTATACGGTGTTCCTATATAACTATGACAATGAGTGCCGAGTGAAATATCTAAATGCGACAGATGCCTTGCATCCTGACCGCATCGCAAAGGCAACCCGGGCCAGTCGACGATAACTTAAAAACATGTCAAAGTGACAAGTTTATCGCGCGGCAGAGTTGCTTTCGGTTATTTCATGGTGCTACCGTAGCTTGAGGGTTGTTCTTGATGGACAAAATTGAGGCAGTCACTGCCCTGCGGACCATGCTTCGCGATATGGAGCGGGAGCTTGGGTTGAGCGTCCTTTCGGGGGCGGAAAAAGATATATTGCTGGCTGCAAATAGCCTGTCAAAGGAACTCGGGGATGTAATTTCTTCTGACAACATTCGCAGACATGCGCTTGTGGAGCCACACGCACAGGCGACCTATCATCGTGCGCTGCGCGCCTTGGTCGGGCGCGGTCTGATCAAAAAAGCAAGCGGTTCAAAAGCAAGGGCCTATGTCGTCTGCTTGGAGGCCCCCAACACAGAATAACGATTTAGCTTAACACATGGCCAAAGGCGTACTCGATGCTTAAGAAGTGGTGGGACGCCTTTGCAATCGTTAGCATTGCATATTCGATATCGTTCTTCACGACATCCGAGCTTGTCACTCCGGTTCAGGCAATGGCATTTCCCCAGACCATCGTCGCGGGAAGCCTACTTTTCTTACCCCACGGAGTGCGCGTTCTGGCCGCATGGTGGCTTGGCTGGCGCTCTGTCGCAGTTCTGTTGCCAATATCATTCGCCTTTCATTACTACGTCTCAGGCCCCGCCGGCTTTATGATCCCGCAGGTTCTTGTGCCGGTATTCGGGGCGGTCTGTGCCGCAGTCGGGTTTTCGCTGATCGCACGGTTCCGGGACGATGGGGATGGATACTGGCGCATGAACATTGGCTGGCGCTGGATTATGGGGGCTGGCCTGATCTCATCGTTGATCAATGTCGCCGGAACATTCCTGACGACAGAGTTGTCGTTTGCCGGCGTATTCACCCAGGTCTTTGGCGACATCACCGGATTGTTCTTTATGCTTTTGATCCTGATGACCGTTTTCCGCTGGCAACGGATAAAGATGTAACCCCACCAGAAAATGCGAAAAGCCCCGTAAAAACGGGGCTTTCCTTTTAGTCGTCCACGGTGGATCAGACGGCCGCCGTAACGGCCCGCCCCGTCATCACGCCGATCAGATGCGCGCGATACTCGGGGGTTGCGTGCAGATCCCCGATCATCCCGTCAGCACTTGCCTTCAGACCCTTGATCGCCGCCGCCGAGAAATCCCGTGACAGCGCCTCTTCCGCCTCGGTCCAGCGGAACACGCCCCCTTCGGACGCGCCCGTCACCGCAACGCGCACGCCATCGGCGAACTTGGCGACAAAGACGCCGACCATCGCAAACCGCGAGGCTGGCTGCACGAACTTCTGGTAGTTGGACTTTTGCGGCACCGGAAAGCGGACCTCTGTGATGATCTCGCCCTCGTCCAGCGCGGTCGTGAACATCCCCAGAAAGTAGTCATCCGCCGGAATGGTCCGGCTGTTGGTGACGATCTGCGCCCCCGAGGCCAAAGCCGCCGCAGGATAGCAGGCGGACGGATCGTTGTTGGCCAGCGACCCGCCGATTGTTCCGCGCGTGCGCACCGCAGGGTCACCGATCTGGCCCGCCAGCCCGGCAAGTCCGGGATAGGCCCCGGCCCCCGCAGCCACCGCGCCATGCGTGGTGGCACCGCCGATGCACAGCAACCCGTCGTCGTTTGTGCAGATCCCCTTCATGTCGGGAATACCGCTTAGGCTGACCAGCGTGGCGGGTGATGCAAGGCGCTGTTTCAGCGTCGGGATCAGCGTTTGACCGCCCCCCAACGCCTGCGCATCTTCGCCTTTCAGCGCTGTTACCGCATCCGCAATGCTGGAGGGCCGTTCAAATTCAAAGTTATACATGGTTCGGCCTCCTTAACCGTTCATTGCAGACCATACGCGCTGTGGGGATAGCGGCATGTCGATATGGGTTACGTTAGTGTGGCCCGCGCGGTGCAGGGCGTCAATCACCGCATTGACGACGGCAGGGGGCGATCCGATCGCGCCCGCCTCGCCGCAGCCTTTGACGCCAAGCGGATTATGGGTGCAGGGCGTTACGCAGGAATGATCGACGTTGTAGAACGGCAGGTCATCGGCGCGTGGCATCGTGTAATCCATATAGCTGGCCGACAAAAGCTGGCCCTCGGCATCATAGGCGCACCCTTCAAGAAGCGCCTGACCGATCCCCTGCGCCACACCGCCATGAACCTGACCCTCGACGATCATCGGGTTCATCACATTGCCGAAATCGTCGGCTGCGGAAAAGCCCAGAACAGTGACCTGCCCTGTCTCGGGATCGACTTCGACCTCGCAGGCATAGGCGCCGGCGGGATAGGTAAAGTTGCCCGGATCGTAGAACGCGGTCTCTTCCAGACCCGGCTCCAGCTCTTCCAGCGGATAGTTGTGCGGGACATAGGCGGAAAAGGCGATCTCGCCAAAGGATTTGGCCTTGTCGGTTCCGGCAACGGTAAAGGATCCGTTCTCGAAAACGATGTCGTCAAGCGAGGCTTCGAGCATATGCGCTGCGATCTTCTTGCCCTTCGCGATGATCTTTTCGGTCGCCCGAACCATGGCCGACCCACAAACTGCAAGAGAGCGCGACCCGTAAGTGCCCATACCAAAAGGAATTTTCGAGGTGTCGCCATGGACGATCTCGACCTGTTCGATGCCGATACCCAGCATGTCGGACACGATCTGAGCGAATACGGTCTCGTGGCCCTGACCGTGGCTATGCGCGCCGACCATGACAGAAAGGTTGCCGGTGGCGTTCACCCGAACCGTTGCCGCGTCGTATAGTCCGACCCGCGCACCCAACTGGCCCACAAGGTTGGACGGCGCGATGCCGCAGGCCTCGATCCATGTCGACAACCCAAGCCCGCGCATCTTGCCGCGCTTGGCACTGTCCGCCACGCGCGCCTCGAAGCCGGCCGGATCGACCATCTCGACCAGACGGTCAAGCGTGGCGCCGTAATTGCCGATGTCGTAGACGACGCCGACGGGGGTCTGGTAGGGGAACTGGTCCGGCTGGATAAAGTTCCGGCGGCGCAGCTCCCATGGCTCCAGCCCCAGTTCGCGGGCGCATTTATCGACCACACGTTCGATCGAGAATGTCGCCTCGGGGCGGCCCGCCCCACGGTAAGCGTCAACTGGCGCGGTGTTGGTGAACACGGCCTTGACGTTCACATAGACCAGCGGCGTCTTGTATGGCCCCGCCATCAATGTTCCGTGCAGGAAGGTCGGCGTCACGGTGGCAAAGTTCGACAGATAGGCGCCGACATTGGCCAGTGTTTCGGTGCGCAGGGCAAGAAAGTTGCCCTCCAGATCCGTCGCCAGCTGAATCTTGGTGACGTGGTCGCGACCATGCGCATCGCTCAGGAACGACTCGGATCGGTCGGCGGCCCATTTCACAGGGCGGCCCAGACGTTTCGACGCCTCAAGCACCACAGCCTCTTCGCCGTAGTGGTAGATCTTGGAGCCGAAACCACCGCCGACATCGGGCGCGATCACGGTCAGTTTGTTTTCGGGAATGCCCATCACGAAGGCACTGATCAAAAGCCGCGTCAGATGCGGGTTCTGCGATGTCGTATACAGCTTGTAATCGCCGGTGCCGGGGTCGTAATCGCCGATCGACGCGCGGGGCTCCATCGCGTTGGGCACAAGGCGGTTGTTCACCAGTTCCAGCGTGGTGACATGGGGCGCTTTTTCGAACGCCTCGTCCACGGCGGCCTTGTTGTCCTCGATCCAGCCCCAGTCGAAACAGACATTGTTCTCGATCTCGTCATGCACCCGGTTCGCGCTGTCGGCCACGGCGGTCGCCATGTCGATGATCGCGGGCAAGGCCTCGATATCGGCGATGATCGCCTCGGCCCCGTTGCGCGCGGCGGCGATGCTTTCGCCAACGACAGCCGCATAGGCGTCGCCCACGTGGCGCACCTTGCCATGGGCCAGCACGGGGCGCTTTGGCTCTTTCATGGCCTCGCCGCCACGGCTTTGAATCAACCAACCGGCGGGGTTGCCGCCCTTGGCCACGAAATCCTCGCCGGTCAGAACCGCCAGAACGCCCGGCATCGCCTCGGCGGCAGAGGTGTCGATCGACACGATCCGGCCATGCGCCACCTGCGAGCGCACAAAGACCACATAGGTCTGGGCGTGCAAATTGATATCGTCTGTGTAACGCCCGCGTCCGGTCAGGAACTTGATGTCCTCGCGCCGGATTGTGCTGGCGCCGATGCCGTTGTCTTTAGGCATGTCTTCCTCCCAAAAGTCATATTGCGGGCAAGCGAAATAGCCGCCCCGCCGTCCGCGTTATTGCGCGGCGATTTGTGAAACGTCCTGTCCGCTGGCCGCCATGATCGCCTTGACGATGTTGTGGTAGCCCGTGCAGCGGCAGATATTGCCCTCGAGGTAATCGCGCACCTCGGACTCTGTCGGTCTGGGGTTCTCTTTCAACAGGGCGGCTGCGCTCATCACCATGCCCGGTGTGCAAAACCCGCACTGAAGCCCGTGATGATCCTGAAACGCCTGCTGGATCACGCTGAGCGACCCGTCGGCGTTTGCCATGCCTTCGATGGTCGAAACCGTAGCGCCGTCCGCCTCGTTGGCGAACATGGTGCAGGCCTTGACCGGCTCGCCGTTCACATGCACGACGCATGCGCCGCACTGCGATGTGTCACAGCCGACATGGGTGCCCGTCATTCTCAGATCGTCGCGCAGGAACTGCACCAGCAGGGTGCGGCCCTCAACCTCTCCCGAAACGGTCTTGCCGTTCACGGTCATGGTGACTTTTGTCATAGTTTCCTCCCTCTACACTTGGCTTCAGTAAATCACTTTGGGTCCGGGCGAGGTATTGCCCTTTAGTCGTAGATGGCGCTGTCCATCTTGTTAATGCTCTCGCGGTTGCGGGCGCGTCGGGATCTCTTTCAGCAACCCGCCCACCCCCATTTCGGCGATGTCGCGCGCCGTGACGGTGAGGCCGCAGGCGATCCGTTCCAGCACCCAATCCGCCCCGTTCAACGCGGGCGACCTTGCGCATCCGGGCAGGCCGATCACCGGCTTCCCCCCAAGATCGCCAAAGAACAGCAGGTTGCCGGGGTCGACCGGCATGCCAAAGCGCGTCACCTGCCCGCCCGCATCGCGCAGCGCCTGCGGGCCGACATCAAACGGGTCCGACGTGGCAGAGGCGGTGAGGATCAGCACCAACTCTCCAGTTGCGCGCCCGATCGCGGCGGCAACGGCGCCGGTGTCGTGCCGTGCGTCCAGCGTTTCGACCCCGGTCATTCCCAGCGCGGCAAGACGCGCGTAGACCGCCTTTGGTCTGGCCTCTGTCTCGGCCCCGGTGTGGGTGACGATCAGGGTCGCGCTGGAATAGATCACCGGCAAAACGCGGATCGCATCGGCGGCGGCACGCGCGGCGGCGGCCACGGCCTGCCCCGCCACCCCGTAGGAAATGATCTTGACCGTGCCGACCATCGTGCGCGGGACCACCCGCGTCAGGGGTGGCACGGTGGCCAGCGTGATCATCGGGTCGATCAGGTTCAACGCATGCAATTTGGCCACATCCAGTTCGACCACCCCGCGAATGGCGGAATAAAGATTCACCCGCCCGGTAAAGCTGTCCGAAACCTCGATCCCTGCCGCGACAGGATCGGGCACAACCGCACGGGCGATGGCATCCGCCGCCTCGTTCTCGTGCAGATCGTCCGCGTCAAGGCGGGCGACGACAACCGTCGCCTCGCCTGCGGCCTTCATCGCCGCAATATGGTCGGGGGTCAGTTCCACCCCTTTGCGCAACCGCTTGCCGCCCAGTTGCACCGAATGGGCAAGGATCGCACCCAGCGCGTCGTCGATAGGGACAGACCCGAAATACATCAGCGCCCCCGCAAAACCCGGGTGATCTGCGCCATGATCGACACGGCGATCTCGGCGGGCGATTTGGCCCCTATATCCAGCCCCACAGGCGCGTGGATACGGGCGATATCAGCCCCCGAAACCCCCGCATCGGTCAGGCGCGTCACCCGCTTGGCATGGGTCCGCGTCGACCCGAGGCACCCCAGATAGAACACATCCGACCGCAAAGCCGCCATGATCGCCGGATCGTCCAGCTTGGGGTCGTGGGTCAGCGTCACCACCGCCGTGCGCGCATCCAGCCCGTGTTTCGTCAGCGCGGCGTCGGGCCAGTCGTGCATCAAAACCGTGTCGGGAAATCGCTCCGGGCTGGCAAAGGCCTCTCTCGGGTCGATCAGAACGGGGTCGTAGCCGGCCATCCGCGCCATCTGCACCAGCGGCTGCGCGATGTGGACCGCGCCGATCACGGCCATTCGCAGCGGGGGATTATGGACGGCGATAAAGGTCGCGCTGCCCTCCTCGAAGCCGGATTTATCGCTGCGCATCCGTGCGGCAATAGACGCGCCCAGCGCCGCATCATCTGCATCCGCCAGACGCCGCTCCCATGTGTCGGTATTCACCACATAGGCCGCCGCACGCCGTTCTGCGCGGGCCGCGACAAGTGCCGCCAACAGATCCTCGGACATGGTGGCCACCGGTTCCACCAGCACACGAATGCGCCCTCCGCAGGCAAGCCCCACGGCAAAAGCCTCGTCGTCGCTGACCCCGTAGTCCAGAATGCGCGGCGCGCCGTCCTCCAGCGCATCCATCGCCTCGACCACAACCGCGCCTTCGACACAGCCGCCCGAAACAGACCCCGCAATCTCTCCGTCGCCGCTGATCGCCAGAAGGCTGCCAACAGGGCGCGGCGCAGACCCCCAGGTTTCAATCACACAGGCAAGGGCGGCCTTGCGCCCCGACCGGTGCCAGGCAAGAGCGGTTTCGGGAATTGCGTCGAATTCTACAGTCATCGGATCCTCCGTTATCCATGAATATGGGGCGGTTGATGCGGCTTGTCACATGGCAATTGCATGAGCGGCGGTTCTTTGGGACAAAGGTCGTAGTGATTGTATTTTTTTACCGGTAAAGATTTTTTATGTCGAATCCGAACACCCATGTCCGCACAGCCCGATTTCTGGCGCGTTTTGGCGCATGGCGCAGCCTTAGACGGCTGATTACCCGCCTGCATGCACGTAACGCGGGCCGCGCATGGGACATTCCCTTTGCGGTTCTGGACGAGCTTTTTGCCCGAACCGCCGGCGGATTACCCGATCTGGCCTATATGACGCTGTTGCTGCCACCGGGGCAATCCGCACTTTTTGGCGCGATCCTGCACAGCGCGCGCATCGGCGGGACGCTGCCGCTTGACGATCTCGTGGCAGACCGCACGATCCACCCTCTGACCCGGCTGGAGGCAAAGGGCTGGGCGCTTTTCCTGCGTCACCGCACCCTGCCCGCAGACCTTGGCGGACAGGGGCCGGCAAACCTGATCCAGTTCTGGGACAAATCCCCCCCGACAGAGATCGAGACCGGCCGTATCGCATGGGCTGGCGTTGCGGTGGGCAGCCATCGCATGTTCGACGATGTCACCGCCACCGACCAGCTGACAACGCTTTACGGCGCGCAAATGGCGCAGGTTTATCGCCGTCTTTGGCATCCGGCACTGAAATCAGACCTGTTCCGCGTGGCGTGGCTGGTGGCAAAGGGCGGCACCTATGTCGACGCCGACACGCTGCCGAAAAAGGGCGCGGCGGCGTTTCTGGCGGGCGCAGGCGAGGCCTGCTTTGCCGTGTCGTCCAGCAGCCTGCCCAAATGCGTGACGCTGAACCACTTTATCGGCGGCCCTGCGCGGTCGCCGCTTTGGACCGCCTATCTTGAACATATGCTGCGCCAGATCGGCACGCGGCAGGACGGGCCGATCTACATGCTGACCGGTCCGGGGGCCTTGACGCAGTTCCTGTATCGGCGGCGCGACGATTCCGTGATCGCGCCGCTGCGCCTGATCCCGTCCTGCGTGGCCCGGCGCCAGATCCTGAAACAGATCGACGCCCCCTACAAACAGACCGCCCGAAGCTGGAGCGTGTACGAGCATCAGATCGGGGTGCGGGACACGGATCTTCTGTCGGATTGATCCGGTGAAACCCGCCCGGCAAGACACGAAAAGGGCCGCGCGACCGGGGCGGTTCCCCTGATCGCGCGGCCCAATGGTTAGATTTTTGCCCGCAGCCTAGCGCGAGGCGACGACCTGTTGCAGGATCGGCGTAATGTCCCGCACGGAGACCCGGCGGTTTTCCCGCGCGTCCCCGTCTGATTTCACCTTCAGGTAGGCCTCGCCGTAGCCTTGAACCACAAGGTTTTCAGGCTGCACGTCGAAGTATTCCGTCAGGGCAAGTGCGACAGATTCCGCGCGTCTGTCCGACAGCGCAAGGTTGGAACTGGCGCTGCCGACCGCATCGGTATGCCCCTCGACAAGGAACAGCGCGCGCGGGTTGGCCGCAATGATGTTGCGCATTTCGGCCCCCAGCGCGGACAGCGCCTTTGCCTCGGTCGGATTGATCGCGGCAGAGCCTGTGTCGAACGTGATTGCATCCACCTCGATGGCAGGCACCATGTCGCGCACCCATTCGGTGTTGCGGATCTGGCGCAGGGAATAGCCACGGTCCAGGGCGGTGCCCGCCTCTGCCTCCAGCGCGCGGCGCAGGGCCGCCTCTTCCAACGTCTCGCCCTTCTTGATCGGCTTGATGTTCGCGGGGCGGGTTTTCGGCAGCGGGGCTGTCTCGATCGTGTCGTCGATAATCACGTATTCCTGCCCCTGCGCATTATAGCTGGTGCGGCGCAGGACCGTGCCGCGCGCATCGCGGATGGTGACCACTTTCGACCCGTCCTCGCGCAGGATCGTGCTGCGGGTAGAGCCGTCGTTGAACGTTTCCGTCGTCACGTCGGACCCGGGACGGCGCAGCAGCGTGTCATCGTCTTTCAGAACCTGAAGCGTGTCGCCGCGTTGCACGACCACGCGGTCGCCGGTGTTCGCCACGACCTTGTCACCGTTTTTCAAAAGTGATCCGACGATCACCGCGCCGGTGCCCAGCAGCAGGAATTTCTCGAAGTTGCTGAGGCCCTTTTTGCTGGGGGCGGCGGCCGTCGGGGTGCCATCGGCGGTGGTTGCAAAGTCCTCGCTGCTGGATCGCGCGGTTTCCTCGGTCACGACCTCTGTCGTGACTTCGGGCGCCGGAGCGTCGGCCTGAGGTTCCTCACCGGCAGGGGCTGCCGCTGCCGCAGCAGAGGGGGCCTCGGGTGCGGGTTCTTCAACTGTCTCGACGGGATTAGCGGCGTCCGCCTCAGTCGTCCCTACCTCGACCTCAGCCTCTGCCTCTGCTTCTGCGGCTGGTTCTGCGGCTGGTTCGGGTGTCGGTTCTGCTGTTGCTTCAGCGGCGGGTTCTTCGATTGCATCCGCAGCCGGCTCTTCCGCTGCCGCCTCGGCAGGTGCGGGTTCGGCGACGGGGTCTTCGACCACAATTGCAGGTTCGGCAGGGGCCGCGTCAGGGGCCGCCTCTGGCGCAGGGGTTTCGGTGACGGTCTCAGTCACGGGCTCTGTCACGGGCGCATCAGCGGCAGGTGCAGCGTCGACAACAGGTGCCGTCTCCTCGACAATGGGCACCCCTTCAACCACAGGGGCTTCGGCGGCTGGGGCGTCAGTCGCAGGCAGCTCTTCGACCAAAGGAACTTCGGCTGCGGGCACCTCTTCAACCACAGGGGCCTCGACCACAGGCGCGACCTCCTCTGCCGGTGCCGCCTCTTCCGTCGTGGCTGCGGCGTCAGGCATTACCTCTGCCGGTACTGGAATGGCTTCTATTCCCTCTGCACAGGGCAGCTCGGTTCCATCGGCACAGATCATTGGCACGGCGTCGCCGGTAACGGTTTCCTGCGCCATCAGTGGCAAGGCAGAGGGCAGCAGCAGCGAAAGGCTGGCAACGAGGGCGGTGCTGGTCTTCAATAGGCGAAGGGTCATGGGACGTCCTTACATAAGTCTGGTTCGCGAAATTAACGCAGACCTGCCACCCTTGGTTCCCGTTCACCATACAACTGCCCGTGACCGCGCGGCTTTCCGCCTAACCCAGTGCCTTCATCAGGCGCGTTTTCTCGCCCGTATCGTCGGGGCGGGACATCGCGTCGGCCAGTCCCTGCAACGACGCGATATTGTGGCCCGCGCGAAAGCTGTCCACATGCGGCAGCATCGCCGCGATGCCCTTGGCCTTGGGTGCGAAGCCGTCCCAGCGCAACAAGGGGTTCAGCCAGATCACGCGGCGGGCGGACAGGTGCAGCCGCTCCATCTGGCGGGCCAGCGCATCCGCATCGTCGCGGTCCAGCCCGTCGGTGATCAACAGCACGACCGCCCCCTGCCCCAACACCCGGCGCGACCAGTTGCGGTTGAAATCGGCAAGGCATTCGCCGATCCGCGTGCCGCCTTCCCAATCCTGCGCCTCTGCCCCTGCGGCGGCCAGCGCCGCATCCACATCGCGGTTGCGCAGGTGGCGGGTGATGTTGGTCAGGCGGGTGCCAAAGGTAAAGGCGTGCACCTCGGACCAGCCCGCGCCATTCTGGTTCGACACCGCGTGCAGGAAATGCAGAACAGCGCGGGAATAAGTCGACATAGAGCCCGAGATGTCGCACAGCGCCACAAGACGCGGCCAGCGGACGCGCTGTTTCTTCGAGGCGAAATCGCGCAACTCTCCGCCAGCGCGCAAGGACGCCCGCATCGTGGCCCGCCAGTCGGGGTGCGCACCGTAATGCGACGCGATCGTGCGGCGCGACTTCAGCGGTTTGATCGGCAGGCTGAGACGCGCCAGCATCCGCTTGGCCTCCGCCATCTCGGACAGGCTCATCTGTTCAAAGTCGAGGGTGCGCAGGCGTTCCTCGGTGCTGGTGGTCAGGGTCGCGTCGATGTCGAACGCGGTCTCTTCGCGCTGCTCTATGGCGGGCGCATCGCGCGTGGCACCGTCCAGCAGCGCCTCTGCCGCCCGTTTTTCCGCCGCCTTCAGCACGCGCTCCTCGGCCACCCCACGGATCGCGGGGATCATCAGCGACATCATATGTTCCAGGAACTGCGGGTCGCGCCAATACAGCCGGAATATCTGGGCAAAGACATCGCGGTGTTCAGGCCTGGAGACAAAGCAAGCGTGCAAGGTCCAGTAGAAATCCTGTTTGCTTGAAAACCCCGCCGCCTGAACCGCGCGGATCGCGTCGATCACCCGACCGGATCCGACAGGCAACCCCGCACGGCGCAGGGCGCGCGCAAAATGCGTGATGTTATGGGTCAGCTTCGGGTGATCGGGAAGATCGAGGGCGGGATACTCAACCATGGTGGCACGCCGGCCGATCCGGGGAATTCGAGTATTTAAGGAACAAAGTAAGGCAAAACTGTCTCATGCCGGCGCCATTGTCGCCCTGGCCTCCTCCAGCAGGCGCTTTGCCTCGGAGCCCTGGATTTTCTGGATGTCGTCCTGATATTTCAAAATCGCGCCCAGAGTGTCCGAAATCACCTCTGGCGACAGGGTGATGACATCCAGCGCCAACAGGCATTTCGCCCAATCGATGGTTTCGGCCACGCCCGGTTTCTTGAAAAGATCCTCGGTGCGCAGGCGCTGCACAAAGGCCACCACTTCGCGGCTCAGCGCCGCCGAGGCCTCGGGCACGCGGGCCTGAAGGATCTGCATCTCGCGGTTGAAGTCAGGATAATCGACCCAATGATACAGGCAGCGGCGCTTCAGCGCGTCATGCACCTCGCGGGTGCGGTTCGAGGTCAGGATCACGATCGGCGGCTCTGGCGCATGGATCGTGCCGAGTTCCGGGATTGTGACCTGAAAATCGCTGAGCGCCTCTAGCAGGAAGGCCTCGAAGGGTTCGTCGGTGCGGTCAAGCTCGTCGATCAGCAGCACTGGCGCACCACCGGCCTGCGGGCGCAGGGCCTGCAACAGGGGGCGCTCGATCAGATAGTCTTCGGTGAACAGCTCGGTCTTGAGCATATCGCGGTCCGCGCCCCCTGCGGCCTCGGCCGTGCGGATGGCGATCATTTGCGCGGCAAAGTTCCACTCATAGACGGCGCTGGACGCGTCAAGCCCTTCGTAGCACTGCAAACGGATCAGACGGCGGCCAAGGGCGGCGGCGATGGCCTTTGCGATCTCGGTTTTGCCGACGCCTGCCTCGCCCTCCAGAAACAAGGGGCGGCCCAGACGCAGGGACAAAAAGACCACCGTCGCCAGCGCGCGCCCGCAGACGTAGTTCTGGTCTGCCAGCATCTGCTGCACCGCGTCGATTGAAACCGTTTGGTCAGTCATGGTCACACTCCTTCTGAATGGCTAAAGCTGCATGCCCCATGCACCGCGTCAAGGGGGCCTTTGGTCTTATGCTTGCGCCTGCCTCTTGCCTGCGGCATTGAGAGGCAATGAATCCGTTGACAAGAACCCGCCTGATGACCCTTGTCGCTGCCGCCCTTGGTGCTGCGGCGTTCATCGCGCTGTCGCTGCCGCTGCCATTGTTGTTGGGGCCGATGGTCGGATGTCTGGTTTTCGCGCTGGCCGGCGCGCCTTTGCAGGGCATGGGGACATTCGGCGTGGTGATGCGCACCTTTCTGGGGGTGGCAATCGGCACGACGGTGACGCCGAACCTGATCCAGGAGTTACCCGGCTACGGGCCGACATTGCTTTTGATCCCGCTGTTTGTGGCGGTGATCGGGGCGGTGGGGTATCCGTTTTTCCGCTATGTCATGGGGTTCAACCACGCCACCTCGTTCTATTCGGCGATGCCGGGCGGGTTGCAGGATATGCTGATCTTTGGCGAAGAGGCGGGCGGCGACGTGCGCGCCATGTCGCTGATCCATGCGACGCGCGTTCTGGTCATCGTGACGGCGGCACCGATCCTGATGACGCTGGCCTACGGCATCGACCTGTCCGCCGCTCCGGGCCGCCCCGCCACCGATGTGGGCGTTGTGCAAATCCTGATCATGATCGCCGCGGGCCTGCTGGGCTGGAAAGGCGCAGAGCGGATCGGCATGTTCGGCGCGTCAATCCTTGGGCCGTTGATCCTGACGGCGGTTCTGTCGCTGTCCGGCATCATCCAGTCCCGCCCCCCTGCCGAAATGATCTGGGCGGCGCAGTTCTTTATCGGCATCGCGGTCGGATCGAAATACGCCGGTATAACCGGGCGGGAACTGCGTATCGATGTGGGGGCCGGACTGGTCTACAGCCTGTTTCTGGCGATCATCGCGCTTGTCTTTGTCGAGGCGGTGTTTCTGGTGTCGCCCGCTGGCACGCTTGAGGTCATTCTGGCGTTCCTGCCCGGCGGGCAGGCCGAAATGGCGGTGATCGCCATTGTGGCGGGCGCCGACGTCGGCTTTGTCGTGGCGCATCACCTGTTGCGGATCTTTGTCGTTATTCTTGCCGCCCCGTTTGTCTCCAGGTGGCTGGACAAAGAGGCACTTTAGCCTCTGCTTCAGCCTGTGCGACCTAATGCGGGAATTGCCCTGCGGCCAATGCCTTGTTAAGCCTGTGGTCAATCAAGGTTCATCCGGAGAATACCAATGACCATGCAGCCCAAGCTTTCCGCCAAAGACGCCCCCGACCTGTCGCGCTTTGATTGGGAAGATGCCTTGCGTCTGGAGGACCAGCTGACCGAGGACGAGCGGATGCTGCGCGACGCGGCGCGAACCTTTGCGCAGGATGTGCTGCAACCGCGCGTGATCGCCGCCTACCGCGACGAGGTGTCCGACCCCGGCATGTTCCGCGAAATGGGCGAGGCCGGGTTGCTGGGCCTGACCCTGCCAGAGCAATACGGCGGGCTGGGCGCGTCCTATGTCACCTACGGGCTGGTCGCACGCGAAATCGAGCGCGTCGACAGCGGCTATCGCTCGATGATGTCGGTGCAATCCTCGTTGGTGATGTATCCGATCTATGCCTACGGCACCGAAGAGCAGCGGATGAAATATTTGCCGAAGCTGGCATCGGGCGAATTCATCGGCTGTTTCGGCCTGACGGAACCCGACGCGGGGTCCGACCCCGCCGGCATGAAAACCCGCGCCGAAAAGACCGCGACGGGCTACAGGATCACCGGATCGAAGATGTGGATCTCGAACGCGCCATTTGCGGATGTGTTCGTGGTCTGGGCCAAGTCCGACGCGCATGACGGCAAGATTCGCGGCTTTGTTCTGGAAAAGGGCATGGACGGCCTGTCCGCCCCCAAGATCGGCGGCAAGCTGTCGCTGCGCGCCTCGACCACAGGCGAGATCGTGATGAAGGGGGTCGAGGTGGGCGAAGAGGCCCTGCTGCCCTTCGTCGAGGGGCTGAAGGGGCCGTTCGGGTGTCTGAACCGCGCCCGCTATGGCATTTCCTGGGGTGTTCTGGGGGCTGCGGAATTCTGCATGCATGCGGCAAGGCAATACGGTCTGGACCGCAAACAGTTCGACAAACCCATCGCGCAGACGCAGCTGTTCCAGAAAAAGCTGGCCGATATGTTGACGGAAATCACGCTGGGCCTTCAGGGGTCGTTGCAGGTGGGGCGTCTGATGGATCAGGGCAAAGCGGCCCCAGAGATGATCTCGATCATGAAGCGCAACAACTGTGGCAAGGCACTGGATATCGCGCGGGCCTCGCGGGATATGCACGGCGGCAACGGCATTCAGGAAGATTACCAGATCATGCGCCATATGGTGAACCTTGAAACGGTGAACACCTACGAGGGCACGCATGACGTTCACGCGCTGATCCTTGGCCGCGCGATCACCGGCTTGCAGGCGTTTTTCTAGGCAGCCCCGCACGACAGTGCCCAATTCTGGCCATGCGCCGAAAGAAAGAGGCAAGATGGCCGGAGTTGTCGGAATAACCTGCCTTCGGAATGATGGCCCGTATTGCGTCGAATGGATCGCGCATCATTTGGCCGCAGGGTTCGACCACATGCTGGTGCTGACCCATGACTGCGAGGATGGCAGCGATGCCCTTCTTGATGCGTTGGCCCGCACGCCGTCGGTGACGCATCTGCCTTTCAGACCATCGGGCAAGAAGTCGGTGCAATGGCAGGCGCTTCAGATCGCGAATGACCATCCTTTGGTGACGGCTGCGGACTGGGTCATGTTCTTTGATTGCGACGAGTTCCTGACCCTCGCGCCGCCGCTTGCCTCTGTGCAGGACATGATAGCCGCGATGCAGGAGATCGGTGGCCAGACTGACGCAATCGCTCTGCCCTGGCGGTTCTTCGGGTCCGCAAGGCAGATGGAAATCACGCCGGGCATGACCCCCGCACGGTTCACCCGCGCCGCGCCCGAGGACATCCATTTCTGGATGGCCCATCTGTTCAAATCCCTGATCCGGCCCAAGGCCTTCCGCCAACTGGGGGTGCACCGCCCACGCGGAAAGGCAAAGGCCCCGGCGCGTTGGCTTGGTCCTTCGGGGCGCAGGCTTTCTGACAGCTTTGCGCAAAGCGATGCCACCATCAGCCTTTACGGACAGAACTGCGGACCGACGCTGGCCTGCCTCAATCACTATTCCGTCCGCTCTGCCGACGAATTCATCCTGAAACGCGCACGCGGCCTACCCAACCACATGACCCGCAGGATCGATCTGGATTACTGGGCGGAACGCAACTTCAACTCGGTCAGTGACGACCGGATCAGGGACATGCTGCCCGCAACGACCGCGAAAATGGCACAGCTGTTGGCGGATACCGACACAGCCGCGCGACATGCGGACTGCCTGGCCTTCCACCGGCAGGCTCTTGAACGCCTACTGGAACAGACCGACGTCATAAAACTGCGCTGGCGGCTGTCGTTGCTTGGGGACAGCACCCCACCATCCGAAGAACAGGCGCGCCTGCACATGCGGCGCCTGCAGATGGCCCGCGACACTTCGGCCTAGCCATCCGGCCGCGCGCAGTTAAAGAAAAACCCCTCGGGCAGGGCCGGATCGAACACGGTGTCGGGAATAACCTGCGGGCCAGTCAGGAACACGTTCATCCCAAAGTGATGGTGCATCCGCGACAGGGCCATGAACCGCGCGGACACCAGCGCCTGATACAGGTCGTCAAACACCGGCTCTGCACGCAGCGCCCTGATCCGTGCGACATGTGCGTCGACACAGGCCAGATGGGCCGCCCTGATTTCGGGATCGTCCAGCAGGGCCGCAAGGGCCGTTTGCAGTCCGGGCAGATGGCGCTGGATCGAGATGTCATTCCGGGCGTTGTTGTTCATCCGGAACCAATAGGCCTGCCCCTGATCCCGCCCGGTATGGTTCACGCGGCCCCTGTCCCGCTTGACCAGAAAGCTTTCCGCATCGCGCACCGCATAGTGGTTCAGCGTCACCAGATCATAGCCATAGCTGCCCTTGCCGGACCGCCACCCCGTTTTCAAAAACGCCTGCGGCATCGGTTCGCCAGAGCCGTTCACCCAGTTCACCTGCATGGCCTTTGCCCGCACCAGCCCGCGCGGCCGGTGCACACCAAGGGACTTGAACAGCCCCACATTCCGCATCACCGTCTTGAAACCCCAGGCCTGATGCGGGCGGCGGATGTAGTGCGGCGCACAGCGCGTGAAACGCGATATGACGGGCGCATCCCTGAAACCGGCCTCGTCGCTGTTGCCGAACAACCGCCATGTCATTGAAATCATATTGGCATCGGGCACCGCCCCGTACAGATCCCGCAGGTGCCCCTGCCCGACGTGGATATTGATGAATTCATCCACATCCATCCCGATCACATAATCGGCGTCCCGGATCACGGGTTCATCGCTGGCGACGGTCAGCGCGGCATGTTGCGGCGCAAGGCCCATGTCCTGAAACGGGTTGTCCCGCCGCACCACAAGCCCGCGATCCGCCAGCAGATCCAGCAACCGGTCCGTGCCGTCGGTGCAGTCGTTGGTATAGACAAGGATGTCATCCACACCGATCATCCGGTGATAGGCCAGCCATTCCAGAATGAACGGTCCTTCGTTCCGCATACAGGTGACAATCGCGGTGCGGCCCGTCGCAGATCGGGACCCGGTCATTGCCGACGGGGCCGCATCGACAACGGGCGCACGCACGGGTTTGAAGTCGAAAAACCCCGACGCGCGGGCGACCAGACCTGCATCCTCGAACAAGGTTTTCTTGTCGATCAGTTGTTGCGGTGTCTTGTCGGGTTGGGACAGGCACATATGCCGGTCAAATGCACCGCCCCTGTCGCTGTCGCGGCCAGAGGTCGGTGCAAGGTCTGGCGCAAGGTCTATTGTCCATATTTGACTTTCAGCTATCAATTTTTGTGAAAAACAAACCCTGAATTGATTAAATTCAGAACCCAAAGGCGTGCAAATATGATCTCCGAACGCCGGGCTTGCCCCTTTGCGGATGCGCCAGGGATAGATGGCCCGTCCCTGCAACGGAAGCCTGCCATCCGGCTGGTCCCGCGCCACGGCGAAACAGGTCCGGCCATCCGCCAGCGGCTGGATCAGATCGCAAACATCGACAACAGCCACCCCTGCCGCCTGCCGCAGGTAACGGGACAAAGCCAGCCGATACAGAACCTCGGGGGCCTTTGGGCCAAATCCGGCACAATCCAGCAGCAGGACATGCGACATCCCCGTGACACGCGCCAGATCGGCCTCGTCAAGGCTATCGCCGGTGTTCAGGACAATCGCGGCGCTACACCCGTGCACTGCCGCGTGAAACATCAGCCAGTCCTGCACGGCAGCCGCGCCTTCATGGTGGCGGTGCCCAAGAATCACATCGGCCCCGTCGAGCGGCCCTGCACCGCCCGCAAAAGCCGGGCAGGACGCGCTGTGCCCTGCCAGCGACAAGGTTACATTTTCTACCCGTGCGGCAAGATTGGCGGTGCTGACAAAGGGTCTGTCCGCGCTGTCGCCCAGCCTCTGTATCCCCACAAGTCCGGCGAAATCGCGGTCTTGCCCCTCGCCCGCGCGATCCGGTGCGGCGGCGAAAAAACAGGTCAGATCAAAGCCGTGATCTGCGGCGGCGATCTGCGCGTCAAGGCAAACAAAGTCGCCTATTGCAACGGGTGTCAGACTGTCGCGCAGAATTCGGGGGCTGTGCGCGGACTTTGGCGGTTCGGGTTTTGGCGGACCGGTCATTGCCGAAGCGCGGCAAGCGCCGCGAATATCTGCTCCAACTCGCGCAGCTGGGCGGGCGAAAACGCATCGGCCCCGGACGACGGTGTCCCGCCTGTCGGCATCTCGAACAAACAGTCGCGGTCCGGGAAATACCGGGCGCGCAGCATCTCGTTCCCCGCCGTAAAACGGTCAAGAAAGACCCGCCGTTCTTCGTCGGTCATAATCGGTTGTTTGTCTTCGCGGCGCTGCGGATAGTGCTGCGCGAAATGGCGTTGGAATTTGCGCGGATCGGCCAACTTGTGTCTGGCGATCATCTGGAACATCTGCACACGGTTCAGGCCGGGCGATACGTTGATATCCGCCTCTGTTGTTCCGGACAAAGGCAGGCCGACCAACCCGCAAAAATCCGCGACGATCCCGCCCGCGTCCATCATCGTCTTGTCATAGACGCGCGGGTGCAATGTTACCCCGTCCGCGACCCCTTCCCACGGGGCCAGCATCGCCGCGTAGTCAGCGCCGCTTCCGTCGAATTTCTCGATATACTCCTGAAGGGTGCCGTAAAACCGCCCGTTCTTGGATTTCTGGATAAAGGCGGCCTCGATATAGGCGTCCTGCCTGCGCATATACACGACCACATGCAGGGGGCGATTGCGCAAGTTCGGCATGTGGCGAAACAGGACATCAGGCGCAAAGCCGTAAAACATCTCGCTGGAGATCACGCCGACCCGCGCCGCGTCCTGCGCGATGCGGGCGTTCAATCCGGCGGCGATACGCGCCAGATCCGTGGTCCGGTCGCGGTTGAACGCGATGGCAAATTCATTGGCGGTGTCGCGGCCATTGGGGGTGATATAGCTAAACCCTGCGCCCGTGCCCGGCCCGCCAGCGGCCATCAGGAACTTTTGCAACGACGAAGACCCCGATTTCGGCGTCCCGATATGCAGCCAGACCTCATCGACCATCGGAACCGCCTATGCCAGCAAATCGGGAACGGTCGAGATACGCTCGATGATCCTGCGATCAATCTTGGCCGGCCCCTCGTCAAAGATATCGCGCCCGATCAGGTTCAGGTGGCGTGACAAAAGCCGCATCTCTGTCGATGTGATTTCAGTGTAGAACTCCGCCGTCTCCTGGACCGACATCAGCTCCGCGATCTTGTCCCGATGCGATTGAACCGCCGCCATGTGCAATTCTTTCACGCCGGGCAATGCCAGAAGGCGGTCGAATTCTTTCTTGGCGCGGGGCAGATGGCGGCGGATAGAGGTGTCGCGTTCCATGTTGAAATTCATCCGCAGCCAATAGGCAAGCCCCTGATCGCGGTCCACATGGTTCACGCGCCCCCGGTCGCGCTTGACCACAAAGCTTTCGGCAGAGCGCACAGCGTAGTGGTTCAGCGTCACAAGGTCATAGCCGCAGGAATGCGTGCCAAAGCGCCAGCCGGAGTCAAGAAACTTGTCCAGCACAGGTTCGCCAGAGCCGTTGACCCAACGCACAGAGGCCAGCGTTTCCTTGATCGGGGACAAGGGGCGGTGAACCCCGATCCGCTTGTATTTTCCGGCCGCATGTTTGCCGCGCGTGCGGAACATGGTTTTGACCGCCCAGGCCTGTATCGGGCTGGGGCAATAGTGCGGGGCGCACAGGTCGAACTGCTCGGTGACGAAACGGTCCTCGTAGTGCAGCACATCGGAATTGCCGAACAACCGCCACATCATCGAGATGCAGTCGATCTCCCCGACCGCGCCCAGCAGATCGGCCAATGTTCCGTCGCCTACGTGGATATTCACGAATTCGTCCACATCCATAACCATGATCCAGTCGGCGGATTTGACGATATCCATATCCTCGGAATACCGAAGCGCGCCCTTTTGCGGGTTATAGTTGCCCTCCATCCGGGCATAGGGGTTATCCATCGTTTGCAGCACGCCCTCGCCCTGCAACCGCTCGAGGATCGTGTCGGTCCCGTCGGTGCAATCGTTGGTGAACACCAGAAAATCCGTGAACCCGATCGCGCGGTGATAGGCGATCCATTCCAGAATGAACGGTCCCTCGTTTTTCATGCAGGTGACGGCAAGGAATGTCTCGGACATGGTCAACCCGCCTTCCGGCGTTCCTGCGCCAACTGGTCCTGAAGGCGTTCCAGAGAGCGGCGGATGTTCTTCGCCTCGCGTCGTTGCAGCGTGTATTCGCAAACCGTGATGGCCAGTCTGGTCTTACCGCGTTTCTCGGCCTCCATCAGGATATCGTGCTGATACCGGTCCAGATCGCGGCGCTTGCGGAACAGGTCGTAGAACATCGGTTTCGACAACGTCCCGTCGGCGGCCGCAAACAGAATTTGCTTCATCACGCCCATCCGCACAAAGGCATTCGGCAGCTGGTGCCCCATGAATGGCGTCCGCAGCCAGGTCATGCCATCCGCCGGGATCCGCGACACCTGATCGAAATCGGGCTGGAAATAGGGATCGGCGATGACAAAGACGTTGCCCTTGTGTGCGTGCATTTTGGCCGCATCGTTGAACCGCCCGTTCCAGTCCAGTTTCCTGGTCCAGCCCCAGCGGTCGTCATCGGGCAGGATCTTGCGGTCCAGCGTTGATTGCGGCGCAACCGCCAGCACGTTGGCGTTCGGGGCGCAGGCGGAATAGACCAAGGCACCGAACCCGCCCATTGACGCGCCGTAGAACAGAACCTCGTCGAACTGCTCGAAGAACCCGCTGTCGCGCAGGGTCTCGAAGGCGTCATGGACAAACTCGTTCCGGAACCAGTTCCGCTGAACAGCCATCACGCCCAGAACCGAGCATCCCATCTTTTCCGACAGCACGTCAAAGCCCCAGGGCCAGCGCTGTTCATCGGTTTTCACGACGCTGAGGTTGTCGAATGTCACCACAAGGCGGCGCGATTTGGGCGCGAACATCAGCGCGTTATCGCCGCCCTCCCAGACGAACCCGCCAGCCCCTTTGACGAAACCGCGGATCTCGTCAAAGCGCGGGTAAAGCGGGGTATCCGAGGCAGAGGCGGGCGCGGGCGGCATCTTTGCGTCGAAACGCGGACCCGCAGCGACAGCCTTTGCCACCGTTTTTTCGGTCGCTTTGAGCGTTGGTTTAACAGGCACTTTAGCGGGCACCTCAGCGGGTGCTTTCACCTCCGCGTTATCCTCGCCACCCTCGTCCTCCCCGTCTTCTTCCTCTTTCGAGACGAAAAGGGCATCGGGGTGACCGGCAAGTGTCAGCCCGTCATACAAGGTCTTGTAATCCGGGCTGGCCAGCAGGCTTTCGATCCGCCCGCGGTGCCATTGCACGGCCTCTTCGTGCATCGCCGCCAGGGGGGCGTCGGCCAGCATCACATCCAGCTCTTTTTTCATCGCGGGAAGGCGCGCGTGGATGCGGTCGTCGACCTCGGTGCCGTAGTTGCGGCGGATCCAGTAATCAATGCCCTGATCCTGATCGGTGTGGTTGATCCTGCCGCGATCCCGTTTCACCAGAAAGCTTTGCGCGGACCGCAAGACATAGTGGTTCAACGTCGCCAGCCGGTATCCCAGCGACCGCTTGGTCGAACGCCAGCCGTTGTTGGTCAGCAGCATATCGGGCATCGCCCGCCCCGACCCGTTGACCCAGCGCACCTGATCGACATCATCCTCTTCGATCTTCAGGGGGCGGTGAACGCCGATCTTGGTGTAGGGCGCCGATTTGTGGAACATCGACTTGAACCCCCAGCCAAGGCGCGGTTTTGGGATGAATTCGGGGGCGCAGCGGGTGAACTGCTCCATCACGGGGCGGTCGGCATAGTCGTTGATGCCGCCGTTCCCGAAGAATTTCCAGGTGAAGGAAATGACATTGGGAAAGTTGCTGGCGCGAAACAGATCGGCAAAGGTGCCGTCGCCCACATGGATGTTCACGAACTCGTCCACATCAATGGTCAGCACCCAATCCGCCTGCGCATAATTCGGCTGGTGCATCGCATCGGCAAGCGCCACATGCTGCGGCTTCCTGGGTGACTCCTTTGTCCAGGGGTTGTCCAGACGCGTCAGATAGCCCAGCGTCTGCAACCGGTCGAGGATCGCGTTGGTATTGTCGGAACAATCATTGGTGTAGACCAGAAAATCCGTCACCCCGATCGAACGGTTATAGGCGACCCATTCCAGAATGAACGGCGCCTCGTTTTTCATCCCCGTGACGACAAGGATCTTTTCGTTGCTGATCGGGGCCTTCGGTGGCGCCATATAGCCCGTCATGGCCCCTGTCCGGCTTTCCAGATCGTCAATCATACGCTGGTATTCGGGGGATTGTTGCAGGGTCATCATCGGCATATCCGCCATCGCCTGCGGCATGTCCGGCGACACGTTCGGGTTCACAATACGCGTGTCGGGCCGCGAAGAGGTGTCTTGCGGCGCCTGTGGTTCTGGCACTGCCTGTCCTGCCGTCCCGGTCGCTTTCTCTGCCGCTTTCGCCTCTGCCTCGGCGACCACATGGGGGGGCGGCACGTCGGGGATCATCGCCTTTGTCGGGTCGATGCCGTGGCGGGTGATTGCCTTGCCCAGAAAGCTGCCCGGATTTGGAATGCCGTTTTCATGGGTGATGATCCGGCGGCGAATGCGGCGGTTCCACAGGTGAACACCGTAACAGCCCGCCCCCAGTTGCGCGTCAATATCAATGCCCGGATCCAACAGATCGCGCCGATCCTTGAACGAGACAGGAAAGAACGCCTCTTGCGGCATGACCTTATCCATCTCTCCGGTTTCGAACAGGAAATGGGTCAGGGCCGCCGGGCCCCAAACGCCCCACTCCAGCTCTGACACATGGATCGGCTCGCCTGCGGCTTTTGCCGCGTCCAGGCGCGCGCGCTCTTCTGGATTGGCCCAGGGCGGGATCGGGTATTCGGAATTGCAGAATTCGTTCAACTGCTTCAGCGTGCGCGAAAAGCGCGGCAAGCCCAGAACGGCGTTGCACACCAGCTTTCCGGTCTTTTCCCAGCCGAACACGAACTGGTCCTTGAAATCCCAAGGCTGCATGCACAAGACATCCGCATCGACCCAGATCACATTCTGCATTTCGATCATGCGATAGCGAAAGGCGTCCGCATGCACTGCGGGGCTGCCCGACTTCTTGTGCGTGATATAGCTGGTGCTGGGAAAAATCGTATTTGCGTCAAGCACCTCGATGCCATCGGGCACATTTTCCACATGCCCATAGCTATACAGAATGGTCCGGTGGCCATGGTCCTTGAAGGATTTAAGGCAAAGCTGCTCGAGATAGCTGAGGCTTCCACCAATCCAGAGCGAAGCGATTACAGGAAGCGTCATTGCGATTGCCTTCGTTTTAGTGTCACACAAATATAATCAAACCAGTTACGGCACTTTAGGGCGTTGTGAGAAACAATAAAACCGGGGAATTCCAACCGGCCCGCCTCTCGTATTGTCTTCACGGTGTGTCGCGCCTCAAAATCCCCTTTTCCGCGCCTTTTCCTTTCGGCGCCGCACCCAACTTTTATAGGGTAGAAATGGGGCGATTTTGTGCCCAGCGCGTTTCAGGGATCATCAGGCAGCGCCGCAGTCGACCCGCAACAAGACCTGCGAATGCTTGTCCTGTTTTTTCAGAACCTCGATTGTTCCTATCGCCTTCAGGACGCTGACACCGCCCGACTTTTTCCGGATGTCAAGAATGACCCCGCCCCCCTTGGCAATACGCCCCCGAAAGAACGCGTCATAGGTGTTCGCCGGATAATGGTAGCCGCAGGAAATCAGGCTGATACACAGATCGACCGGCGCAAGGCTCATCACATCCACTTTTTGCGGATTGAGCAGGGTGATTTTATCCGCAGGCACGCCGTTCGCCTCCAGAAATGCGCGGGCCTTGGCCAGACTGGAATATCCCGCTCCTTCCGCTTCAAGGCCGAAATGCCGCGCCTCGCTGGTCTCGATGTCGATCAGCACGATATCCGCGCCGTAGCGCCGGAACAGCAAAAGATCCGCAAAGGCATAGCCGCAGCCGATATCAGCGATCCGCTGGGGCGCGATGTCGTCCGCAACGGGGATCAGGGACGCGCATGCCTCTGCAATCGCGTCAAAGGCCTTGGTCAGAATGTCGTCTCTGTTGGCTGCGGCATAGGCAACCAGCGGCCCTTCGTCACCTGCCATCCATTGCCGCACCAAAGGACCGGTCGCGCCCACCTCGGACCGCTGAAGCACCAGATTGGCGATATCCCCGTCGTCGAACATCGAGAAATCCAGCCCCTCTGGCCTGCCCGGATGTTCTGGCGTGGCCGGGCGCTTGATCTGCATCAGGTGCTTGGTTTTCTCGGGGTCGATCCCGTGACGGTCCAGCAAATCGCCGACAAAACTGCCCCGTGCCGGAACCTGCCCGCGCTTGGCGGCGATATTGCGGAACCGGCGCCCCCAGAAATGGATCGACAGCGTATCGTCCTTGACCAGCGCGCGCGCCTCGTCTGCAGTTTTCGATTTCAAGGTGATACCGGCATTGGCAAAGGGCACGGGGTACAGAACGTGGCCGGGCTGCGAGTGCCTGATCTCTCCGGTCTGGTTCAGGAACCAGAACAGTGCCTCTGGCCCCCAAATACCCCATGGCAACAAGGACACATGAACGCCCTGCCCCTTGTCTTTCAGCGCTTGCAGCTCTGCCTGTTTTTCGACGCCATACCACGGCGGCACCGGATATTCGTCACTGGTGAATTTCAACATCGCCGCCAGCGTCTTGCTGGTTTTCGGCAGGCGCAGAACGCCGTTGTTCACCTGAGGGGTCGCGTCGGAAATCCAGCCATGCAGGTGCGAACCACGCTTGATGTCCCAAGGCTGGCAGCAGTAGGCATCGGTATCGGCCCAGATATAGTCGGTTTTCTTCAGCATGTGCAGCCGGAAAAGGTCCGCGTGATAGGCGGGACTGCCGGTTCGGGCATGGCGGATGATCTTTTCGGACGGAAGGATTTCTGCGGCATCACGCACATCCACACCCTCTGGCACATTGGCGACTGCATCATAGGTGTAAAGAACAACTTTGTGCCCATGATCCAGAAAGGATTTCAGGCACAGCTGTTCGAGCCAGCTTAGCTCCGCGCCAATCCAAAGCGACGCGATGACCGGAAGAGCCATAAACAGTTTCCTCTTTCACAAACACATTCAACCAAGAGAAGTTTAATTGTTTTCAGTTGGATAGGTAATAAACATCCACGGGATGCATTGTTCGCTTAACGATGGATAAGCGGTGAGAAATTGTCAACGACCCAATGATGCGCGCTGCGCCTTCAGGGTATAAAAGCCGCAGGAACAGGTTTTCCACCCTCGCGCAAAGCCAGATGCGGATTTCTGGCGGTGCTTCCCAAAAACAGCACAGCGGCTTCCAATTTCTGCCCCATTGTGCCACCATTGCAAAGCTTGGATGAACGTTACGGCCTTTGCGCAGTACCAAGTAAAAACGGAGCAGTGTTATGCGAACCAAATGCGCCCCTCTGACCGGGGATCAACAGGAATGGCTGGATCAGGTCGAGGAACTGGGCGAGGATTCCGGATATTTCGAACCGCTGGGGCCAGATCATTCCGCAATCTTGAGCGAAGGGTCGGCAACGCTTCTGGTGACCTTCGAAAGCATTCTGGACATCCGGTCCGAGGCGCCCGATGCCCTGCCTTTGGGAATGCGCTTGTCAGAGTCCAAAGGTTGGTCAAGCCTGTGCCTTCTGGCGCATGGCAACACCTGGTTCAGACATCGCGCGATTTACGAATATTTCGACCGTCTGGTCGATGACGGGTTCTTCGAGGAGTATGACCACGTCGTTTTCTACGGTGTCGGCATGTGCGGCTATGCCGCCGCCGCCTATTCGGTTGCCGCCCCCGGCGCGACCGTTATCGCGATCAGCCCGCAGGCAACGCTGAACCCGCGCATCACCGAGTGGGACGACCGGTTCACCGGGATGCGCCGCGAGGATTTCACCAGCCGCTACGGCTTTGCCCCGCATATGATCGAGGCCGCCGCGCATGCCTATGTTCTGTACGACCCCGAGATGCAGCTGGATGCGATGCATGCCGCGTTGTTCGATGGTTCGAATGTCAGCCGTCTGCGGTGCCGCCACATGAGCGACCAGATCGACAAGGCGCTTGTGACGATGGGCATTCTTGACCCATTGCTGGAAAAGGCCGCAGGCGGCACCCTGACAGAAGCCTACTTTTTCGCACTTTACCGTGCCCGCCGCGCTTATCCGCCCTATCTGCGCAAGCTGCTTGCCAGCGTGGATGACAGCGGGCGGCATGGTCTGACCGAACTGCTTTGCGCGAATGTCATTGCCCGAATCAACGCACCAAGGTTCCGCAAGCGTCTGGCGCAGCTGCAAGCCCAACGCGCGGAAAATGAAGCCCCCCAGACGCTGGAGACCCCGCAACGCGCCTGACGCGGACCAGGGCAGACCTGTCGTGCGCCCGCACACAGTGACCCGATCATGCACAGACCACCGGCAAAGTGAAAAACCGGCGCCCGACCCTCTGGCAAAATCCGCGTGGATTGTGTAGGCGCAGGCTATGACCCAAAGCCTCACCATACGTCGCCCGGACGACTGGCACCTGCACCTGCGCGACGGCGCCATGTTGCAAGGCGTGCTGCCCGAAACCGCCCGCCATTTTGGCCGCGCGATCATCATGCCCAATCTGGTGCCGCCCGTGGTCACCGCAACGGACGCCGCCGCCTACCGCGCGCGGATTATGGCGGCCCTGCCCGCTGGCATGGCCTTCGTGCCCTTGATGACGCTTTACCTGACCGAAACGACCGACCCCGCCGATGTCGCGGCCGCCCACGCCAGCGGCCTGATCACCGCGGTAAAGCTGTATCCGGCAGGCGCCACCACCAATTCCGCCAGCGGCGTGCGCAACTTCGAAAACGTCCGCTCCGTGCTGGAGCGGATGGCAGAGATCGGTTTGCCGCTGTGCATGCATGGCGAAGTCACCACCGCCGATGTTGACATCTTCGACCGCGAGGCGGTGTTCATCGACACGGTCCTTGACCCCCTGCGGCGGTCCATTCCAGGCCTTCGGATCATTATGGAACACATTACTACATCTCAGGGCGTCGATTACGTCAAATCAAATGCCAAGGACCTTGGCGCCACGATCACCACGCATCACCTGATCATCAACCGCAACCACATCCTCGTGGGCGGGATCAAGCCGCATTACTATTGCCTGCCCGTCGCCAAGCGCGAGGAACACCGTCTGGCCTTGCGGGCCGCCGCCACATCCGGCGATGCGCGGTTCTTTCTTGGCACCGACAGCGCCCCGCATATCGACGCGCTGAAGGAACATGCCTGCGGCTGCGCGGGGTGTTTTACCGCGACGAACACCATGTCCTGCCTCGCCGAAGTGTTCGAGCAGGACGGCGCACTGGACCGGCTGGAAGGCTTTGCCTCGCTCAACGGGCCGGCGTTTTATGGCCTGGAACCCAACACCGACACCATCACCCTGACCAAGGGAGATGCTGTCTTATATCCCGCCAGAATCGATACCGGCGCCGGCCCGGTCACCGTCTTTGATCCCGGCTTCCCCCTGCATTGGCACGTCAGCTAAGGACCCCCGCGATGATCCCCACCTCTTACCCCGACCGCGCAACCATGGCCCGCCTGACGGCGAAAATGCTGCTTGAAATCAAGGCAGTGCATTTCAACGCGACCGAACCGTTCACCTTTGCCAGCGGGTTCAAGGCACCGACCTATATCGACTGCCGCAAGCTGATCAGCTATCCGCGTATCCGCTCTACCCTGATGGATTTCCTGACCTGCACCGTGCTGCGCGACGCCGGGTTCGAGGCCTTCGACAACATCGCCGGTGGCGAAACCGCAGGCATACCCTTTGCCGCCCTTGTGGCCGAACGCATGGGCCTGCCGATGACCTATGTCCGCAAGAAACCCAAAGGTTACGGCCGCAACGCCCGCATCGAGGGTGAAATGACCGAAGGCCAGCGCGTGCTGCTGGTCGAGGATCTGACGACCGACGGCGGATCAAAGATCAGCTTTGTCGACGCGATCCGCGACACCGGCGCGACCTGCGCTCATACGGCTGTGATCTTTTACTACGGCATTTTCCCCGAAACGACCAAGACACTCGGCGACCACGGCGTTGCCCTGCACCACCTGTGTACATGGTGGGACGTGCTGGCCGAGGCCAAGGACAGCGGCGCCTTCGACACGGCCACCCTGACAGAAGTCGAGGCGTTTTTGCACGCCCCCCGCGATTGGGCCCCCAAAGGCGCCTGACCGGCTTGCGAATCGCAGTTCGAAGTGGTGGCGAGTAGGCCCGACAGCGGTCTGCGCGCCGACCTCGAAAAATTCGGAACCGTTGTAATTTTGCGCAAGCGTGCGGGACACAGCGCCTATATATTGACGACACGCCCTACAAGGGCGCATAATGTGGGGTGTACGCTGGTTGCGCAAACAATCCACATAAACATACATTTTGCCCCGATGGGCCAACAGTTTTATGACAAACGTCGGGAAGACAGGGGCATAAAAAATGAACGAGATATCGTCGATCGCACAGGCCGCAGCAGCGGCAGCAACCTCGGATTATCTGCCGCATAATATCGAGGCCGAACAACAACTTCTCGGCGCGATTCTGACGAACAACGACATCTATGACCGCGTTGCCTCGATCATCAAACCGCATCATTTCAACGACCCCGTGCACCAGCGAATCTACGAGGTCGCCGTTGCGAAGATTTCCAAGAACCAGCTCGCCTCGCCGGTCACGCTGAAGATTTTCCTCGAAGACGACGACGGCCTGAAAGAGCTGGGCGGCCCCGCCTATCTGGCCCGTCTGGCTGGTGCCGCAATTTCCTCGTTTGCCGCCCGTGATTATGCGCAGATGATCTACGATCTCGCGATCCGCCGCGAACTGATCCAGCTGGGCCGCGACATTTCCGCGACCGCCGCCAAGATCGACGTCGCAAGCGAGCCGAAAGAACAGATCGTCGAGGCCGAACAACGCCTTTACAAACTGGGCGAACAGGGACAGTCTGAAACCGGTTTCCAATCCTTCCTGCGCGCCGTGACCGATGCGGTCAATTCGGCCAACGCCGCCTACCAGCGCGATGGAGGATTGTCGGGCGTGTCCACCGGTCTTGTCGATATGGACAAGAAACTGGGCGGCCTACACCGCTCCGACCTTCTGATCCTTGCCGGTCGCCCGTCCATGGGGAAGACCTCGCTGGCCACAAACATCGCCTTCAACATCGCGAAAGCCTATAAAAAGGGCCTGAAACAGGACGGATCCGAAGGCGCTGTGGACGGTGGCGTCGTCGGCTTTTTCAGCCTCGAGATGAGCTCTGAACAGCTCGCCGCGCGGATCCTGTCCGAAGCGGCAGAGGTGCCCAGCCAGCAGATCAGGTCAGGCGACATGACCGAGGCAGAATTCCGCCGTCTGGTCGATGCCGCCAAGGCGCTGGAGGCCTGCCCCCTTTTCATCGACGACACCCCCGCGCTGCCGATCAGCCAGCTGGCCGCCCGCGCGCGCCGCCTGAAGCGGACCCACGGGCTGGACGTTCTAATCGTCGACTACCTTCAGCTGCTGCGTGGAACCGGCAAGGGCGAAAACCGCGTAAACGAGGTTTCCGAGATCACCCAGGGCCTGAAGGCCGTGGCCAAGGAACTGGATATTCCGGTCATTGCCCTGTCGCAGCTCAGCCGTGCGGTAGAAAGCCGCGAAGACAAGCGGCCCCAACTCAGCGACCTGCGCGAATCCGGATCGATCGAGCAGGACGCCGACGTCGTGATGTTCGTCTTCCGCGAAGAATATTACAAAGAGCGCGAAAAGCCCGGCGACCACGAGATGGAAAAGATCGCCATGTGGCAAGAAGAAATGGAGCGCCTGCACGGCAAGGCCGAGGTCATCATCGGCAAACAGCGTCACGGCCCGATCGGCACGGTCGAACTGTCATTCGAAGGCAGGTTCACGCGCTTTGGCAACCTTGCGAAAAGCTGGCAGCAGGGCGAAGGCGGCACAGACTTCTAATCCTGCGCCTGCGGCGCGGATCGGGGCTCTGCCCCGAACCCCGGGATATTGTTCCCAAAAAGAAAACAGAAAATCTCATTCTTCTTGGTTAAAATATCCTTCGCGAAGCGGAAAACCGCGCGAAGCGCATCTAGAAATGGCGCTGCAAGCGCCTCCGTTTGCTTTTTCCTTGACCTTGCCCGCCCGCCTGTCAAAACCCCGACATGGGAACAGCGACACTTACAATCGACCTCGACGCTCTGGCGGCCAACTGGCGCGCGCTGGATGCGATGACATCAACCGATGTGCAGACCGCCGCGGTGGTCAAGGCTGACGGCTACGGACTTGGGGCGGGGCGCGTCGCGCGAGCGCTTGCGCAGGCCGGGGCGCGCCGCTTTTTCGTGGCCGCCGCCGAGGAAGGCGCTGCGGTGCGTCAGGCCCTTGGGCCGGGGCCGGAAATTTCGATCTTTTCAGGTCATATGCGCGGCGACACCGATATGATCCACGACCTGTATCTGACGCCCATGCTGAACAGCATCGAGCAGATCACCCGCCATTTCGAGGCCTTGCCGGGTCATCCCTTCGGCATCCAGCTCGACACCGGCATGAACCGGCTGGGCATGGAGCTGCCCGAATGGGCCGCCATCGCCGAGATCGCCTTGCAGCAATCCCCCACCCTGATCATGAGCCATCTGGCCTGCGCCGACGAACCGGACCACCCGATGAACGCGGCGCAGTTGAAGACGTTTCACGACATGACCGACGGGGTGACCGTGCCCCGGTCCCTGTCCGCAACGGGCGGCATCTTGTTGGGCCCTGACTATCACTTTGATCTGACGCGCCCCGGCATCGGCCTTTATGGCGGCGCCCCGTTCGATGCGGCAACGCCTGTGGTCAGTCTGTCGCTGCCGGTGATCCAGACACGGGACGTCGAGACGGACGAGACCGTGGGATACGGCGGCACATGGACCGCCGAAATCGCATCGCGCATCGCGACGGTGTCGGGTGGCTATGCCGACGGGTTGCTGCGCAAGATGTCGAACAAGGCGCGTCTGTTCCACGAGGATACGCCCTGCCCCGTCGCAGGCCGCGTATCAATGGATATGATCGGCGTCGACATCACCCATCTGGCGGAAACACCGTCCTGTCTTGATATCCTCGGGCCGAACCAGACCGTTGATCAGCTTGCCGCCATGGCGGACACCATCGGATACGAGATCCTGACCTCGCTTGGCGCGCGGTATACGCGCCGCTACAGTGGTGGGCACGCGTGATTTTGGTTCTGTCACCTGTCGCCTCGCTTGGTCGCCTGACCCTGACGATCTGTGCCACCATCGGCCGGATCGCGCTGTTTGCAGGCCAGACGCTGGGCCATCTGGTGCGTCCGCCGTTCTATATCCGGGAATTCCTGACCGCGCTGATGCAGATCGGCTATTTCAGCCTGCCTGTCGTCGGGCTGACGGCCGTGTTCACCGGCGGCGCATTGGCGTTGCAGATCTATGCCGGTGGCTCGCGGTTCAACGCCGAGGCCGTTGTGCCCTCTATCGTCGCCATCGGCATGGTGCGCGAGCTGGGGCCGGTTCTGGGCGGTCTGATGGTCGCAGCGCGCGTGGCCAGTTCGATCGCGGCAGAGATCGGGACGATGAAGGTCACCGAGCAAATCGACGCGCTGGTCACCCTGTCCACCCATCCGATGAAATACCTGACCGTGCCCCGCGTGTTGGCGGCCACGCTGGCGGTGCCGGTTCTTGTGGCGGTCGGGGATGCCATCGGGATCATGGGGGGCTATCTGGTCGGCGTGAACCGGCTTGGCTTCAACTCTGCCGCTTACCTAAGCAATACCGCTGATTTTCTGGAATTCTGGGATGTCGGGTCGGGGCTTGTCAAAGGTGCTGTCTTTGGCTTCATCGTTGCCCTTATGGGGTGTTATTACGGCATGAACTCGGGTCGCGGGGCGCAGGGCGTCGGTAATGCGGTGCGGCAGGCGGTGGTTGCGGCCTCTGTGCTGATCCTTGCCTCGAACTACATCCTGACAGAACTGTTTTTCAGCGCATGATTACCCTGACCGACGTTCACAAGACATTCGGCACCAATGCGGTGCTGCGCGGGGTCAATCTGACGATCCCGACGGGCACCAGCATGGTGGTGATCGGTGGATCTGGCACCGGCAAGTCGGTGATGCTGAAATGCATTCTGGGACTGGTGACGCCCGATACAGGCAGTATCACCGTCGATGGCGAGGATGCGATGACGGCAGAGCGTGACGCGTTTCTGGCCCGGTTCGGGATGCTGTTTCAGGGTGGGGCGTTGTTCGATTCCATGACCGTCTGGCAAAATGTCGCCTTTCGCCTGATGCGTGGCCCGGCCAAACACAAACCCGCAGAGGCACGAGAGATCGCGATAGAAAAGTTGCGCCGCGTCGGGCTGAAGCCCGATGTCGCAGACCGCTATCCGGCAGAATTGTCGGGCGGTATGCAGAAACGTGTGGGCCTTGCCCGCGCCATCGCGGCAGAGCCGGAAATCATCTTTTTCGACGAACCCACATCGGGCCTCGATCCGATCATGTCCGGCGTCATCAACGAACTGATCCGCGAGATCGTGGTCGAGATGGGCGTCACCGCCATGACCATCACCCACGATATGCGAAGCGTGCGCGAGATTGCCGACACGGTCGCCATGTTACATGCGGGCGTCATCCAGTGGTCCGGTCCGGTGGGTCAGATGGATGCCAGCGGCGACCCCTATCTTGACCAGTTCATCAACGGTCGGGCCGTGGGCCCGATCGAAGCGGTCAGGTGATTGCCGCCACACCGCAATCAGGACCGCCCGGACCACCGCACAGATCCAGGCGCCACGGGCCGCCAAGGCTTGCAAGCCGTAAGGTTTGCGCCTTTATATCAGGCGTCAGACACAGGACCCTTGCCGCGCAAATGACCCTCCTTCGCCTCGCCAATCTTTCGCTTCTGATCCTGTTTCCCGTGGCATGGTTCGCGCCCCTGATGAAGGCAGGGCTGCTGCCCTATTTCAGCCTGTCGGAAATCTCTGTTGTCTCGGGGCTGCAAACGCTTTGGGCCAAGGATGTGTTCCTTGCGCTGGCCGTGACGTTCTTTGCACTGGTTGCGCCGTTTCTCAAAACCCTTGGGCTGGCGCTGGTGCAATTCGGGTATCTGTCGCCACGCCTGATGCCGGCCCTTGGGCTACTCGGGAAACTGGCCATGGCCGATGTGTTTCTGATCGCGCTTTACATCGTGATTGCCAAGGGCGTGGGCCTGGGCCGATTGGAAACCGCGTGGGGCCTGTATCTGTTCACCGCCTGCATTCTGGCCAGTCTGGTGATCGGCATCGCAACCGACCGCTTGCCGAAACCCGCGGCCTAGTCCACAAGGCCCTATGGCAAAACAATCCTCCTTCACCTGTTCCTCCTGCGGTGCCGCCCATAAGAAATGGTCGGGGCGCTGCGACGACTGCGGCGCCTGGAATTCCATCGTCGAAGAGGCGCCCCTGTCCGCAGGTCCGTCCAAGAAATCCCTTGGCGCGCAGCGCGGCAGCGCAATGATCCTGACCGATCTGTCCACCGAAGAACCCGCGCCCCCCCGCGTGAAATCGGGGCTGGACGAACTGGACCGCGTGCTGGGCGGCGGATTGGTCAGGGCCAGCGCCATTCTGGTGGGCGGCGACCCCGGCATCGGGAAATCGACGCTTTTGTTGCAGGCCACCGCCAGCTTTGCCCGTGCGGGCCTGAAATGCATCTACGTCTCGGGAGAGGAAGCCTCGGCACAGATCCGCATGCGGGCGCAACGCCTTAATCTGGCGGATGCGCCGGTGCAACTTGCCGCCGAAACAAACCTGCGCGACATCATCACCACGCTGGACAAGGAGCGCCCCGATCTGGTGGTGATCGATTCGATCCAGACCATGTGGGCCGACAATGTGGAAAGCGCACCGGGGTCCGTGGCACAGGTTCGCGCCGCCTGCCACGAACTTGTGACCTTTGCCAAACGCACCGGAACCTCTGTCGTGCTGGTCGGCCATGTCACCAAAGAGGGCCAGATCGCCGGCCCCCGCGTGGTCGAGCATATGGTCGATACCGTGCTCTACTTCGAGGGAGAGCGCGGCCACCAGTTCCGCATCCTGCGCGCGGTCAAGAACCGCTTTGGCCCCGCAGACGAGATCGGCGTGTTCGAGATGACCGGCGAAGGTCTGGCGCAGGTCACCAACCCCTCGGCGCTGTTCCTGTCAGAGCGCGACAAACCTGCGCCCGGCTCTGTGGTCTTTGCCGGGATCGAGGGCACCCGCCCGGTCCTGTGCGAACTACAGGCGCTTGTCGCCCCATCGCCGCACAGCCAGCCGCGCCGCACCGTGGTCGGATGGGATGGCGGGCGGCTTGCCATGATCCTTGCCGTTCTAGAGGCCCGCTGCGGCATCCCGTTCACCGGCCTTGACGTCTATCTGAACGTGGCGGGCGGCATGCGCATCAACGAACCCGCCGCCGACCTGGCCGTGGCCGCCGCCCTTCTCAGTGCGCGGGAAGATGCGCCTTTGCCCGCCGATATCGTCGTTTTTGGCGAAATAAGCCTCTCTGGCGCCCTAAGACCGGTCGGACAGACCGAAAACAGGTTGAAAGAAGCGCAAAAACTTGGTTTCACAGGCGCAATTGCACCGATGCGCAGCAAGCTGGGGTCGGATGCTGGCTTGAAGATACAGCAGATGTCGGATCTGACGGCATTTGTAGGCGAGATATTTGGAGCGGGTTGACCGCATAAGGGCAAAAGCATGGACGGTTTTACCATTATCGATGGCGTGGTTGCGCTGGTTATCATTGTATCTGCGTTGCTCGCCTATTCGCGTGGCTTTGTCCGCGAGGCAATGTCCATCGCAGGTTGGATCGCCGCCGCGGTTCTGGCGTTCCTTTTTGCGCATCAGGTCGAACCCCTGATCAAGGAAATCCCCGTTCTGGGCGAATTCATCGGTGACAGTTGTGAACTGTCGATCATCGCGGCTTTTGCTGCGGTCTTTGCGGTCTCGCTTGTTGTCGTGTCGCTGTTCACGCCATTATTCGCGGGAATCGTGCAACGCTCCGCCCTCGGCGGCGTGGATCAGGGCCTCGGGTTCCTCTTCGGTGCCCTGCGCGGCATCCTTCTGGTCGCCGTTGCATTGGTGGTCTACAGCCGCGTGATGGTCGAACAGTCGATCCCGATGGTGGACGACAGCCGCACCGCCAAGGTTTTTGCCAGCACCCAGACCAACATCGACGAACAGATCCCCGCAGACGCGCCGGGCTGGATCGTATCGCGCTACGAACAACTGGTCGGAAACTGCGGCTCGTAACCTTTTGCCGGTTTCTTTGTTCTGAAAATACCCCTGCCGGAGGCTTTAGATCTTTTGGCAGGACCTGCAGTCGCAGGAAAAAGATGAGTATTTGGTCCGAGAAGAACACCCGAAATACGCGCCATGTCAGTTTCGTGACGCATCGGCTCGTGACACTTGCTGCGGGAGTGACTAAGAGGGGCTAAACCTTACCTAGCCGGATTCGGAGCACCCGCCCCCATGCGAGACCTGCCGCCCAGCAACCCGTTTGACGACGATAAACTTAAGGAAGAATGCGGCGTGTTTGGCGTCATCGGCGTGGCCGATGCGGCGAACTTCGTGGCCCTAGGACTGCACGCGCTTCAACATCGCGGCCAGGAAGCGGGCGGCATCGTCAGCTTTGACGCTGACAGCGGTTTCAACTCGGCCCGGCGTTTTGGCTATGTGCGCGACAATTTCACCAAAGCATCGCTGATGGAAACGCTGCCCGGGCAGTTGTCGATCGGCCATGTGCGCTATTCCACCGCCGGATCAAAGGGCAACACCCAGATCCGCGACGTGCAGCCCTTCTTTGGCGAGTTCTCCATGGGCGGCGCGGCTATTGCCCATAACGGCAACATCACCAATGCCCTTGCCCTGCGCAAGGAACTGATCGAGCGCGGCTCGATCTTCCAGTCATCGTCGGACAGCGAATGCATCATCCATCTGATGGCGCGGTCGTTGCAGCAGAACATCCCCGAGCGGATGAAAGACGCGCTGCGTCGTGTCGAGGGGGCGTTTTCCATTGTCGCCATGACCCGCACCAAGCTGATCGGCGTGCGCGATCCCTTGGGCGTGCGACCGTTGGTTCTGGGCAAGGTTGCCGACGGCTGGGCCCTGTCGTCAGAGACATGCGCGCTGGACATCATCGGGGCCGAATTCGTCCGCGAGATCGAGCCGGGTGAGATGGTCGTGATCAGCGCCAAGCACGGCGTCGAAAGTTTTCACCCCTTCGAGCGCAAGAAACCCCGCTTCTGCATCTTCGAACATGTGTATTTCAGCCGCCCCGACAGTATTCTGGGTGGCCGGTCCGTCTATGAAACCCGCGTGGCCATCGGGGTCGAACTGGCCAAAGAGGCACCGGTCGATGCCGATCTGGTCTGCCCCGTGCCGGACAGCGGCACGCCTGCGGCCATCGGGTTTTCCCAGCAAAGCGGCATTCCCTATGCCATGGGCATCATCCGCAACCAGTATATGGGCCGGACCTTTATCGAACCGACAGAGCAGATCCGCAACATGGGCGTGCGTCTGAAGCTGAACGTGAACCGCGCCCTGATCAAGGGCAAGCGGGTCATTCTGGTGGATGACAGCGTGGTGCGTGGCACGACCTCGATCAAGATCAAGCAAATGATACTGGATGCGGGCGCTGCCGAAGTTCATTTTCGCATAGCATCGCCGCCCACGGCCTGGCCGTGTTTCTATGGCGTGGATACGCCGGAACGCGGCAAGCTGCTGGCGGCAAACATGACCGAGGACGAGATGCGCGACTTTATCGGCGTCGACAGCCTGAAGTTCATATCGCTTGACGGGCTTTACCGTGCCGCAGGCGAGGCCAAGGGCCGCAACCCCGCCCAGCCGCAATATTGCGACGCCTGTTTCTCGGGTGAATACCCCGTGGCCCCGTCTGACATGATCACCAAAGGGTTCGAGGTAAAGGCCGCAGAATGAGCGAAAAGATTGCCCTTGTCACCGGCGCATCGCGCGGGATCGGTGCCGCCATGGCCGAGGCTTTGGCGGCAGACTATCACGTGATCGCCGTGGCAAAGACCACCGGCGCACTGGAAGAGCTGGACGACCGCATTCAGGCGGCGGGCGGTCAGGCGACTTTGGCGCCGATGGATGTGACCAATGATGACGCGATGCGCCATCTGTGCCGGTCGATCCATGACCGCTGGGGCAAGCTGGATCTTTGGGTGCATGCCGCAATCCACGCGCCCCCCATGTCGCCCGCGCCGTTTGTCGACGAAAAGGACTTTGACAAGACCTTTGCCTGCAACGTCCGCGCGACATCGCATCTGATCACCTTTATCGAACCCTTGCTGAACGCCAGCAACACGGGAACAGCCGTGTTTCTGGATGACCCGCGTGCGGGTGCGGCATTTTTCGGGGCCTACGGCGCATCCAAAGCCGCGCAAATCGCGCTTGCCCGCAGTTGGGCTGCGGAAACGGTCAAGACCGGACCGCGCGTTGTCATCGCCACCCCGGCCCCGATGGCCAGTGCGATCCGGGCCCGGTTTTTCCCCGGCGAAGACAAAAGTGTGCTTGCGGACACAAAAACCGAGGCCGCCAAAATCATCGCCTCTCTTTAGGCGCGCCCTGCTTTACCCCTGCCCGTCGCTGGACTAAGGATAGTCAAACGGCAAACTGGCACGGGTAAACATGCGTATTCTGATCACCAATGACGACGGCATCAACGCGCCGGGGCTGGAAATTCTGACCCGGATCGCGCTGGACATCGCAGGGCCCACCGGCGAGGTCTGGACCGTCGCCCCCGCATTCGAGCAATCGGGCGTCGGGCACTGCATCTCCTATACCCATCCGATGATGATCGCCGAACTTGGCCCCCGCCGATTTGCCGCCGAGGGCTCTCCTGCGGACTGCGTTCTTGCGGCGCTTTACGACGTGATGCCCCATCGCCCGGATCTGGTGCTGTCGGGCGTGAACCGGGGCAACAACGCCGCCGAGAATACGCTGTATTCGGGCACGATCGGTGCCGCGATAGAGGCCGCATTGCAGGGCATCCCCGCCATCGCCATGTCGCAATATTACGGCCCTGAAAACGTCAAACTGGAAGACCCGTTCGACGCCGCCGCGCGCCACGGCGTGGCCACAGTGCGCGCATTGCTGGACAAGGGCATCTGGGACAGCGCCGATTACCGACTGTTCTACAACGTAAATTTTCCGCCCGTTCCCGGTGAAAACGTCAAAGGCCTGCGCGTCTGCACCCAAGGGTTCCGTCGCGACACCTCGTTCGGGGTCGAACCGCACCATTCGCCATCGGGGCGCAAATTCCTGTGGATCAAGGGCGGTGTGCAGAACATGCCCACCGCCGAAGGGTCGGACGCCCACGCCAATCTGGCAGGTTATATTTCGGTCACGCCGATGCGCTGCGATCTGACGGCGCACAGTATGATGTCCAGCCTGAAAGACGCGCTCGAATGACAGAGGCCGCCGAGCGCAAAATGCAATTTCTGTTTGCGCTCAGATCAAAGGGCGTCACCGACAGCCGTGTGCTGACCGCGATGGAAAAGATCGACCGTGGGCCGTTCGTGCGCGGCATCTTTGCCAACCGCGCCTACGAGGACATGCCGCTGCCCATCGCCTGCGGCCAGACCATCAGCCAGCCATCGGTCGTCGGGTTGATGACACAGGCGCTGGACGTGCAACCACGCGACAAGGTGCTGGAGGTCGGCACGGGGTCCGGCTATCAGGCCGCGATCCTGTCGCAACTGGCGCGCCGCGTCTACACCGTGGACCGCCACCGCCGCCTTGTCCGCGAGGCGCGGCAACTGTTCGACGACATGGACCTGACCAATATCATGGCAATCACCGGCGACGGCAGCTTTGGCCTGCCCGAGCAAGCCCCCTTCGACCGCATTATCGTGACCGCCGCCGCCGAAGATCCGCCCGGTCCCCTATTGGCGCAATTGCGCGTTGGGGGTATAATGGTTGTGCCTGTGGGCCAATCCGATACGGTGCAACATCTGATCAAGGTGACGCGGCTGGATACCGGACTGGACTATCAGGAACTGCGCCCCGTGCGCTTTGTGCCCCTTCTGGAGGGGCTTGGAAAAGAATAATAGTAGGCCCGACTGAACGGGTCGCTGATTGAGGACGAGCATATGGCAATCCGACGCCCCCTTTTGCGCGCACTGGTTCTGGGCACAGCACTGACATCCGCTGCCGCCTGTAATGACGGGTTTGACGGTGACTTTCGCGGGGCCGGTGGCCGCGCCTTTGACACGACCGCCGCAGCCCTGAACGCCGCCCCCCGCCCCAAGGCCGATGACCGCGGCGTCATCTCTTACCCGAATTATCAGGTCGCCGTTGCCCGTCAGGGCGATACGGTCACCACGGTTGCCGCGCGACTTGGCATCGCGGCGGCCGAGCTTGCAACATACAACGCCCTTCCCGCCGATGTGCCCTTGCGCAAGGGGGAACTGCTGGCGCTACCACGCCGCGTCGCCGAACCCTCGCCCGCCACGGGCGCCCCGACAACGGGACCGATCCTGCCCGCGACCGACCAGATCGACGTCACGACACTGGCCGGAAACGCGATCGAACGCGCGGGCACAACGACAACGCCCAAACCGGCGGCACAAGTCGGGGCAGAACCCCTGCGCCACAAAGCAACCCGTGGCGAAACGGCCTATTCCATTGCCCGCCTCTACAATGTCTCGGTCAAGTCCCTGTCAGACTGGAACGGCCTCGGCCCCGACCTGTCCGTGCGCGAAGGACAATTGCTGATCATTCCGGTCGCGAATGAAACGAAAACCGCAGCACTGAAGCCCGCTGTGATCACAGCCCCCGGCGTTGGCAGCCCGACGCCCCCCCCCCCCAGCGCAGTCAAACCGCTGCCCGCAGAAAAACCTGCGGCAGCAACCGCCCCGGCAAAAGACACGCCAGCCTCTCCGCAGCTTGACCAGTTCAAAACCTCTGCCGCGACCAAAGCCCCTAAAATGCTCTATCCGGTGAACGGAAATATCATCCGCGACTATGTCAAGAAAAAGAACGAAGGCATTGATATAGCGGCCAAACCGGGCGATCTGGTCAAGGCGGCAGACAGCGGCACAGTCGCCGCGATCACCGCATCGACCGACCAGATTCCGATCCTTGTGCTGCGCCATGCCAACAACCTGTTGACGGTTTACGCGAACGTGGACGGGATCAAAGTGAAAAAGGGCGACACGGTCAAACGCGGCCAGGCTGTTGCGGTGGTTCGTCCGGGCACACCCTCATTTGTCCATTTCGAAGTCCGACAGGGCTTTGACAGCGTCGACCCGACCCCCTACCTGCAATAACAAGGAAGCGCCTTCGGCGCTGTTCCATCTGGCACTTCGTGCGATTTTGCGCTGCGCGCGCGAGTATTTGGACCGAGAAGAACTCACAGCTTCGTCTTGGAATAAATATCCGCGCGCGCAGCGCAAACCCGAGCCGCCGCGCCAGCGGTGCGAGACCAAAACCGTCGCGCGGAACGCGCGTCCTTTGGATCAGAGGGGAATGCCGCGCCGCCCGGCCAGATCTGTAAAATATTGCCACGCAACGCGACCAGACCTGCTGCCTCGTGTTGCCTGCCATTCAATCGCCTCGGCCCGCAGCGTGACATCGTCGATCACCACATCATGCGCATCGCAATAACCGCGGATCATGGACAAATACTCGTCCTGAGTGCAGGGATGGAAGCCAAGCCACAGGCCGAACCGGTCCGAAAGAGACACTTTTTCCTCTGTCGCCTCGGATGGAGAAATCGCGCTTGATCGCTCATTCTCGATCATATCGCGCGGCATCAGATGGCGGCGGTTGGATGTCGCGTAGAACACCACATTGGACGGCCGCCCTTCGATCCCGCCATCCAGGACCGCCTTCAGGGACTTGTAGTGCTGGTCATCATGACTGAACGACAGGTCGTCGCAGAACAGCAGGAACCGTTTGCCCGACGAACGCAGCAGGTTCAGCAAGCGTGCGATAGAGGGCAGATCCTCACGCTGGACCTCGACGATTTTCAACGCATGGCCCTGGCGCAGCACCTCGGCATGGATCGCCTTGACAAGGCTGGATTTTCCCATCCCCCGCGCGCCCCAAAGCAGCGCGTTATTTGCCGGCAGGCCGCGCGCGAATTGCAGCGTATTTTCCAGCAAAGTGTCACGCGACCGGTTGATGCCAATCAGCAAGGACAGGTCCACCCGGTTCACGTCGGGCACGGGGGCCAGACGGTCGGGTTCCACATGCCAGACGAATGCGTCCGCCTCGCTGAAATCCGGCATGGCCGCCGCTGGCGGGCTCATCCGTTCCAGCGCTGCGGCGATACGTCTGATCGCCTCAGCGCTCATGGCTTGTCCTCGGGCTCCGGCTCGTCGTCAGCCAGATCGTCCTCGTCATCCTCGAACCACAGACCCTGTGCCCGCAGATTGGCCTCGCGTTGTTTTTCGACGCGGCGGACCAGCATGATAGAGATTTCGTAAAGGCCGTAAACCACGGTGAACAGGATCACCTGCGTGATAACATCCGGCGGGGTCACAATGGCCGCCAGAAGCAAAATGCCGACGACCGCATATTTGCGCACATCGCCCAGACCCTTGGCCGAGACCAGCCCGGCCTTGCCCATCAAGGTCAGCAGCACAGGCAACTGAAAGCAAAGACCGAAGGCCAGAATGAACTTGATCGTCAACGACAGGTATTCATCGACAGAACCCTGGAACGTTATCCCCGCTTCTGCCAGTTTCGTGCCGTCCGTAGCGGCCGCACCGACACCAGAACCAGTGCCCATCTGTTGAAATCCCAGAAAGAAATCAAAGGCCAACGGGATCACGACATAAAACGCAAAGGCGCCGCCAATCGCGAACATGATCGGCGAGGCCAGAAGGAACGGCAGGAACGCATTCTTTTCGTTCTTGTACAGGCCCGGTGCCACAAACCGCCAAAGCTGCGCGGCGATATAGGGAAAGGCCAGAATGAACCCGCCCATCAATGAGATGCGGATGGCGACGAAAAAGCCTTCTTGCAGCTTGATCAGGATCAGCCCGCATTCCTGCCCGCGATCGCGCAAGGACCCGCAGATCGGGTCGGTCAGGATGTTGAATATCTGGTTCCAGACCGTGTAGCAAATCACCATCCCGATAATAAAAGCGATGACCGACTTGATCAACCGGTTCCTCAGTTCAGCCAGATGCTCGATCAGGGGCGCACTGCTGTCGTCGACGTCGTCGGTCATGCTATGTCAGATCCGGATTGTTTCTTTGCGCGGGGCTTGGCCGCAGGTTTAGGGGCCGCGTTGACTGCTGCCTTGGGGGGAACAGCCGCCTTGGGTTTCGCGGCGGTCTTGGCCGCGACCTTTTTGGCGGCCTGCGCTTTCCCGGCAGGTGCAGGCGTGGTGTCGGCGGGGGCCTCGGCAGCCTTTGCTGCCTTTGCCTCTGCCGTCAAACGCTCTGTCGCCTTTTTTGCCGTGGCCTCCGATATCTTCTTGGCCATCGCCGCGCGCTCTTCGGAAAGTGCCGCAGTCGCAGGGCCCTTGGGGGCCGTCGATTTTGTCGGCTCCCACTTCTCGAACTTCGTCGCGGCATCCTTCAGCTTGTCCAACCCCATGCTTTTGGCAGAGGTCATGTTCTTCAGGTCTTTGCCCATATCGGCCATGCCGCTCTCTTTCGCGGCGTCGTCCATGGCACGCTGAAATTCGCGCCCCATACCCTTTGCCTTGGCGATAAACCGGCCAAGAGTGTGGAACATGCCGGGCAGGTCTTTGGGACCGACCACAATAAGGGCAACAATTCCGATCAGTAGCAGCTCGGTCCAACCGATATCAAACATCCGGGGTCACCCTAATGAGGACAGGCGATCAGGCCTTGTCCTTCTCCGATTTGGGCGTGACGTCTTTTGCGTCGTCCATGCCCTCTTCCAGTTCTTTGGTGCCTTCGCTGACACCCTTTTTGAATGATGTGATGCCTTTGCCCACTTCGCCCATCAAGGACGAAATCTTGCCGCGCCCGAAAAGGACCAGCACGACAACCGCAATAAGAAGAAGGCCGGGAAGGCCGATATTGTTCAGCATGAGTTCTCTCCCACTATGGGCCACAGGACCGGCCCCTATTTCAAGCATTGTATTTATGGGCTCGCAGGTCGAGTGAAAAGGACCAATCACTGCGCCAGGGGGATTTTCCGGGTGTTATTCTGCGGTTTCCGTGCCGAAGCCCGCCTTTAAAAACACTCCTGACATGTTAATGTCAGTTGTGGGGGCTGCGTTGGCCCAGGTTTCTCTAGAATCAGGGGCAAGGAATGCGCAGAAGCGACAGGCTGTTCGAGATGATCCAGATCCTGCGTGACGGGCGCCTTCACCGTGCGCAGGACATGGCGGACCGCTTGGGTGTGGCGGTGCGCACGGTCTACCGTGATATGGACACCCTGATGACCTCGGGGGTGCCGGTGATCGGCGAACGCGGGCTTGGCTATGCGATGACCGCGCCGATCACCCTGCCGCCTTTGAACCTCAGCATGATAGAACTGGAGGCGCTGCATCTTGGAATGGCCGTCGTCGGGCAGGCCGGGGACGCCGAACTTCAGCAGGCCGCGCGCAGCCTGTCGGCCAAGATCGACGCGGTGCTTCCCGAAGACCGGAGCGCACCGCCAACCGGCTGGGGCTTTGCGACCTATCCATTCAAAGACGCGGCGGCGGGGTTTGCGCATTTGCCGACACTGCGGGCCGCGATCCGGTCACGCCAGAAACTGCGGATGACCTACACCAATCTGGGCCGCGAAACCGCCGAGCGCGTCATACGCCCGCTTAAGATGGAATACTGGGGCAGGCTGTGGACCTGCACCGCCTGGTGCGAATACTGCAATGATTTCATGGTGTTTCGGATCGACCGGATGGACGACATCAAATTACTGCCGTCACTCTTTGTCGAGGAACAGGGGAAAACCCTGATCGACCACATGGCCCGCCTGAAAGCCGGGGAGAATATCGCATCCGATTGAGGCGCCTGCGGCGCCATTCCTTTTCGCACTTCGTGCAATTTCGCGCTCCGCGCGCGGATATTTGGACCAAGAAGAGTCTAATCATTCCTCTTGGTCCAAATATCCGCGCCGCAGGCGAAAACCCGAGCTGTCGCGCCAGCGACGGCGAGACAAAGACGTCGCGCGGAACGCGCGGCCTATGGATCAGCGCACCGGAAAGACAAAGCAGCGGTCGCGCCGGATCATCAGCCACAGCGGCATTCCCACTTTCGGCAGAAAGACCGATGGCACCGAGGCCTTCAGGACCGAACCATCAAACTCCATCCGGAACTCAACAAGGCTTTCCTTGCCCATGAACCGTGCGCGTTCCACAAAGGCGCGCGCCGCCACCCCTTCGGACGGCGTAGGGTTGGGGCCACGGCCCGCACGGTCAAAGTCGATGCGCAGGTGTTGTGGCCGGATGATGATCTCGACCTCGGTTCCATCCGCAACACCCGGCGCCAGGAACTGGCCAAAGGGCGTGTCGGTCAAGGCCCCCTGAACTTTGCCTCGCAAGATATTGATATCACTGAAAAAGGCAGCAGCTTCGCGATCCTTCGGCGAATTGTAGATGTTATAGGGCGCGCCGCTTTGCACAATCTTGCCATTGCGCATCAGGGCAATTTCATCGGCCATGCGCATGGCCTCTTCCGGCTCGTGGGTGACCAGAAGAACGGCGGCCCCCTCGTCCTTCAGCACCTCGAGCGTCTGATCGCGGATCTCGTCGCGCAGGCGGTTGTCCAGCCCGGAGAACGGCTCGTCCATCAACATGATCTCGGGCCGCGGCGCAAGGGCGCGGGCCAGCGCGACGCGCTGCTGTTCGCCGCCCGACAGCTGGTGTGGGAAGTCATCAATGTGGCGCAGCATGTCGACGCGGGCCAGCAAATCCTCGACCCGAGCGCGGCGCGCGGCACGCGGCCCGGTCAGGCCAAAGGCAACATTGCCTTCGACCGACAGATGCGGGAACAATGCGAAGTCCTGGAACATCAAACCGATAGAGCGGCCTTCGGGCGGAACGAACACCCCGTCGCCCGCCACCAGTCGGCCATCGACCAGAACGCGGCCCTCGTCCTGCCGGTCCACACCCGCAATAATCCGCAATGTTGTGGATTTTCCACAGCCCGACGGACCCAGCAGGCACGTCACCTGCCCCGGAAGAACCGAAAGCGACACATCGTCCACAACTGCGCGCCCGCCGAAACGGCGTGTGATATGTTGCACTTCTAACCGTGGTTTATTGCCTTGCACGCCTGCCTCGCCCCAAATCCGATCAAAACCATCGGGTTTCAAGCGGGATACCAGCCTCTTTCCAGCGCCGCAACCCCGTGGTGCGCGGCAAGGGGGCGGCGAAATGATCCGGGTCAATGCAAAGCCTCCCGCAGATGGTCACATAAAACAGGCGCATGATTCACGCGGGCGTCGATCACAGGAGGCCCCGATGACCCCGATCCTTGTCGCAACAGATCTTTCGGCACGATCCGACCGCGCGGTGCAGCGGGCCTTTCGTCTGGCGCAGGGGTTGGGTTGCGGCCTGACGGTTGTGTCCATTGTCGACAGTTCGCTGCCCGTCGACATGGCCGAAACGCTGCGCGAGGATGTGGAACGCCGCCTTGCGCGGATGACAAAGGACGTCGCACGGATCACACCCTGCAAATACTCCTGCATGGCGGTTCTTGGCGACATCAGTCTGGATCTTCCCGATATCGCCGAAGACCAGAACGCCAGCCTGATCGTTTTGGGCCAACACCGGCCGCGCGGCTTGGCGGATCTGATCCGCCAGACAACGATGGAACGTCTGGTTCGCGGTAGCCGCAGACCGGTTCTGATCGTCCGCGACCCCGTGTTGCACGACTATGGTCAGGTTCTGGCACCGGTTGATTTCGGGCCTTCCTCGGCCGAGGCCGTGCGCGTTGCCGCACGCATCGCGCCATTGGCCGATATTCATATGGTCCACGCGCTGCACATCCCGTTTGGCGGGTTGACCGGCGCGGCGGCGCTTGGGATTGAGGTCAAGCGCCTGACAACCGAGGCCGAGGCCGAGCGCAGGGCCTGGCTGGCAGACGCCCTTCTGCCAAAGGCGGCGGGGCTGCCCGAGATTGTGCAGGGGTCACTGCATCAGGTGTTCACCGCCCAGATGGCACAGCGACAACCCGATCTGGTGGCGGTCGGCGCGCATGCCCGCACTGGAACCGCGCCCTTTATTCTGGGCAGCTTTGCCAATGACCTGATGCGCGAACTGCCCTGTGACCTGCTGGTCGCCCGCCCCGCGAGGGAGTAGACCGCCCCGCGAGGGAATGAACCGCCCCGCGAGAGCCTAGATCGTTGCGTTGGTCGCACCACCGTCCAGCAGGATGTTCTGCCCCACGATAAAGCCCGCGTGTTGCGAGCACAAAAAGGCGCAGGTCGCGCCGAATTCCTGCGCCGTGCCGTAGCGGCGGGCGGGGATCGTCGCGGCGCGGTTGGCCTTGGCCTGATCCATGCTGATGCCCTGAGCATCGGCGACGCCCGCGTCCAAAGACACGGCGCGGTCCGTGGCGTGGATGCCCGGCAAAAGGTTGTTGATCGTGACACCCGAAGGGGCCACCTGACGCGAGGTGCCCGCAACATAGCCCGTCAGGCCGGTGCGTGCCGCGTTGGACAGGCCCAGTGCCGCGATGGGTGCCTTGACTGATTGGCTGGTGATGTTCACCACCCTGCCCCAGCCCTTGTCCATCATGGCGGGCAACAGCGCGGTCATCAGCGCGATGGGCGTCAGCATATTGGCGTCCAGCGCCTTGATGAAATCGTCGCGGTTCCAGTCGCTCCAGATTCCCGGAGGCGGGCCACCCGCGTTGGTCACAAGGATATCCACATCGCCAGCCGCCGCCAGAACCTCTGCGCGGCCCGCCTCGGTTGTGATGTCGGCGGCAACCGTCACGACAGACACGCCATATGCCGCGCGGATCGCGCGGGCCGCCTCTTCCAGCGGGCCGGTGCTGCGGGCGTTCATGACAAGATCGACACCGGCCCCAGCCAACGCCTCGGCGCAGCCGCGCCCCAGACCTTTTGATGACGCGCACACCAATGCCCGTTTTCCTGCAATTCCAAGATCCATCCGTATCGTCCTTTGTCCTGCGCCTGATTCATTGTCCTATCGCTAGCATCCCGTTTTCATCTGCGAAACCCTATGGTCGCGCCGCCGGCCACGATCACACAGGACCGATTTCGGTGCGAATGCCATGAAACTGCCGCGATGTTGACCCGATCGGGCCAAGCCCCTATGGTATCTCATGGGTAAGCGGACATGTTCGGGCTGCGCTTTTTTCGTTTGCTGGCTGCCCGGTGCATGGCGCATTTACGATTTGAAGGCAGTGCTGGAATGAAGCTTATCCCGACAGGGGGAACCATCCCCGTTCAAAGCCTTCCGGTGTTTGACGCAAATGATTTCATCGTGACCAATGGTGCCAATCTGGGCGATCCTTTGTCCTTTGCGGCAGAGATGATGCTGGACGACGTCTATACCCTGTCCGAGAGTGCCCACCGCCACCGGCTGGCCATCAGCGCACTTCCCGACGGCGACATCTTCACAATCAACAAGGCGACCGAAATCGGCACGCCCGGGTCCAGCCTGCATCTGGATTGCTGCGCGACATTGATGCCCTCCGATGGCTCTACCGTCGAAGTGATCGTCATGGTCGAGGTCAGCGCCGAGGATGATGCCGTCGAAGGCGTCTATTTCCTGCCCATGGCCAACCTGAACCCGAAACAGGAATACTCGCTGGTCGGCATCGACAAGACTGCGCCCCGCGCCCGTTTTGCCGAGGTGGCCTGCGTCAGCTTCACGCGCGGCACCAACATCACGCTGGCCGACGGACGCCAATGCCCGATCGAAATTCTGCGCGCCGGTGACAAGGTGCTGACCCGCGACAACGGCACTCAGGAAATCCGCTGGATCGGGCAGAACACCGTCCGCGCCACGGGCAGTTTTGCCCCGATCCTGATCGCAAAGGGGACGTTGCACAATGAAAATGACCTGACCGTCAGCCCGAACCACCGTCTGTTCATCTACCAACGGAACGACAACCTGAAAGTGGGCCGCTCCGAGGTGCTGGTGAAGGCGAAATATCTGGTGAACGGCACGACGGTCCGGCAACTGGATGGCGGGTTTGTGGATTACTTTCAGTTGTTGTTCGACCAGCACGAAATCATCTATGCTGAGGGGATCGCGGCTGAAAGCCTGCAACTCGACACCCGCACCCGCAGCGCCCTGCCAGAGGATGTGGTCAACCGTCTGGCCAGTGCCGGCACCGTGATGCAACCCAATCGGGGCGCCGAATTCGAAGTGTCGGAACACGGCCTGACCGGACTGGACATCGCCGAGATTTTACGGCGGGCAAGTTCCGGCTGATGCCTAGACCCCGACGACTTCGGGTCTCAGGCTATAGAAAATATACAGCACCTCTGCCTTTTCGTGATCGCCGACGCCAGAGTTCGACAGCGCCAGCATCAGGTCATCGACCGTTGCCATGAATTCCATGTCCGAAATGTTCATGTGCCGGTGGGCGCTGCGCATATCCTTGCCGGCATAGACCTGCGGCCCGCCCGATCCGGTAACAAAGAAATCAGCGGCTATTTTCTTCATCGCGGGCACGTCGCTACCGGCGAACCGCGCGGCGATCAGCGGGTTGGCAACGTGATAATCCACCATCTCCGATGCGATTCTGGTGATCGCTTCGGTCCCGCCCAGTCGGGTAAAAAGTGTGTCTGACATGTTTTGGTCCTTTCCTTGGCAATGAAACATCGGGGCATCCCCCCCCATGACAAAAGGCTAACGCCTGCCCCCAAATCGCGTCCAGTCCAGTTTCTGAACCTCGGACGCCCCACGCCCGCGCCCCGTTTCAAATCCTTGCCCTTCCCCGAACCCGCGGATATACGCGCAGCCATGTTGGATCGCACTCATAACGCCCCCGTTTTGCCGCCCGAAATCGCGCGTCGCAGAACCTTCGCCATCATCAGTCACCCTGATGCGGGCAAGACGACGCTGACCGAAAAATTCCTGCTTTATGGTGGCGCGATCCAGATGGCCGGACAGGTGCGCGCCAAGGGCGAAGCGCGGCGAACGCGCTCTGACTTCATGCAGATGGAAAAGGACCGCGGCATCTCTGTCTCGGCCTCTGCCATGTCGTTTGATTTCGGAGATTACCGGTTCAATCTGGTGGACACCCCCGGCCACTCGGATTTTTCCGAGGACACTTATCGCACCCTGACCGCAGTCGACGCCGCCGTCATGGTCATCGACGGCGCAAAGGGCGTTGAAAGCCAGACACGCAAGCTGTTCGAGGTCTGCCGCCTGCGCGACCTGCCGATCCTGACGTTCTGCAACAAAATGGACCGAGAAAGCCGCGATACATTTGAAATCATCGACGAAATCCAGGAAAATCTGGCGATCGACGTGACCCCTGCCAGCTGGCCCATCGGGGTTGGCCGCGAGTTTATCGGCTGCTACGACCTGCTGCGCGACCGTCTGGAACTGATGGACCGCGCCGACCGCAACAAAGTGGCGCAAAGCGTGTCGATCGAGGGTCTGGACGACCCGAAACTTGACGATCTGATCCCCGCCGATCTGCTGGCAAAGCTGCGCGAAGAGGTCGAAATGGCCCGCGCCCTGCTGCCCGCCTTTGACCGGCAGGCGCTGCTTGACGGCACGATGACACCGATCTGGTTCGGCTCTGCGATCAACTCTTTCGGGGTCAAGGAACTGATGGCCGGCATCGGCAAATACGGCCCCGAACCGCAGGTGCAAAAGGCCGAACCCCGCTCTGTGTCCCCCGACGAGGACAAGGTTGTGGGCTTTGTGTTCAAGGTGCAGGCCAACATGGACCCCAAGCACCGCGACCGCGTGGCCTTTGTGCGCCTCGCCTCGGGCCATTTTATCCGCGGGATGAAGCTGCTGCATGTGCGGTCCAAAAAACCGATGGCCATCTCGAACCCCGTCCTCTTCCTCGCCTCGGACCGCGAACTGGCAGAAGAGGCCTGGGCGGGCGACATCATCGGCATCCCGAACCACGGGCAATTGCGCATCGGCGACACCTTGACCGAGGGCGAGGCGATCCGCGTCACCGGCATCCCGTCCTTTGCACCCGAATTGCTGCAAACCGTCCGCGCCGGCGACCCGATGAAGGCCAAGCATCTGGAAAAGGCCCTGATGCAATTCGCCGAGGAAGGGGCCGCCAAAGTGTTCAAACCTGCCATCGGCTCCGGCTTTATCGTCGGGGTCGTCGGGCAGTTGCAGTTCGAGGTTCTGGCAAGCCGGATCGAGCTGGAATACGGCCTGCCCGTGCGGTTCGGCCCGTCGCAATTCACCTCTGCCCGCTGGGTTTCCGGTGACAAGGCGGCTGTGGATAAGTTTGTGAATGGAAACAAAGGTCACATCGCCCATGACCACGACGGTGACATCGTTTACCTGACGCGTCTTCAGTGGGATATCGACCGGATCGAGCGCGATCACCCGGAATTGAAACTGACCGCGATCAAGCAAATGATGATCTGAAGGCAGTTTCCCTGACAGACGCTGGCCGCAAATGACTGGCTACTGTTTCTCCGATCACGACAATGGCCGGAAACTGGCATAAATGTTACCACTTTGGAACGCCACATTGACCCTGACCCATATTTTGGATAATCAGGCGCGATAAGGGACGCGCTTGTGTATAACCTAAGGCCATCCGGGCCAATGCTCCCATGACCGATACGGCCATATCGTGCCGTAGAACACGGATACGAATGATAAAATTCTCAGACTTGAAGCTGGACCCGAAGGTATTGAAAGCCATCGAGGATAGCGGCTACGAAACGCCAACGCCGATTCAGGCAGGCGCCATTCCTCCCGCCCTTGAAGGGCGCGATGTTTTGGGGATCGCCCAGACGGGGACCGGCAAAACCGCCTCGTTCACCCTGCCGATGATCACCATGCTGTCAAAGGGCCGCGCCCGTGCGCGGATGCCGCGCAGCCTCGTTCTTGCGCCCACGCGCGAACTGGCCGCACAGGTTGCCGCAAACTTTGACGCTTATGCCAAATACACCAAACTGACGAAGGCCCTGCTGATCGGCGGCGTCTCGTTCAAGGAACAAGACCAGTTGATCGACCGTGGCGTCGACGTGCTGATCGCGACCCCCGGCCGTCTTCTGGACCATTTCGAGCGTGGCAAACTGCTGCTGACCGGCGTGCAGATCATGGTCGTGGACGAAGCCGACCGCATGCTCGACATGGGGTTCATCCCCGACATCGAGCGGATCTTCGCAATGACGCCGTTCACCCGCCAGACGCTGTTTTTCAGCGCCACAATGGCCCCCGAGATCGAGCGGATCACAAACACCTTCCTGTCGAACCCCGCCAAGGTCGAAGTGGCCCGCGCCGCCACGACCTCAAAGACGATCGAACAGGCCGTGGTCATGTTCAAACCGACGAACAAAGCCCGGCAATCCGCGGAAAAGCGCGAGATCCTGCGCGCAATCATCGAGTCCGAGGGCGATGCCTGTTCGAACGCGATCATCTTCTGCAACCGCAAAACCGACGTCGATATCGTCGCCAAGTCCCTGAAACAGCACGGCTATGACGCCGAGCCGATCCATGGCGATCTGGAGCAGTCCAAGCGTATGCAGGTGCTGCAAGGCTTCCGCGACGGCACGCTCCGCTTCCTTTGTGCGTCGGACGTGGCCGCACGCGGTCTCGACATCCCGAACGTCAGCCATGTGTTCAACTACGACGTGCCCAGCCACGCCGAGGACTATGTGCACCGCATTGGCCGCACAGGCCGTGCAGGGCGCTCTGGCAAGACCTTCATGATCTGCGGCCCGTCCGACGACAAGAACTTTGCCGCGATTGAGCATCTGGTCAAGGAAACCATCCCGCGCGTCGACAACCCATTGGGCACCAAGGCCCCCGCTGCCGAACCTGCCACCCCCGAGGAACAGGCAGAACCGCGCAAGACCTCGTCGCGCTCGCGGTCCAGATCGCGCACTGCGTCGCGCTCCGAACCGAAGCCCGCTGTGACCGAAGCCGCCCCCGTGATCGACACGCCGGTTCAGGCAGACGCGGCGCAACCGACGCCTGTCGAGTCCGCCCCCAAGCCCGAGGTAAGGCCCGAAATCACGGCAGAGCAGCCCGAACAGGTTGCACGCGCCTCGTCTCGCTCGCGCGCTCCGGCGCAATCCTCGCCCCGCAATTCGGGCGGCGGACGCAACGACAGACAGATCGTCGGCATGGGCGACCATATGCCAACCTTCATCGCCAAAAGCTTTGACGAACGGCGCACGTCGTAACCTACTCTGCCGGGAAGGTCTGTTCAGTATCTTCTCGGCAAAAATACTCTCGCGCAAAAAAACCACAGCGCGCGACCTGAGCACCCGACGGGTGCGAGGCATAAAAAATCGCGCTGAAAGCGCGTCACTTACCTAAAATGCGCTGAAAGCACGTCTGTTGGATCAGAAAAAAGGGGCGGCAGCATCATACTGCCGCCCCTTTTTTTATGCTCTACTGCGCAACCAGACGGCTGACAACAACGGTCACCTCCGGCTTTTTGCCGATTTCATCCATCGACGTCTGGCGGATCACCCGGCGCATTGCCTCTTCCAGCTTGTCGTCATCCGACAGCGTCCGGTGATCGGCACGACCCAGAAACTGGCTGATGCCCGCCTCCAGAATATCGACCAGCGGCGCGTTGGAAATGCCCGTCTCCGCCAGACCCATGGTCTCGACCCAGGCCTCGCCCAGCACATCGTCCTCGTCGTCGATCACCAGCGTTGCCAGAACATGGCCGTTCATCGCCATCCGGATCCGGTCGCGCACAACGCCGTCCATTGCCCCGATCTGGACCTTGCCGTCCAGATAGATGCGGCCGGCCTCGACATGGTCGACAACCTTGGGGGACTTGCCCGTCAGGTCGATCATCGTGCCGTTCGTGGCGATCACGCCCTTGATGCCCTTTGCTTCGGCAATCATTACATGCTCGCGCAGGTGGCGATGTTCGCCGTGCATCGGAATCACGATCTGCGGCTTTACAATGTCATGCAGCGCTTCGATATCGGGGCGGTTCGCGTGGCCCGAAACGTGGTAGACGTTGGAACTGTCATCGACAATATCCACGCCCATCTCGCTGAAATTGTTGATGATCCGCAGAACACCGCGTTCGTTTCCGGGAATGGTTTTCGACGAGAACAGGAACAGATCGCCCTTCTTCATCTCCAGACCCAGATACTTGCCACGGCTCAACGAGGCAGAGGCGGCGCGCCGCTCTCCCTGACTGCCGGTCACCAGCAACAACAGGTTCTCGCGCGGCAACTGCGAGGCATCCTCGGGCGACACAACCGATGGAAAGCCCTTCAGGACGCCCGATTGCTGGCCCGCTTCGACCATGCGACGCATGGCGCGGCCCAGCAGCACAACGCTGCGGCCTGCCTTGTTTCCGGCCTCTGCGATGGTTTTCAGTCGGGCGATGTTCGACGCGAACGTGGTCGCGACAACCATGCCCTTGGCCCCCGCCACCAGCTTGGTGATCTCAGGCCCGACAGTCGCCTCGGACCGGCCCTTGTGCTGGCTGAAGATGTTGGTGGAATCGCACACCAACGCCTTGATCCCGTCCTTCGACACATCCGCCCAAAGCGCCGGGTCAAAGGGTTCGCCGACCACGGGCGTCTCGTCCAACTTGAAGTCGCCCGTATGGATGATCCGCCCCTCGGGCGTGTCGATCACCATCGAAGAACTCTCGGGGATCGAGTGCGAGATCGGCAGGAAACCGACCTTGAAGGGCCCCGCCTGCACCTGCTCCGGCCAGACGTTGGCGATGATCAACTGATCCAGATCCCCGCCCTGCTCTTCCATCTTGCGCCGTGCAATGTTGGCGGTGAACGGACGCGCGTAAACCGGCGCGTTCAGCCGCGACAACAGATGCCCCACAGCGCCCACATGGTCTTCGTGCGCATGTGTGATAAATATCGCGTCCAACCGGTCGGCGCGCTGTTCCAGCCACGAAATATCGGGCAGGATCAGGTCAACGCCGGGGCTGCCCTCTGCTTCGGGGAATGTGACCCCCAGATCAATCAGGATGAACCGTTCTTTATTCCGTGGCCCGTAGCCGTAGACGTAACAGTTCATTCCAATCTCGCCCGCCCCACCGAGGGGGAGGTATATCAGCCTATTGCTGCTCATAAGTTACCTAAGTCCTTGTTATATTTATGGATGACGGTCAACCCGTGCATCGTGAGTGTGTCTTCGAATTCGTCAAACAGCGCGTCGCCTTGTGAAAACAACGTCGCCAGACCGCCTGTGGCGATCACCTTCATCGGTCGTCCATGCTCCGCCTTGATGCGGGTGCAGATCTCGCGGATCAGGCCTATGTAGCCCCAGAACACACCGGCCTGCATGCAGTCCACCGTATTCTTGCCGATCACCTGATTTGGCATGGTAATATCTATGTGCGGCAGGGCCGCAGCGGCCTGATGCAACGCCTCCAGGCTCAGATTGACACCGGGCGCAATCGCACCGCCGATATAGGCGCCATCCTTGTCCGCAACATCGAATGTAGTGGCTGTTCCGAAATCTACAATGATCAGGTCGCCACCGAACAGGTCAAATCCCGCGACCGTGTTGACCAGACGGTCCGGCCCGACCCGCGTTCCCTCGTCAACGCGCACGTCCACCGGCAGCGCGCATTCGGGTTTCCCGACCACGATCGGGCGGCAGTCAAAGTAGCGGTTGCACAGAACCCGCAGGTTGAACACCACGCGCGGCACGGTGGAACTGATGATGGCCTCGGTAATTTTCACGTCGATCTTCTGGAAATTCATCAGCGTCGATATCCAGACATAATACTGGTCCGCCGTGCGCTGATGTTCGGTCGAGGTTCGCCAATGCGACAGGAATTTCTCGCCGTCCCAGATACTGAATACCGTGTTGGTATTACCGCAGTCGATGCAAAGAAGCATATGCGCGTTCCTCAGAAAAAGATGTCGGCAGCAGGGATCGCCCTGCGGCCTGATTGCGATGTCAGCACCAGATTGCCGGTCTCGTCCACCGTGTCGAAGGTGCCAGTCACGGTTTCGGTGCCGGTGCGGGCGGTGATCACCTGCCCGATTTTCGCGGCGCGGGCCAGCCACGCGGTGCGGATCGGGGCGAACCCATAGGTGGTCAGCTGCGCCTCCCAGTGGGCAAAGGCGGGGGCAAGCACGTCCAGAAACTCCTCGGGCGTGACCAACGCACCGGTTTCGGGCATCAGGGCCACGGGCGGCACCGCCCCGGCCTCGACCGCGTCGCGTGGCGGGGCCGCCACTAGATTGACGCCGAACCCGATGCTCAAGTGCCCGACGCCACCGCCCTGCCCAATGCTTTCCAACAAGATCCCGGCAACCTTGCCGCCGTTCAAAAGCACGTCGTTCGGCCATTTCAGCGCGAAAGGCTCTGCCCGACCTGTGACCGCCACAAAGGCCTCGTGCAGGGCCAGCGCCGCCACGAAAGACCGCAGCGCGACCTCTGCCGGTGTGCCGGCGGGACGCATGACCAGCGTTGCGGCAAAGTTTCCGGCGGGGTTAGCCCAGACCCGCCCGCGCCTGCCGCGCCCGGCCGTCTGATGCTGCGCCAAAAGCCAAGCTGGCCCCATCAAGGACGGGGCCAGACGCGCGGCTTCGGCATTTGTGCTGTCGATTTCGGCGTAGACCCTGCGGTCCACGCCTGAGGGCCAGTTAGTTGACAAGCGTCGCCGCCGCCGCCGCCGCAAGTCCCTCGACCCCGAACAGATTGACGATTCCCACAACCATCGCGCCGGCAGAGGCCATCAGAAACCCCCAAAGCACAGGCGACATGCCGCCATCCAACGCCTCGGTGTCCTTGCCGAAATACATGAAGAACACGATCCGCAGGTAATAGAACGCGCCGATCACCGAGGCGATCACCCCTGCCACGGCCAGCCACGCCATATCGGCATCATAGGCCGCACGCAGAACGTAGAACTTACCGAAAAAGCCGACCAGCGGCGGCACACCCGCAAGGCTGAACATCAGCACCAGCATGGCCAGTGCCCGAAGCGGCTCTTTCTTGGAATAGCTGTTCAACGCGTAGATCGAGGTCACGGGCTGGCCGTCTTTTTCCATCGACAGGATAAAGGCGAACGTCCCGATATTCATCGTCACATAGATGGCCATGTAGATCAGCATCGCCTGAACACCAAAGGCCGTGCCCGCCGCCAGCCCCATCAGCGCAAAGCCCATATGAGCAATCGACGAATAGGCCATCAGGCGCTTGATATTGGTCTGGCCAATGGCCGCGATCGCCCCAAGGAACATCGAAATCACCGACAACAGCGCGATGATCTGGCTCCAGTCGGACACGGCATTGCCGAAGGCATCGAACATCACGCGGGCGAACAGGCCGATGGCCGCGACCTTTGGTGCGGTTGCAAAAAAGGCTGTGACCGGAGTTGGCGAGCCTTCGTAAACGTCGGGCGTCCACATATGGAACGGCGCCGCCGATACCTTGAACGCCAACCCCGAAATCAGGAACACCAGACCGATCAACAACCCGATCGACACCTCGCCCGCAGAGGCTGTGGTGATGATCCCCGAAAACAGCGTTGTGCCCGAGAACCCGTAGATCAGCGACGCGCCATAAAGCAACATGCCCGATGACAACGCACCCAGCACGAAATACTTCAGGCCCGCCTCTGTCGATTTGACGCTGTCCCGGCGCAGCGCGGCCACGACATAAAGCGCAAGGGATTGCAGTTCCAACCCCATGTAAAGCGCCATCAGGTCACCGGCGGACACCATCATCATCATCCCGACCGTCGCCAGCGCGACAAGGATCGGATACTCGAACCGCAGCAAACCGCGACGGGTCATATAGTCCTGGCTCATCAGCAGCACCGCCGCCCCCGACAACAGGATCACGACCTTGGCAAAGCGGGCAAAGCCGTCGTCGATGAACATGCCGCCAAAGGCAAGCGTGGTCGTGTTACCGGACAGGCCGACAAAAAACGCCAGCACGACCATGACCAGCGCCGTCGCCCAAAGGATCAGCGGCGCGGCTTTGTCCTTGGTCGTGTAGACCCCGAACAGCAGGGCTGCCATGGAAAAGACGGCCAGAACGATTTCGGGCAGGACTGTTGAAACATCGGCAGAGATCATCGGACCCACCCTTTAGTTCTGAACCAGCGGAAGCGCAGAGGCGAACTCTGCAACCGCTGTTTGATAATTGGACACCAGCGCCCCGACCGAGGGACCGATAATGTCAAGGACAAGCGCGGGATAGACCCCCAAAAGCAGGGTCATCACCACCAACGGCGCAAAGATCGCGCGTTCGCGTCCGGTCATATCCGTGATCGACCGCAGGCTTTCCTTGATCAGATCGCCCAGTACGACACGGCGGTAAAGCCATAGCGCATAGGCCGCCGACAGGATAACCCCCGAGGTCGCGACCAAGGCGACCCAGGTATTGACCTGGAAAATCCCCATTAGAACAAGGAATTCCCCAACAAACCCCGATGTGCCCGGCAGACCGACATTGGCCATCGTGAACAACATGAAGATCAGCGCATAGGCCGGCATCCGCACGACAAGGCCGCCGTAGGCGTCGATATCGCGGGTGTGCATCCTGTCGTAGATCACGCCGACGCACAGAAACAACGCGCCAGACACAAAGCCGTGGCTGATCATCTGGAAGATTGCGCCGTCGATGCCCTGCTGATTGGCCGCAAAGATACCCATCGTGACGTAGCCCATATGGGCGACCGACGAATAGGCGATCAGCTTTTTCATATCGGTCTGCACCAGCGCCACAAGCGAAGTGTAGACGATCGCAATCGCAGACATCCAGAACACCAACGGTGTAAAGATATCGGATGCGACCGGGAACATCGGCAGACTGAACCGAAGAAAACCGTAACCGCCCATTTTCAACAGGATCGCCGCCAGAACCACGGACCCGGCAGTAGGAGCCTGAACATGCGCGTCGGGCAGCCAGGTGTGGACCGGCCACATCGGCATTTTCACCGCAAAAGACGCGAAGAACGCCAGCCACAGCAGCGTCTGCATGCCGCCGTAAATCTCCCAGCCGAAAACATGCAGCGGCGCGGTGGCAAACTGGTGGTTCATCAGCGACGGAATATCCGTCGTGCCCGCGTCCGAGAACATGGCGACCATGGCCACCAGCATCAGAACCGAACCGAAGAACGTATAAAGGAAAAACTTGAACGACGCGTAGATACGTTCCTTGCCGCCCCAGATCCCGATAATCAGGAACATCGGGATCAGGCCCGCCTCGAAGAAGACATAGAACAGCACCAGATCCAGCGCGCAGAACACGCCAAGCATCAGCGTCTCCAGCACAAGGAATGCGATCATGTATTCCTTGACGCGCGTCTCGACCGACCAGCAGGCCGCGATGACAAGCGGCATCAGGAAGGTCGTCAACATCACGAACAGAACCGAAATCCCGTCAACGCCCATCTTGTAGTTCATTCCCAGCAGCCAGGGCCGCTCCTCTACCAGCTGAAAGCCGGTGTCGGACGGGTCGAATTCCGCCAGAATGAACAGCGACACAAGGAACGTCGCAGACGATGCGATCAGCGCCAGAAACTTGGCATTCCGCTGCGCCGCAGCGTCGTCCCCGCGCAAAAAGAACGCAAGGATCAGTGCGGCCAGCAACGGGATAAAGGTAACAATGGACAGAAGGTTTTCCATTAGTTCGCTCCCCCGCTGAGCGTCATCCAGGTGACCAGAACAACGATCCCGATGACCATCGCAAAGGCATAGTGAAACAGAAAGCCAGACTGGGCGCGGCCCGCGAGGCGTGTGAAGAAGGGAATGATCCCAAGGGCAAGACCGTTCAGACCGCCGTCGATGATCGTGCCATCGCCGACCTTCCACAACAGCCGTCCCAGAGCCTTGGCCGGACGGACAAAGACGAAGTCGTAGATTTCGTCAAAGTACCATTTGTTCAGCAAGAACAGATACAAAGGCCGCTGGTTTGCGGCAAGTCTGGCGGGAATTCCGGGGCTGCGGATATACATCAGATAGGCCAGCGCGAAACCGATGACCATCGCGACAAACGGCGAGACCTTGACCCAATTCGGCGCGTGATGCGCGTTGGTCATCGTCTCGTTGCCCGGTGCCATATAGATGCCGCCGGTGCCCGGTGCGGCGCTTTCATGCTCTGGTGCCAAGTCGGCAGCGGGGGCCTCGCCATGGGTGGCGGGGGCCATGTCGGCCATCTCGGCTTGCGCCATGCCAAAGAACGCCTCGACGTCTTTATGATCGCCAAAGAATGAGTTGAACCAGATCATCCCCGAGAAAATCGCACCCAGCGCCAGAACACCCAAAGGCACCAGCATCACCAACGGGCTTTCGTGGGCGTGGTCATGGGTGTGCTTGTCGCCGCGCGGCTTGCCGTAAAAGGTCATGAACATCAGGCGCCAGCTGTAGAACGACGTCATCAGCGCCGCGATCACCAGCATCCAGAAGGCATACATGCCCACACCCGATTGCGCCCCCCACGCGGATTCGATCACCGCGTCCTTCGACAGGAAACCGGCAAAGCCGATATGGGTCAGAGGGATGCCGACGCCGGTGATGGCCAGCGTGCCGATCATCATCGCCGCAAACGTATAGGGGATTTTCTTGCGCAGACCACCGTAGTTCCGCATGTCCTGCTCGTGGTGCATCGCATGAATGACCGACCCCGCGCCAAGGAACAACATCGCCTTGAAGAACGCGTGGGTGAACAGGTGGAACATGGCAACCGAATACACACCCGTGCCGGCAGCCACGAACATATAGCCCAGCTGCGAACAGGTCGAATAAGCGATCACGCGCTTGATGTCGGTCTGGACCAGACCCACAGTCGCCGCAAAGAACGCGGTCGTTGCACCGACGATCGTGACGAACATCATCGCCTCGGGGGCAAATTCCATGATCGGCGACATGCGGCAGACAAGGAACACACCGGCGGTCACCATGGTCGCCGCGTGGATCAGCGCCGAAACAGGCGTCGGACCTTCCATTGCGTCGGGCAACCATGTGTGCAGGAACAGCTGTGCCGATTTCCCCATCGCGCCGACAAACAGCAGGACCGCAATCAGGTTCGCCGCGTTCCACTCACGCCACAGGAAGGAGAGTTGCGTATTGGAAAGCTCTTGCCCAGAGGCAAAGATCACGTCGAAATTTATGCTGTCGGTCAGATAGAACAGACCGAAAATCCCCAGCGCGAAACCGAAATCGCCCACGCGGTTCACAACGAACGCCTTGATCGCCGCAGCATTGGCGGACGGCTTGCGGTAGTAGAAACCGATCAGCAGATAAGACGCGACACCCACGCCCTCCCAGCCAAAGAACATCTGCACAAGGTTATCCGATGTCACCAGCATCAGCATGGCAAAGGTAAAGAACGACAGATACGCGAAAAAGCGCGGCTTGTAGCTTTCGCCGTCTTTCCACTGCGGATCGTGATCCATGTAGCCGTAGGAATACAGATGCACCAGACTGGACACCGAGGTCACAACAACCAACATGATCGCGGTCAGGCGGTCCAAACGGATGCCCCAGTCTGTGCTCAGGCTGCCGCTTTCGATCCAGCGCAACAACTGGATGTGCTGGGTTTCGCCATGCAGGGTGAAGAACACGATCCAGGACAGGAACGCCGCAAGAAACAGCAGGCCCGTCGCGACGGACATCGCGGCCTTCTCTCCGATGATCTTCCAGCCAAAGCCGCAAATCAACGCGCCGACGAGCGGGGCAAACAGGATAATCGTTGGCATTGGCTCAGCCCTTCATCACGTTGACATCTTCGACCGCAATCGTGCCACGCGTGCGGAAGAAGCAGACAAGGATCGCCAGACCGATCGCGGCCTCGGCGGCGGCGACGGTCAGCACGAACAGGGTGAACACCTGCCCGACCATGTCGCCCAGAAAACTGGAAAACGCGACGAGGTTGATGTTGACCGAAAGCAGGATCAGTTCCACCGACATCAGCAGAATGATCACGTTCTTGCGGTTCAGGAAAAGCCCGAAAATCCCGATGACAAACAGCGTCGCCGCCACCGTCAGGTAATGTTCCAATCCGATCATCTGTCCCATCGTCCTTGTCGTTATTATTGGTAGACCAAAGCGCCCTTTACAGGCCCTGCCCCGGCTTTACGTCTTTCATGATCATGGCTTTCGCCGGGTCGCGGTACATCTGGTCCAGCACGTTCTGGCGTTTGATGTCAGGGCGGTGCCGCAGGGTCAGAACGATAGCACCGATCATCGCCACCAGCAGGATCAGGCCGGCGGCCTGAAACAGGTAAATATACTTCGTATAGACCAACTGCCCCAGCGCCGCCGTATTGGTGACCTCGTTCAGGTCGGGCGTCACGGCACCGCGCATCGCCATTGCATTTTCGGCGCCGGTCCAGTTGCCGAAAACCATGGTCAGCTGCATCAACAGGATGACGCCGATCAACAGCGCCAGCGGCATGTATTTCGACATCTCTGCCTTCAGTTCGGCAAAATCGACGTCCAGCATCATCACCACGAACAGGAACAGAACCGCCACCGCGCCGACATAGACGATCATCAACAGCATCGCGACGAATTCCGCGCCCAAAAGCACAAACAATCCGGCGGAAGAAATGAATGACAGGATCAGCCACAGCACCGAATGCACAGGGTTGCGCGACACGACGGTCATCAGCCCCCCGGCGACAACACTGATGGCGAAGATGTAAAAGATGACGGCAGAAACACTCATGCGCCTTTTTCCTCGTTCTCTGCAAAGACCAATTGCGCCAGTTCAGACGCTTTGGCCATGGACGGCAGCCCCCCGAACATCGACATCTGCGTGATGGTCTCGGCGACTTCCTGTTTGGTGGCACCCGCCTCTATGGCGTGGCGAATGGTAATCTTGATCTGCGCCTCGGCCTGCGATCCCAGCACCACAAGTCCGGCAAGGGTGATCAGCAGCCGCGTCTTGGCATCCAGACCCTCCTTGTTCAGCGCGTTCCCAAAGGCCATTTCCATAAAGTCCTTGGTCATGGTCGGGAACAGCGCCTCGAACCCCTTGGGGGTGAAGGATTCAAGCGCCGGATTAAAGGCTTTCGCCATATCCGCCGCCTGGTTCATCATCGCCTCGAATGGGTTCTTCGGATCGGTCATCTGTAGGGTGCATCCAGTTCCAGGTTGCGGGCAATTTCAGCTTCCCAGCGGTCGCCGTTCGCCAAAAGCTTGGCTTTGTCGTAATACAGCTCTTCGCGGGTCTCGGTCGAGAACTCGAAATTCGGCCCCTCGACGATGGCATCCACAGGGCAGGCTTCCTGACAGAAACCGCAATAGATGCATTTGGTCATATCAATGTCGTAGCGCGTTGTGCGGCGGCTGCCGTCCTCGCGGGGTTCGGCGTCGATCGTGATCGCCTGCGCGGGGCAAATCGCCTCGCATAATTTGCACGCGATACACCGCTCTTCGCCGTTCGCATAGCGGCGCAGGGCATGTTCGCCACGAAAACGCGGCGACAAGGGCCCCTTTTCATGCGGATAGTTCAACGTCGCCTTGGGCGCGAAAAAGTATTTCAGCCCCAGACCGAAACCCTTGATGAAATCCGCCAGCAAAAAGTATTTGGCGGCGCGTGTGTAATCCATTGCCATACGCTTAGCCTCCGACTGTCCAGCGGGCATAGGCCCCACCGAATGCGCCATATTGTGCAAAGAACGCCACGATCACGACCCAGGCCAGCGACAGCGGCAGGAACACTTTCCAGCCGATGCGCATCAACTGGTCGTAGCGGTAGCGCGGCGTGATCGCCTTGACCATCGCGAAGACGAAGAAGAAGAACGACATCTTGGCCACCATCCAAAGCGCGCCGTCGGGCAGGCCGGGAATGGGCGACAGCCAGCCGCCAAAGAACAGCAGCGTGATCAGGGCGCACATCAGGAAAATCGCGATGTATTCACCCGCCATGAACAGCAGGAACAGCGTGGACGAGTATTCCACCTGATATCCCGCCACCAGTTCCGACTCCGCCTCTGGCAGGTCGAACGGCGGGCGGTTGGTTTCGGCAAGCGCCGAGATGAAGAACAGGATGACCATCGGGAAATGCGGCAGCCAGTACCAGTTGAAAAAGCCGTAGTTGCCGTCTTGCGCCCGCACGATGTCGCCAAAGTTCAGGCTGCCCGTGGACAGGACCACACCGACGATGATCAGGCCGATCGACACCTCGTATGAAATCATCTGCGCCGCAGACCGCAACGACCCAAGGAACGGGTATTTAGAGTTGGACGCCCAGCCCCCCATGATCACGCCGTACACCTCGAGCGAGGAGATGGCGAAGACATACAGGATGGCGACGTTCAGATCCGCCAGAACCCATGTGTCGTTGAACGGGATCACCGCCCAGGCAATCATCGCAAGCACAAAGCTGACCAGCGGCGCCATCAGGAACACGGTCTTGTCCGCGCCCGCAGGGATCACCACCTCTTTCACGACGTATTTCAGCGCGTCGGCCACCGATTGCAGCAGACCGAACAGGCCCACCACGTTCGGGCCACGCCGCATTTGCACGGCGGCCCAGATCTTTCGATCGCCATAGACGAGGAACAGCAATGAAATCATCACAAACGCAATGACCGCAAGGCACTGGGCCACGATTATCAGGGCAATGCCTGCCCCGGTTGAAAAGAAATCAGCCATAGTCCCTCACACCGTCGGTATCCCTGTTTCCGCACAGTTCGCGACTGCGACTTCTGCGTCGATCGTCTGCATTCCACGCGGCAGCGCTGGCGAGATGGTGTAAACAGCATCTGCACGCCAAACGCCACCCTCTTCCTGCACCTTTGTTCGTACATGTCGCGCAAAACCGTAGCCACGGATCAGCGCATATTGTGCTGCGGCGCACTCTGCATAGGCAGAGACATCGTCGCCATCCCGCGCGCCCCGCATGGCAACCCGGAAATTCACCAGATCCCCATCCATAAGCCGCGTCTCGATGCCCTTGTAGCTTGGCTGATACGGACCTTTTGCGGTCGTCTCAGCCGTGCAGGCCATCAGTGCGCCCGTGGTTGCCAAGGCGATCACCGCTTTGGACAAGGCCACGGACATCTTTACTCTGCCGCCAGCTTCGGCGAGGTGCGCGCCTTCGCGCCGGCACTCAATTCCGCCATCAGGCTGGACGCCCGTGCAATCGGGTTGGTCAGGTAGAAATCCTTGACCGCATTGCGCAGGCTGGCCTTTGCCGGGTCCTGCAATGGCACCCGGTTCCATGCGTTCACCGGCACCTCGTCGATCAGCGCCAGATGCGGCACCGCCGCCACAAGCGCCTGACGCAGTTGCGCGATGGTATCATAGGGAAGTGTCGCGCCCAGTTCCGCTGACAACGCCCGCAGGATCGCCCAGTTCTCTTTCGCCTCGCCGGGGGCAAAGCCCGCGCGCAGGGCCAACTGGGGCCGTCCTTCGGTGTTCACGAACAGGCCCTGTTCCTCGGTGTAGGCGGCGCCGGGCAGAATGATATCCGCACGATGCGCGCCACGGTCGCCGTGGCTGCCCTGATAGATCACGAACGGGCCTGCTGCGACCTCGACTTCGTCCGACCCGAGGTTATAGACAACCTCTGCCCCGTCCAGCGCCGCCGTCAGGCCACCCGTCGTCGTGCAGCCCGCGTCCATCGCGCCGACGCGGCCAGCGGCGGTGTGCAGGATCATCAGCTTGCTGTCGGTCAACTCGGCCAGCTTCATCGCCTGCGACAGAACCGCCGCGCCGTCCGCTTCCATCAAGGCACCCTGACCGATGATGATCAGCGATGGCACCTCAAGAACCGTCTTGAACTCGTGGGACAACAGACCGACAAGCGCCGCGCGATCCGTGCCCACATGCGCATATTCATATGTCAGATCAACAGCTTCGCCGACCAGACCGATATTCGCACCGTTCAGCCATGCCTTGCGGATGCGGGCGTTCAGAACAGGGGCCTCGACGCGGGGGTTGCAGCCGATCAACTGGATCATCTGCGCTGTATCAATGTCCTCGATGGTCGCCGTCCCGACATAGCCGGACCGGTTGCCCTCTGGCAATTTCGCGCCATCGGTGCGGCACTCGACGTTGCCGCCCAGACTTTCGACCAGTTGCTTCAGCGCAAAGGCCGCCTCGACGGGGGCCAGATCACCGACCAGACCGGTCACTTTCCGGCCCTTCATCGCCGCCGCCGCCGCCGCCAGCGCCTCGGACCAGCCCGCTTTGCGCAGCTTGCCGTTCTCGCGAATATAGGGCGTGTCCAGACGCTGCTTGCGCAAGCCGTCCCAGACAAAGCGCGTCTTGTCGGAAATCCATTCCTCATTCACGCCGTCATGGTTGCGCGGCAGAATGCGCATCACTTCGCGGCCCTTGGTATCGACGCGGATACTGGACCCCAGCGCATCCATCACGTCGATGGATTCCGTCTTGGTCAGTTCCCATGGACGGGCGGTAAAGGCATAGGGCTTGGACACCAGCGCGCCGACAGGACACAGGTCGATGATGTTGCCCTGAAGGTTGCTGTCCAGCGTCTCGCCCAGATAGCTGGTGATCTCGCTGTCCTCGCCGCGGCCGGTCTGGCCCATCTGGGTGATGCCTGCGACCTCGGTGGTGAAGCGCACGCAGCGGGTGCAAGAAATGCACCGCGTCATGTGGGTTTCCACCAGCGGCCCCAGATCCAGATCGTCCGTCGCCCGCTTTGGTTCGCGGTAGCGGCTGAAATCCACCCCATAGGCCATCGCCTGATCCTGCAAATCACACTCGCCGCCCTGATCGCAGATCGGGCAATCCAGCGGGTGGTTGATCAGCAGGAACTCCATCACGCCCTCGCGGGCCTTTTTGACCATGGGCGAGTTGGTCTTGATCACCGGCGGCGCCCCCTCGGGCCCGGGGCGCAGGTCCTTGACCTGCATCGCGCAAGACGCGGCAGGCTTGGGCGGGCCACCCACGACCTCGACCAGACACATCCGGCAGTTCCCCGCGATCGACAGGCGCTCGTGGTAGCAAAAGCGCGGAATTTCCACGCCTGCCTGTTCGCACGCCTGTATCAGGGTCATTGCGGGATCAACCTCGACTTCGATGCTGTCGATGATGATCTTGCGTAGGTCTGCCATCTTGTCGTTCCTTGTTTCCGGCCGTCCGGTCGGGCCACCGCAGGCCACGACCGTTCAATTCAATCTATCGCGCCCAAAGAAGAGAGCCGATCAGGCTGCCCTTTTCGATCTCCGCGCGTCCAACCTTGCAGTAGCTTTCGACGTCGCCCTGCACCGCGCCCTGTTCGGCAAGGTAGGCATCGCGCAGCTTGTTCATCCGGGCCTTTTCGACATCCGATTTCAAAAAGGCCTTCACTTCGTCCTCTGTGTAGCCCTGCGCCCGTGCATAAGCCTTCAGCGCATTCGCCTTGGACATCACCGTAAACATCCGCGCATGAACCGTCGGGCAGGTCTTGCGGATCACATCGCCAACGGCCGCCGCCAAAAGCTGGCCGTTGATATGGGTGTTCTTGTTCAGGGGCACCTGCGCCATCGCGCCCGATGCCAGCCCAAGCGACAGAAAAGCCGCCAATGTCAGTGTCATTGCAGTCCGCATTGCCTGTGTTCCTTTGTAAACCATGGTCAGGCCAGCACGTATGCCGGCCCGTTCCACAGTCCACATGGGATCGCAGCCCTTTGTTATGCAATAACACTGCGTCATTCAGCGGCCAAAGCCGACTTGCGGCCGGTGCGCTTTGCCTTGATCCGGTCCTCGATCTCGTCGCGGAAATGCCGGACCAGACCCTGAATCGGCCATGCTGCCGCATCGCCAAGCGCGCAGATCGTGTGGCCCTCGACCTGCTTGGTCACGTCCAGCAACATGTCGATCTCCTCGACCTCTGCCTCGCCCTTCACCAGACGGTCCATGACCCGCATCATCCAGCCGGTGCCTTCGCGGCACGGCGTGCACTGGCCGCAGGACTCGTGCTTGTAGAACTTCGACAACCGCCAGATCGCCTTGATCACATCGGTGGACTGGTCCATCACGATCACAGCAGCCGTTCCCAGACCCGACCGCTGCTCGCGCAGCCAGTCAAAATCCATGATCGCCTCGCCGCAGATGCTGGCAGGCAGCATCGGCACGGACGATCCGCCGGGGATCACGGCCTTCAGGTTGCCCCAACCGCCGCGCACGCCACCGCAATGACGTTCCAGCAATTCCTGCAACCCGATCGACATCGCTTCCTCGACGACACAAGGGTTATTCACATGACCCGAGATCGCGAACAGCTTGGTGCCCGCGTTGTTCGGACGGCCAAAGCCTGCGAACCATTCGGGACCGCGACGCAAGATCGTCGGCACAACCGCAATCGATTCCACGTTGTTCACAGTAGTCGGGCAACCATACAGACCCGACCCCGCAGGGAACGGCGGTTTCATTCGCGGCATCCCCTTTTTGCCCTCAAGCGATTCCAGCAGCGCGGTTTCCTCGCCGCAGATATAGGCCCCTGCCCCGTGGTGCAGGTAAATATCGAAATCCCAACCGGATTTGCAGGCGTTCTTGCCCACCAGACCGGCCGCGTAGGCCTCGTCGATGGCGGCTTGCAGCGCCTCTTTCTCGCGGATGTATTCGCCACGGATGTAGATATAGCAGGCATGCGCATTCATCGCGAAAGACGCGATCAGGCAACCCTCGATCAAGGTATGCGGGTCATGGCGCATGATCTCGCGGTCTTTACAGGTGCCGGGTTCGGATTCGTCGGCATTGACCACCAGATAGGCGGGGCGACCGTCGCTTTCCTTTGGCATGAACGACCATTTCAGGCCGGTGGGAAACCCCGCACCGCCACGACCGCGCAATCCGCTGGCCTTCATCTGGTCCACGATCCAGTCGCGCCCCTTCTGGATGATGCCTGCGGTTCCGTCCCAATGCCCACGCTTTTGCGCGCCCGCAAGCGTGCGGTCGTGCATCCCGTAGAGGTTGGTAAAGATCCGGTCCTGATCCTTCAGCATGTCTTAGTCCTCAATTGTCCTGACGTTTGCGCCAGATCTGGTAGGTCACGACCAGCGCCCAGATGAACGCGGCCAAAGCGGCAAGGTCGAAAAACACAAACGTCCGGTTGGACCATCCGTATTTCGCCCCCAGCCATTGCGCCCCGACCCACAACGCACCTGTGCCAGCGATAACAGCGGCAGCGATCCTGCCCTGCTTTGCCTGTGCCTTGTCGCGGTCGGAACTCATTGTCTTCAATCCTTAGTAAACGCCGCCCTTTTTGACGCGCGACGCGAATTCTGTTGTGCCACCTTTGGCAAGAACTTTGGCTTGCTTGACCCATTCATCGCGCGAGACGCGGCCACGAACACCTTCAAGGTTGTCGTCCATCCATTCCACTTCCTTCTTGCGCCATGCGGCGACCTGATCGAAGTGGTATACACCCATCTTGTGCAACTCGCCCTCCAGCTTCGGTCCGACGCCCTTGATCATTTTCAGGTCGTCCGGTCCACCCTCGCGGGCCGCTGTCAGCAGTTCGGGTTTGCCATCTGCGGCAACCGGCTTGACTGTCGCTTTCGGCGCGGCGGCTTTCGGTGTTGCCGCTTTCGGTGCAGCGGTAGCTTTTGGTGTCTTCGGTGCTGCGGCGGCTTTCGCGACCTTGGCAGCGGGAACAGTCTTTTCCGCAGTCGTGGCAGTCGTTTTCGGGGCCGCCTTCGCCTTAGGGGCCGCCTTGGGCTTTGCCGCCGCTTTTGGCGCGGCAGCGGGGATGGACGCGATGCCAGCAGCAGGCGCAGAGGTCGTCGCATCCACAGAGACGGGCAGCGCAGCAGTTGCCACCGGCGCTACGGCGGTCGGCGCGGGCGCGGCTACAGCACTGGTTGTCGCCTTGGCCTCAGGGGCCGCAGCCGCAGGGATCGACACATCACCCGATTGTGGCGCCGCTTTGCAAAACGCCCAGTTCAACACCAAACCACCGATCAAAAACACAAGCCCGCCAAAGAAAAAGGCATGCAAGAAAGAGCTATCGGCACCAAGTTTCAACAGCGCAAAAACAATCACACCACCAAGCAGCGCAAGCAACCAACAGCCCTGCGTGCAGGTAAGTCCTCCGGATTTCTGTGTCATATCATCGTCCCCTGATAATTTTTATGTGGTCTAGTAAATGCCACCCTTTTTCGCACGACGAGAAAAGTCGGTCTCGCCTCCCGTCGCAAGAACCTTGGCCTGCTCGACCCAGTTGTCACGGGTCGCGCGGCCCTTGAAGCCTTCGAGATTTTCGTCAACCCAGGCCACATCGCCCGCCGTCCAGGCCGCGACCTGATCGAAATGGTAGAACCCTATGCCATGCAGCATGGTTTCCAGCTTTGGCCCGACGCCCTTGATCAGTTTCAGATCGTCCGCGCGGCCCTTGCGGGGGGCCTTCAGCGTTGCGGGCTTGGTCTGCGCGGCGTCGGTTACAGCCGGCGCGGCAGGCTTCACGGCTGCCTTGGCCTTTGCGGGCTTCGCATCGCCGAACTGCCCCTTCCAGGACACGATCAGCGGCACTTCGGTGCCGTCGATGCGCTTGATGCTGTCGCCGATATCAACCGCCGCCTGCGCGGAATAATTGTATTGCTTGCGCCCCGACTCGAAGTCCTTGAGGCTGGTCAGCCCCGACAAGGGCTCGGACCCGTAGCGACCGTTCTGCGGACCGGGCACAGGCACGCCACCGGCGGCCATCTCGTCGATCACCTCGGCCATGCGGGCGGCGGTCAGGTCCTCGTAGTAATCCTTGCCGATCTGCGCCATCGGCGCGTTCGCGCAGGCCCCAAGGCACTCGACTTCTTCCCACGAAAACTTGCCGTCGGCGGACAGCTGATGCGCCTTGGGGGCGATCTTTTCCTTGCAGACCGCCACCAGATCCTCGGCACCGCAAATCATGCAGGATGTGGTGCCGCAGACCTGGATATGGGCCACAGACCCGACCGGCTGCAACTGGAACATAAAGTAGAACGTCGCCACCTCCAACGCACGGATATAGGCCATGCCCAGCATCCCTGCGACATGCTCGATCGCGGGGCGGGTCAGCCAACCCTCTTGCTCTTGGGCACGCCACAACAGCGGAATGATCGCCGACGCCTGACGGCCTTCGGGGTATTTGGTGATCTGCGCCTCTGCCCAGGCCAGATTGGCGGGGGTAAAAGCGAAAGACGCGGGTTGGTCAGCGTATAGACGGCGTAGCATTAACGGTCGATCTCCCCAAACACGACGTCCATCGATCCGATGATCGCGGCAACGTCGGCCAGTTGGTGTCCTTTGGCCAGATAGTCCATGGCCTGCAAATGCGGGAAACCCGGTGCGCGAATTTTCGAGCGGTAGGGTTTGTTGGTTCCATCGGCCACAAGGTAGACGCCGAATTCGCCCTTGGGGGCCTCGACCGCGGCGTAGACTTCGCCCGCGGGAACGTGGAACCCTTCGGTATACAGCTTGAAATGGTGGATAAGCGCCTCCATCGAGGTCTTCATCTCGCCGCGTGTCGGCGGGGTCAGCTTTCCGCGCGCCATGACATCGCCTGTCGACTCGCGCAATTTGCCTATGGCCTGTTTGATGATCTTCACGCTTTCCCGCATCTCGGCCATGCGGCACAGATAGCGGTCGTAACAATCGCCACGGGTGCCCACGGGAATCTGGAACTCGAACTCGTCATAGCATTCATAGGGCTGCGACCGACGCAAATCCCAGGCAAGGCCGGACCCCCGCGCCATGACGCCGGAAAACGCATAGTCCAGAACATCCTGCTCGGACACGATGGCGATGTCGACGTTGCGCTGCTTGAAAATGCGGTTCTCGGTCAGCAGGTCGTCGATGTCGTTCAGTGCGCGGGGGAATTCATGCGCCCACTGCTCGATATCATCGACCAGCTGGTCGGGCAGATCCTGATGCACGCCACCGGGGCGGAAATAGGCCGAATGCAGACGCGCACCGCTGGCCCGCTCGTAGAACACCATCAGCTTTTCGCGCTCTTCAAAGCCCCACAGCGGCGGCGTCAGCGCGCCGACGTCCATCGCCTGCGTCGTGACGTTCAGCAGATGGTTCAGCACGCGGCCGATCTCGGAATACAGAACGCGGATCAGCGATGCGCGGCGCGGCACTTCGGTCTTGGTCAGCTTTTCGATCGCCAGACACCAGGCATGTTCCTGATTCATCGGCGCCACATAATCCAGACGGTCGAAATACGGCAGGTTTTGCAGATATGTCCGGCTTTCCATCAGCTTTTCGGTGCCACGATGCAAAAGACCGATGTGCGGGTCGCACCGCTCTACGATCTCGCCGTCCAGTTCCAGCACCAGACGCAACACACCGTGGGCCGCAGGGTGCTGCGGGCCAAAGTTGATGTTGAAGTTGCGGATCTTCTGCTCGCCCGTCAAAGCGTCGTCAAAGTTTGAGCCGTCCATGTCCTACACCTTCGCCATGTTGTCGGTCAGGCGCGACGGCACCGTGCCGGATGTCGCGCGACTATCATCAGTCTGCGCGGTGAAAACCCTGATGGCCTTCAGCCGCCGCGTGTCATTCATCTTGTCGAAAAGCCGCGATGTCTGTCGCACTGGCGCACCGCAGTCAGGGCGCATGGCGACAGGGTGACGGGGCCAACCGGCCCCCGCCCTGATCGCACCGACCTTACACATGGGCATTGCCTGCGTCATCGCGCTATCCTTTGGCCCCACCGGACTTTTCGTCCCCCGGAAGGATGTACTCGGCACCCTCCCACGGCGACATGAAGTCGAACTGGCGGTATTCCTGAACAAGCGACACTGGTTCATAGACGACGCGCTTCTGCACCTCGTCATAGCGCACTTCGGTATAGCCCGTCGTCGGAAAATCCTTGCGCAGCGGATGCCCGCGGAACCCGTAGTCGGTCAGCAGACGCCGCAGGTCGGGGTGCCCCGAAAACAGGATGCCGAACATGTCGAACACTTCGCGCTCGAACCAGTTGGCGCTGGGGTGCACCGAAATGATCGAAGGCACCATCTCGTCCTCGCGCACCATCGCACGGACCCGCACGCGGTGGTTCTGGTACATCGACAGAAAGTGGTACACCACATCATAGCGCTTTTCGCGCGTCGGATAGTCCACGGCGGTCAGGTCGATCAGCGTCGAGAATTGCGTCGTGCCGTTGGTTTTCAAAAATTCGACAAACCCGACGATCGATGTAGGGGCCACCTCGATTGTCAGTTCGTCAAAGGCCACAGACCAGGACAACACGCAATCGGGGCGCTTCATCTCGATATGGGCACCTAGCTCGTTCAATACGTCGGACATGGGTCTGCCTTATCTTGTGATCGTGCCGGTGCGGCGGATTTTTCGTTGCAACTGCAAGATACCGTATAGCAGCGCCTCTGCGGTCGGCGGGCAGCCGGGCACATAGATGTCCACCGGAACGATCCGGTCACAGCCGCGCACAACGGAATAGCTATAGTGGTAATACCCGCCGCCATTCGCGCAAGACCCCATAGAGATCACATAGCGCGGCTCCGGCATCTGGTCGTAGACCTTGCGCAGCGCGGGGGCCATCTTGTTGGTCAGCGTGCCAGCCACGATCATCAGGTCCGACTGGCGGGGCGACGCGCGGGGGGCCGTGCCGAACCGCTCAAGGTCATAGCGCGGCATAGAGGTGTGCATCATCTCGACCGCACAGCACGCCAGACCGAAGGTCATCCAGTGCAGCGAACCGGTCCGCGCCCAGTTGATGATGTCCTCTGTCGAGGTCAGCAAAAAGCCCTTGTCCTGCAATTCGCGGTTCAGGGTTTGCGTTGCGACCTCTTTGTCGGCACCGGCGGTATTCAGCGAGGTTGCTATTGCCATTCCAGCGCTCCTTTTTTCCACTCGTAGGCGAACCCGATGGTCAGGACGCCCAGAAACACCATCATAGACCAGAAGCCCAGCATCCCGACATCCTTGAACGCCACCGCCCATGGAAACAGGAACGCCACCTCAAGGTCGAAAATGATGAACAGGATCGACACCAGATAGAATCGCACGTCGAATTTCATCCGCGCATCGTCAAAGGCGTTAAAGCCGCATTCGTAGGCAGAGACCTTTTCCGGGTCGGGATTGCGCACGGCCAAAACCACCGCGGCAAGGATCAGAACAAGGCCCAATCCTATCGCCAATCCAAGAAAAACAAGAACCGGCAGATAATTTCTCAGCAGCTCGTCCACGTCTGGCTCCTATCCTGCGTCTGGCGCGCATTCGTTTTGGTTGTCGGTGGTTTACTCTCGCGCATGGGCGGGGTCAACCAAGCGCGACACGCGAAAACGCCCTGAATCATGTTCCCTAAAGGATTGTAGGCCGCGCCACGCGGTTTAAAAGGCACTTAATGCCGCAGCGCAGTAATTTTTGCTGTCGGTAGCGCCGCGCGATCAGGCCGACCAGGGCGCTTTGCGTTTCTCGAAAAACGCTGCGATACCCTGCTGCGCCTCGTCGCTGTCCCACCGCCCCACCAGCGCATCAATCGTGCGCGCGATCACCGCCTCGTCGATCACCGGACCCAGCGACCGCGCCAGCGCCTTTGCCGCCGCCACAGCCCCCGGTGCGCAGACCAGATAGGGTGCAACCTCGTCCTCGATCGCCGCATCCAGATCCTCGATGTCCACCGCATGGCTCAACAGGTCAAGCCGCACCGCCTCGTCGGCGTCGAACACGCGCGCCGACATGAGCACGCGCCGCGCCCGGCCCTCGCCCATGCGTGCGATCACATAGGGCGCGATCGTCGCGGGAATCACGCCCAGACGCGTTTCCGTAAACCCCAGCTTTGCGCCGCGCACGCCGACCGCCACATCACAGACCGACGCAATCCCGACCCCGCCCCCGAACGCCGCGCCATGCACGCGCCCGATCAACGGCTTGGGCAGGGTGTTCAGCGCCTGTAACATCAATGCCAACCGCCGCGCCTCTGCCACGCGACCGGCGGCAGGCGCTTTGAACTGCGCGCGCATCCAGTCCAGATCGCCGCCCGCGCAAAACGATGCGCCAGCCCCTGCCAGCACAACAACCCGCACCGCAGGATCGGCCCCCAATCGCCGGGCCGCTGCGGTCATCGCATCCAGCATCTCCGCCGATAAGGCGTTATGCTTGTCGGGCCGGTTCAGCGTCAGGGTCGCAACCCCGCGTGGATCGGCCCGCACCAATACTGTCTCTGACATCAAACGCCCCGCATCCGGCGGGCCATCGCGGCCGCCTGTTCTATCACGTCCAGATCAAGCTCTGTCTCATAGCCCAATTCCGCCAACCGCCTCGCCACCGCCTCTGTCGCGACATTGCCCGCCGCACCGGGCGCATAGGGGCAACCGCCCAAGCCCCCGACCGCCGCATCGAACACCCGCAATCCCCGCGCCAATGACACCTCTATATTGTCCAGCGCGCGCCCGTTCGTATCGTGGTAATGTCCGGCCAGATGCAGCGGGTCCGCCACCTCCAGCACCGCGTCAAGCATCCGCCCGATGCTCTCCGGCGTGCCCTTGCCGATGGTGTCCCCCAATGACACCTCGTAACAGCCCATCGCGAACAAGGCCTCGACGACATCTGCCACTTTATCGGGGGGCGTCGGTCCGTCATAAGGGCAGTCCGTAACACAGGAAACATAGCCGCGCATTTTCACAAATTCGATATTTGCGACGTCCGATACCGGCTTGAACCGCTCAAGGCTTTCCGCAATCGAACAATTGATGTTTGCCTGCGAAAACCCCTCGGACGCCGATCCGAAAATCGCGATCTCGTCCGCACCCGCCGCAATCGCGTCCTCGAACCCGCGCAGGTTCGGGGTCAGCGCGGCATAGGATACCCCCTCCGCCCGCTTTATTCCCGCCAGCACGGCGGCACTGTCGGCCATCTGCGGCACCCATCGCGGGCTGACGAAACTGGCCACCTCGATCCGCGCAAATCCCGCCTTGGACAGCAGGTTGATCAGCGCGATCTTGTCAGCGGTGGGAATAGGCATCTTTTCATTCTGAAGCCCGTCACGCGGGCCGACTTCGAAAATTTCGACATAGTCCTGCATGGTCAGATCAGTCTTCCAAAGGTGGATAGAAATCCTGTTTGTATAAAACCTCGGACCCTTTCTGCGGCAGACTTGCCACAAACGAAGGCCGGTCGGTGATACGATCATACCACGCGTGAAGCTTTGGAAAACTCTCGATTTTCACAAAATGACGGGCCATATAGATCGCCTGTCCGACGCTGATATCGGCGGCGCTGAAACCGCTGGTCAAAAGATAGTCGCGGCGTTCCACCGGCGTGTTCAACCGCGCCTCGATCGCGGCATAGCATTTCTCAAGCCGCCGCGCCTCCAGTCGGGTCACGATCGGACTGCGGGCCTCGGGCGGATAGATCATCACATGCTGCTGGGTCAACGCCGCGGTGTGCTGGCTGACCGTCTCGGCAAAATGCACCCAGACAAGCCAGGCCATGCGGTCCATGTCTCCCGCTGGTCGCCCCAGTCCACGTTCGGGAAAGATTTCGCACAGGTATTCGGTGATCGCGGCGGTCTCGAACATCCGCTCGCCCTCGATTTCCAGCGCGGGCACACGGCCCGCCGGCGACAGCGACAGATACTGCGGATCGCGCAGCGTCTTGTCGAACGGGTGGATCGACACGCCGAACTTCACCCCCAGTTCATGCAGCAACCACAGCGACCGCATCGACCGCGTCTGCGGACAATGGTGCAAAACGATCATGCCTCGTCCTCCAGCAGGATCAGCGCCGCCCCCGCTTCGACCTGCGCGCCCGCCACGGTCATCACCTCGGCCACGATCCCGTCGCGTGGCGCCAATAGTGCATGCTCCATTTTCATCGCCTCCAAAACGGCAAGCCTGTCACATGCGGCGACCACCTGCCCGACCTCTGCGAACACTGCGCGAACCAAACCGGGCATCGGGGCCGCAATCACGCGCCCGCCCGGCCCCGATGCTGCATCCTGCACCAAAGGATCGATCGCTTCAAACCGATAGGCATGATCGCGGAACACGGTAATCAGCGCATCCTGCACCAGAATGTCGGCCCCGAATTTAGCCCCGTCCACCTGCCAGCCCGATCTGTATGCGATGTGCATGGTTTGGGCATCGGTTGTGACATCGAATTGCCCCTGACCAAGGCAGGAAATCCGCACCCCAACCACCGCGCCACCAAACCGCAGATGCACCGTTTTTTCCAACGGCGCCCATAGCGTGAACCCCTGTGTATCGTTGCCCTTGTCCAGCCCCGCCGCCCCAAGAGCCGCCAGCGCAATCACCCGCGCATCCGGTTTCGGTTCTCGGATCAGCGCGTCAAGGTGCCGCTCGATCAGACCGGTATCCATGTCCCCCGCCACAAAGACCTCGTGCCGCGACAGTGCCGCCAGAAAGGCAAGATTCGTAACGCTGCCAGTCACTTGCGTCCGCTCCAAAGCCCGCTCCAACTGCCGCAACGCCACCGCGCGGGTGGGTCCGTGCACAATCACCTTCGCGATCATCGGGTCGTAAAACGGCGAGATCACATCCCCCGCGCGAACCCCGCTATCGGCCCGCACGCCCTCTGGAAACACCAGATGCGTCAGCCGCCCGGTCGCAGGCAAAAATCCCGCAGGCACATCCTCGGCATATAACCGCGCCTCGAACGCATGCCCGGTGATACCCAGTTCTTCCTGCCGCAACGGCAACCCCTCGCCAGACGCCACCCGCAACTGCCACTCTACCAGATCAACCCCGGTGATCGCCTCAGTCACCGGATGCTCGACCTGCAAACGCGTGTTCATTTCCATGAAATAGAACCGGTCCGCGCGCAGCCCGTCGCTGGCGTCTACAATGAACTCGACAGTCCCCGCACCCGAATAGCCTATTGATTTTGCGGCCTTTACCGCCGCCTCGCCCATTGCCGCGCGCATCTCGGCGGTCATGCCTGGGGCGGGGGCCTCCTCGATCACCTTCTGGTGACGGCGTTGCAGCGAACAATCCCGCTCGAACAGATGGACCGCATCTATCCCGTCACCAAAGACCTGCACCTCGATATGGCGTGGCTTTTCCACGTATTTCTCGACCAGAACCGCCGCATTGCCAAAGGCCCCCAACGCCTCGGACCGGGCAGAAGCCAGTGCTGCGGCGAACCCTTCAGGGGCCTCGACCTTGCGCATCCCCTTGCCGCCGCCGCCCGCGACCGCCTTGATCAGCACCGGATAGCCGATCTCGGCCGCACGCTCCGCCAACGCGTCCTGCGCCGCGCCGTGGTAGCCGGGCACAACCGGCACGCCCGCCTCGACCATCAGCGCCTTGGCGGCATCCTTCAACCCCATCGCGCGGATCGCAAAAGACGGGGGTCCGATAAACACCAGCCCCGCCGCCGTCACCGCATCGACAAAATCGGGGTTCTCCGACAAGAAACCATAGCCCGGATGGATCGCCTCGGCCCCGGTCGACAAGGCCGCGGCAATGATCACATCGCCGCGCAAATAGCTATCCGCAGGGGCCGAGCCACCGATATGCACCGCCTCATCCGCCATCGCCACATGCCGCGCCCCACGATCCGCATCCGAAAATACCGCCACGGTCCGCACGCCCATCCGCGCCGCAGTTTCCATCACACGGCAGGCAATCTCGCCTCTGTTGGCTATCAGGATCTTGGTAAACATGTGCTGCTTTCTTGGTTCCTGTAAATATCCTCGCCGAAGGCAAGAATTCTACATCCTGAAAATGCCAAACCGCGTTTCATCAATCGGGGCGTTCAACGCAGCCATCAGCGACAGCGCCAGCACATCGCGGGTCTTGCGCGGGTCGATCACACCGTCATCCCACAGCCGCGCCGAGGCATACAAAGGGTGCGACTGCTCCTCGAACATCTTGATCGTGGGCTGCTTGAACGCGGCTTCTTCCTCGCTCGACCATGTGCCGCCGGCCCGCTCTATCGCGTCACGCTTGACCGTCGCCAGCACCCCTGCCGCCTGCGGCCCGCCCATGACCGAGATGCGGGAATTGGGCCAGGACCACATGAAGCGCGGCTGATAGGCCCGCCCCGCCATCCCGTAGTTTCCCGCCCCGAAGGACCCGCCGATCACCATGGTGATCTTGGGCACCGATGTCGTCGCCACAGCCGTCACCAGCTTGGCACCATGCCGCGCGATGCCCTCGTTCTCGTATTTTCGACCCACCATGAAACCGGTGATGTTTTGCAGGAATATCAGCGGGATACGCCTTTGCGAACAGATCTCGATGAAATGCGCACCTTTTTGCGCGGCTTCGGAAAACAACACGCCGTTGTTTGCGATGATGCCGACCGGACAGCCGCGCAGATGGGCAAACCCGGTGACCAGCGTTTCCCCGAACCGCGGCTTGAACTCGTCGAACCGCGACCCGTCCACCACCCGGGCGATCACCTCGCGGATGTCATAGGGCGTGCGCAGGTCAGCGGGCACGACGCCCAGCAATTCCTCGGGATCAAAGGCCGGTTCCTCAGATGTCTGCCAGACGACCGTGTCGGGTTTGCGGCGGTTCAGCCCCGCCAGCGCCTGCCGCGCAAGGGCCAACGCATGGGTGTCGTCCTCGGCCAGATAGTCGGCGACGCCCGAAAGCCGTGTGTGTACATCGCCGCCGCCCAGATCCTCGGCGGTGACCACCTCGCCCGTCGCCGCCTTGACCAGCGGCGGGCCGGCCAGAAAGATGGTGCCCTGTTCCTTTACAATGATCGTCACATCCGACATCGCGGGAACATAGGCGCCGCCCGCCGTGCAAGACCCCATCACCACCGCAATCTGTGCTATGCCCTTTGCGCTCATCCGCGCCTGATTGTAGAAAATCCGCCCGAAATGGTCGCGATCGGGGAACACCTCGTCCTGATTGGGCAGGTTTGCGCCGCCGCTGTCCACAAGATAGACGCAAGGCAGGTGGCATTCCTCTGCGATCTCCTGCGCGCGCAGGTGTTTCTTGACCGTCATCGGGTAATAGGTGCCGCCTTTGACGGTGGCATCGTTACAGACCACCATCACCTCCTGCCCGTGAACGCGCCCGACACCCGCGATCAGTCCGGCACAAGGGGCGGCACCGCCATAAAGCCCGTGAGCCGCCGTCGCGCCGATCTCAAGAAAGGGCGATCCCGGATCCAGCAGGTTCGCCACCCGTTCACGCGGCAGCATCTTGCCCCGCGACAGATGCCGCGCGCGCGACGCCTCGCCACCGCCAAGGGCCGCCTGACCGGCGGCGGCGCGGATGACCTCCAGCGCCTCCAGATGGCCCTTGCGGTTGGCAAGAAACGCCTCGGACAAGGGCAGTGCCGTTGAACTCATACGCGCCATCGGGTCAGGTCCTTCGTCCAAAGGATCGCGATGCCTGCAAAACCTTGATCATCCCATCGTCCCCATCATTTCCCGGCCGATCAACATCCGGCGTATTTCGCTGGTTCCTGCACCAATTTCCATCAATTTAGCATCCCTGAACAGGCGCGACACCGGACTGTCGTTCATGAACCCGGCCCCGCCCATCGCCTGCACCGCCTGATGTGCCTGCACCATCGCCTGCTCGCTGGAATACAGCACACAGGCCGCCGCATCGGCGCGGGTTACCGTGCCTTTGTCGCAGGCTTTTGCCACCTCGTAGACATAGGCCCGCGCGGTGTTCAGTGCCGTATACATATCGGCGATTTTGCCCTGCATCAGTTGAAAGTTCCCGATCTTTTCACCGAACTGGCGGCGTTCGTTCAGGTAGGGCATGATCTCGTCCAGACAGGCGGCGATGATGCCTGTGCCGATCCCGGCCAGCACGACCCGCTCATAATCCAGCCCCGACATCAGCACGCGCACGCCGCGCCCCTCGTCCCCCAGAACATTCTCGAACGGCACCTCGACGTCATCGAAAACCAACTCGGCCGTGTTGGACCCCCGCATGCCCAGCTTGTCAAAATGCGGGCTGGTGCTGAACCCCTTCATCGACTTCTCGATCAGAAAGGCCGTTATCCCCTTCGATCCGGCGTCCGGGTCGGTCTTGGCGTAAACGACCAGCGTGTCGGCGTCCGGCCCGTTGGTGATCCAGTATTTCGTGCCGTTCAGCGTATAATATCCATTCTTCTTTTCCGCCCGCAGTTTCATTGACACCACATCGCTGCCCGAGCCCGCCTCTGACATGGCAAGCGCACCGACGGTCGTACCCGAAATCAGACCCGGAAGGTATTTGCGTTTTTGCGCGTCAGTGCCGTTCAGGCGGATCTGGTTAACGCAAAGGTTGGAATGGGCGCCGTAGGACAACGAGACGCTGGCACTGGCCCGCGCGATTTCCTCGACCGCGACGGTATGTGCCAGATAGCCCATGCCCGCGCCGCCGAACTCTTCCTCGACCGTGATCCCCAGCAGGCCCAACTCTCCCATCTCGCGCCACAGCTCTGCGGGAAAGCTGTTCTTGCGGTCCAGATCGGCGGCAATGGGTTTCACCCGCTCCTGCGCCCAGCGGTGCACCATATCGCGCAGCGCGTTGACATCGTCGCCCAGATCGAAGGTCATGGAAGCGGTGAACATGGGGCACTCTCCGTGATTATTGAACGGTTGTTCAATTCATAGCCCGCAAAGCCCGGTCGGGTCAATGTCAGTTCGCGCGGCTTATTTGTCCGCCTGCCCCTGATAGACGGCAAGAACCTCTGCCCGGATGATCCGCGCGATCTGTTCGCAGTCGGCGATGGAAAAGGTAAGCGGCAGGCGCATATCCAGAATACCCGCCAGTATCCTGTCGGATTTGGGCATCGGCGCGGGGTTGGCATAGCGCCAACTGTCGTATTTCGAGGTGAAGGCAACGGGATCGGGCGCGCCGAACCATTTCAGCTCTACCCCGCGGGCCGCACATCGCGCCACCACATCGCGCACCGCATCGCCCTGCCAGTCAAGCAACAGGAACTGGAACGACGAGGCGACGAACTGTTCCGCCTCTGGCCGCTCGATCAGGGTCAGGCCGGTCATACCGCGCAATCCCGTCTCGACGGCCCTGTAGCGGGCGTTCCATGCGGCGCATTGCGATGACAGGTTGCGCAATTGCGGCCGCAGGATCGCGGCCCGCAGGTTGTCCATGCGCCCCGAGATGTTCGGGGTATCGAACCGGATCTGCGCGAAGGCCTCGGGGGGCGGCGCGGCGCGGTGCCGCGCATACATCATATACGACCCCGACAGAATGATCGCCCGCGCCATCGCCTGTGGATCGTCCGACACCAGAAACCCGCCCTCGCCGGAATTGAGGTGCTTGTAGGTCTGGGTGGAATAGCAGCCCATTACCCCGTGCCGCCCCGACATCGTGCCGCGCCACGCGGCCCCCATTGTATGGGCGCAATCCTCGACCACCTGCACACCCGCCGCGTCGCAGATCGCCATAAGGCGGTCCATGTCGCAGATATGCCCGCGCATATGCGACAGCAGCAGAACCCCTGCCTGCCCCGCCTTTGCTGCCAGATCGTCCAGATCAATCGTCAGATCCTGCGTCACCTCGACAAAGACAGGCACGGCCCCGACCGACGCAATCGCCCCCGGCACAGGCGCAAGGGTAAAGGCATTGGACAGCACGCGGTCCCCCGGCTTTACCCCCAGGGCGCGCAGCGCGGTGGACATCGCATAGCCGCCGGACGCCACGGCAAGCGCATATTGCGCGCCCATCGCATCGGCGAATTCCTGTTCCAGAAGGGCGGTTTCCGCCACCTCGCCCGCGACGGTGTTATATCGGTGCAACCGCCCGTGACGCAGGACCGCAAGCGCCGCCTCTATCCCGTCCTCGGGGATCGGTTCCTGCTGGGTGAAACTGCCTGTAAAACTCTCGGTCATTCGGGCCTCCGTTGCCGGCAACATTGGGGGGCGGCAACGGGACAGTCAATAACCCCGCATGACGCGACGTGTCACGATAGGCGGGGCAATCGCGGTGCCCCAAGGAGCTGTCTCAGCCGATCAACGGCACCAAAACAACGTCAAGATCATCGTAGTGATCCAACAGCGCCTCTGGCTTCAGCGCCTCGACCCCGCGCCCCGACGGGCCAAAGGTCACCAGCACCGAAGGCACCCCCGCCGCCGCCGCCGTTTTGCGGTCTGTCACCGTATCGCCGATCAGAACCGACCGGCCAACAGCCCCGCCCAACCGCGCCACCGTTTCGAAATAGGGGGCAGGGTCGGGTTTGCGCGTTGGCAGCGTATCGGCCCCCACCAAAGCCCCGAACATGTCCCGCACCCCCAACCGCGTCATCAGCGTTTCGGCAAGGCCCTCTGGCTTGTTCGTGCAAATGCCCACAACCGTTCCCGCCACGCGCAGCCGGTCCACGGCGTCGATGACACCGGGGTAAAGCGTCGTGTGGGTGTCGATGTCGGCCTCGTAGGCGGCCAGCAAGACCGGATACTGGCGCGCCACCTCGGCCTCGTCAAATCCGCTGACCCGCGAAAACCCAAGCCGCAGCATCGCCTTGCCACCGGCAAAGGCCGTTGCCGCATCGGCCAGCGGGTCCAGCAGGTTGCCCAGCCCAAGCCCGCGGAAACAGCTATTGGCAGATCCGATCAGATCGGCGCTTGTATCGGCCAAAGTTCCGTCAAGATCGAAGATGACTGTGCGCATGTCTGCCCCTTTGGCTGATTTTCGCCTGCCCTTGTAACGAACCGTAAACACTTTTGATACGTTCAACCCTTGCGGCGTTGCGTCAGACGGATAGAACGGGCGCGACCTGATTAAAAGAGAATACATATGCCAATCGCCCTGATTATCCTCGCCGCCGGACAAGGCACCCGAATGAATTCCGACCTTCCCAAGGTTCTGCACCAGATTGCCGGTGCCCCAATGCTGGTTCACGCCATGAAATCCGGCGCGGCACTTATGCCCGAGCGGACAGTCATCGTGGCTGGCCATGGCGCGGATCAGGTCAAAGCGGCGGCGCTGGCCTATGACGACAGCGTGTCGGTCGTGGTGCAGGTTGAACAACTTGGCACCGGCCATGCCGTCGCACAGGCGCGTGACGCATTGGACGGCTTCACGGGCGACGCGATCATCCTTTACGGCGACACGCCCTTTGTGCAACCCGAAACGCTGGACGCGATGATGTCGGCCCGTGCCGCAGGTCACGCGGTTGTCGTGCTGGGCTTCGAGGCGGCCGATCCGGGCCGCTATGGACGGTTGGTGATGCAGGGCGACAGCCTGACACGGATTGTGGAGTTCAAGGATGCGACGGATCAGGAACGCGCCATAACCCTTTGCAACAGCGGTGTTATCGCCGCCGATGCGCAGGTGATGATGGATCTGGTTGCGGCCATAGGCAACGAAAACGCAAGCGGCGAATACTACCTGACCGATATCGTCGAACTGGCCCGCGCACGCGGGCTTTCGGCGACCTCGGTCACCTGCCCCGAGGCAGAGACGATGGGCGTGAACACCCGCGCTGGCCTTGCCGTGGCCGAGGCGGCGTTCCAATCCCGCGCCCGCGCAGAGGCTCTGGAAAACGGGGTCACCCTGACCGCCCCCGAAACCGTCTTTTTCGCCCATGACACCTATCTGGGCCGCGACAGCATGATCGAACCCAACGTGGTCTTCGGCCCCGGCGTAACGGTGGAAACCGGCGCGCTTATCCGCGCCTTCAGCCATCTTGAAGGCTGCCATGTGGGGGCCGGTGCCGTCGTCGGCCCCTATGCCCGCCTGCGCCCCGGCACCGAACTGGCCAACAACGTCAAGATCGGCAATTTCGTCGAGGTCAAGAACGCGGTGCTGGAGGAAGGCGCGAAGGTCAACCACCTGTCCTACATCGGCGATGCCCACATCGGCGAGGCGACGAACATCGGCGCGGGCACGATCACCTGCAACTATGACGGCGTGATGAAGCATCGGACGACCATCGGCGCGGGCGCCTTCATCGGCTCGAACACCATGCTGGTCGCACCTGTCACAATCGGCAACCGCGCGATGACCGCCAGCGGATCGGTCATCACCAAAGACGTCCCCGCCGAGGCATTGGCCGTGGCCCGCGGGGTGCAAGAGAACAAACCGGGGCTGGCGGTGAAATTGTTCGATAAGTTAAAGGCAACCAAGGCGCGTCGCCAGAAGGAAGCAGAATAATGTGTGGTATTGTCGGTGTCCTGGGAAATCACGAAGCCGCCCCCCTGTTGGTCGAGGCGCTGAAACGCCTGGAATACCGCGGCTATGACAGCGCCGGTATCGCCACCGTGAACAATGGCGTGCTGGACCGTCGCCGCGCGGTTGGCAAGCTGGTCAACCTGTCCGATCTGCTGGTGCATGATCCTTTGGCGGGCAGGTCCGGCATCGGCCATACCCGCTGGGCCACCCATGGCGCACCGACGGTTGTCAACGCGCACCCGCATCAGGCGGGCGCGGTTGCGGTTGTGCACAACGGCATCATCGAGAATTTCCGCGAATTGCGCAGTGAACTGGCGGGATACGGCATCACCTTCCAGTCCGAGACAGACACGGAAACCGTGGCCCTTCTGGCACATCACTACATGGCGCAGGGGCTTGACCCGCGCGCCGCCGCCGAAAAGACCATATCGCGGCTGCACGGCGCCTTTGCCCTTTGCTTTCTCTTCAACGGAGAGGACGACCTGCTGATCGCCGCCCGCAAGGGCTCTCCGCTTGCGATCGGGCATGGTGACGGCGAAATGTTTGTCGGCTCCGACGCCATCGCGCTGGCCCCGATGACCGACCGGATCACCTATCTCGAGGAAGGCGACCGCGCGATCCTGACCCGCACCAGCCTCGAGATCTTCGATGCCGAAGGCCTCCGCGCCAACCGCCCCGTCAAGACAATCCAGATCGACAGCGCCCGGGTGGAAAAAGCCGGTCACAAGCACTTCATGGGCAAGGAAATTGCCGAACAACCCGCCGTTCTTGGCGACACCATCAACCATTACCTGTCGGGCGACGGGCGCAGCATTGTGCTGCCCGAGGGCGACATCGACTTCAGCAAGATCGAGCGGATCACCATGGTGGCCTGCGGCACGGCGTTCTATGCCTGCCTGACAGCCAAATACTGGTTCGAACAGATCGCGCGCCTGCCGGTCGAGGTCGATGTCGCCTCTGAATTCCGCTACCGCGAGCCGCCGGTCACAAAAGGCACCGTGGCGCTTTATGTCAGCCAGTCAGGCGAAACCGCCGACACGCTTGCCGCCCTGCGCTACACGATGGGCAAAGCAGACCGCATCGTCTCGGTCGTCAACGTCCCCGAAAGCTCGATCGCGCGGGACAGCGACCTGTCCCTGCCCATTCTGGCGGGCATTGAAATCGGTGTTGCCTCGACCAAGGCATTCACATGCCAACTGACGGTCCTGTTGATTCTGGCGCTGAAGGCCGCTCATGACCGGGGTATCATCGACAGCGACAAGCTGGCCGATCACCTGTCGGCCCTGCGCAACCTGCCGGGGGTGATGAATCACGCGCTTGGCACCTCGGACGATGTGCGCCGCGTCGCGCGCAAACTGGCCGAAGCGCAGGACGTGCTGTTTCTGGGCCGTGGCGCGATGTATCCAATTGCACTGGAAGGCGCGCTGAAACTAAAGGAAATCAGTTACATACACGCCGAAGGTTATGCCTCTGGGGAGCTGAAACACGGCCCCATCGCACTGGTCGACAAACGGGTTCCCGTGGTGGTCATGGCCCCGCGCGACGCGCTGTTCGACAAGACGGTGTCAAACATGCAAGAGGTCATGGCGCGCGGCGGCAAGGTGCTGCTGATCACCGACCCCAAGGGGGCCGCGGCGGCGAGCGACGGCGTCTGGCAGACCCTGGTCATGCCGGAAATCGACAACATCCTTGCCCCGATCCTTTATGCAATCCCCGCCCAGCTTCTAGCCTACCACACGGCGGTCGCCAAAGGCACCGACGTTGACCAACCCCGCAATCTGGCCAAATCGGTAACCGTAGAATGACCCCTGAAACTGCAATCGCGGCCCTGACCGCCCTGTCCGATCCTGCAAAAGCCGCCGAGGCACTGGCCTATCACAAGGTCGATCGCCCCTATCTGGGCGTCCCGGCGCCCCGGATCGACGCGCTGGCGAAAGAGTGGCGGGCAGACCTGACCACATCCAAACGTATCGCACTATGCGAAGCGCTTTGGGCGAGCAATATCCACGAGGCGCGGATCGCCGCAGCAAAGCTGCTGACGCAGGCAAGGATCAAGCCCGACGACAGCGGTGCCTGGCAATTGATTTCCGCGTGGGTCGAGGACCTGGATGCCTGGGCAATTGCAGACACGGTCTGCACAGCCGGACAAAAACGCCTGATCGCCGATCCTGCGCGACTGGACGAGGTAGAGGCCTGGACCACATCGGAAAACATGTGGACCCGCCGCGCGGCACTGGTCATCACCCTGCCTTGGACCAAAATGAACTTTCCCAAACCCGCCGATCTGGAAATCCGCGACCGGGTTCTGGGATGGATGGGCGTCTATGCAACCGATCACACCTGGTTCATCCAGAAAGCCATCGCCTGGTGGCTGCGCGAACTGTCGAAACACGACAAGGACCGCGTTGCCGATTTCATTGAGGAGCATGGCGACAAGATGAAATCCTTTGCCAGAAAAGAGGCGCTGCGCCTGCTCGACTGACCTGTTGTTTTCTTTGTGCTAAAAATATCCCCGCGCGGAGCGCAAAAATCTTTCATAGAAAGTTTTGCCTTCGGCGAGGATATTTAAGGAACAAAGAAGATCAAAGACCGCGCAATTCCCGTCGCATGATCTTGCCTGTCGCGGTCATCGGCAGCGCGTCCACCGCAACAATCATGCGCGGGGCCACATGGGGGCTGATCTTTTGCCGCACACGGGCGATCAGCTCTGCCTCCAGCCCTTGCCAGTTTGCCCCCTCGCGCAGGACGACAAAGGCTTTGACGACCTCGGTTCGGACAGCGTCCGGCACGCCGATGGCGGCGGCCATAACCACATCGGGGTGGCCCGTCAGACAGTTCTCGATCTCTGACGGGCCGATCCTGTAGCCCGCAGAGGTGATGACATCGTCGTCGCGGCTGGAAAATGTCAGGAAACCATCCGCGTCCATCGACCCAAGATCGCCAGTGCGCATCCAGTCGCCCGAAAATTTGGCGGCGGTCTGTTCGGGTTTATTCCAATACCGCAGGAACATCACCGGGTCGCCACGCCGCACGGCAATTTCCCCGATCTGGCCGCGTGGCACCTCTTGCCCATCCGCGCCAAGCACGACCACATCGTGCCCCGGCACTGCCTGCCCCATCGACCCGACGGGGGCCTCGACCACGCTGCGGGATGTGCAAACCACAAGATTGCATTCGGTCTGGCCGTAGATCTCGTTGATCGGGGCGCCAAGGGTGTTCTGCCCCCAGTCAAGGATCTCTGCCCCAAGGCTTTCACCACCCGAGCTGATGCTGCGGATATCGACCGCAGGTGGAACCGCCGCCTGACGCATCAGTTTCAGCGCCGTCGGCGGTAGAAACATATTGCGCACGCCATGTCGGGCAATCATCGCATAGGCTGCGTCAGGATCGAACTTGCGCATTCTGTGACTGACCAGCGGCACCCCGTAATACAGGCAGGGCATCGCCAGATCCATCAGCCCGCCGATCCACGCCCAGTCGGCCGGAGTCCAGCCGCAATCGCCCGCCTGCGGCATAAACCCGTGGCTCAGTTCTACATTCGGAAGATGCCCCAGCAAGAAACGGTGCGCATGCAGCACACCCTTCGCGGGGCCGGTGGTGCCCGAGGTATAGATCATGACGGCGGGATCATCGGCCGATGTGCGCACCGGAACGATGTCCGGGCGCGCCTGCTCGATCACCGCCCAGAAGTTGGCAACAGGGGCCGGGTCAATGCACAGAACTTCCTTCAGATCCGGCAGGGTCGGGCGCAGCGCCTGAAGCTTGTCCAGATTGGCGGCATCGGTCACGCAGAGTGCAGCGCCACTGTCGGCCAAACGGTAGGCCAGCGCGTCCTCTCCGAACAGTGTGAACAGCGGCAGCACAATCGCGCCCAGTTTATGCGCCGCGAAATGGGTGATCAGGACGGCGGGGCCTTGCGGCAACAGCACCGCCACACGGTCGCCCCGCGCCACGCCCTTGGCCCGCAACGCGTTGGCCAGACGGTCAGAGGCGGATTTCAGCGCGCCATAGGTCCAGTTCTGCGGGTTGCCGGCATCATCGATGTGGATCAGCGCGACCCGGTCGGGGTCCGTCCGCGCCCAGCTGTCGCAACAGGCATCCGCCATGTTGAAAAACGGCGGAATGTCCCACCGAAAAGCGGCGCGCATGTCCGACCAGCTTGCACGGTGGCGGATAAGGCGGCGGTCCTCCTGCATTGCATTATTGCCCAAAGACGACAAGCTCCGGCAGTGCCGTCAACGGCGCACCCAACAGACGCAGCGCCGCCAGAGAGACCTGACTTCCCCCCGTCGCAGGACCGCCAAGCGGGATCAGGTCAACCTCGACCGACGTTCCGGTGACGGGATATTCGATGCGCCCTTTGGTCGCCGTTTTGACCAGCGGCGTTTTCATCCAGAACCCTTGTTCCGCCGGATTGCCAAGCGAGGCAATCGTGGTCCCAAGTCGCGGCGTGCCGGGTGCAGAGGCGGCAATCACGGCAGCCTTGCGTTCCTCTGTGGTTGTGCTGTCGAAATCCTCGGCCGATCGCGGCGCTTCGGGCACAGATGGCCGCGCCACGGGGGTGGTCGGCGCAGGTGCGGTTGCAACAGGACCGGCGGCCGGTGTCAGCCCCAGTTCGGCGCAGGCCGTCAGGGACAGCGAAACCGCGATGGTAAAGCAAGTGAAGATGATGTGTTTCATCGCCAAAGGCTAACGCCAATCACAGGTGCGTTCAACGGCGTTCATACGACTTAAACACACTTGCCGCACGCGACGCGGCGGCATAGGCTATGCCCTATGGAACCCAAACTGATCGACCCGTTTCACCGCGCGATTTCTTATCTGCGTGTCTCTGTCACCGACAGATGCGATTTCCGCTGTGTCTATTGCATGTCGGAAAATATGACCTTCCTGCCCAAAAAGGAACTTCTGACGCTGGAAGAGCTGGACCGCATGTGCACGGTCTTTGTCGGCCTTGGCGTCGAAAAGCTGCGGATCACTGGTGGCGAGCCTTTGGTGCGGCGCGATATCATGACGTTCTTCAAGGGCATGTCGCGGCATCTGGAAAGCGGCGCGTTGAAAGAGCTGACGGTCACGACCAACGGATCGCAGCTGGAAAAATTCGCGGGCGATCTGGCGGCCTGCGGGGTGAAGCGGATCAATGTCTCGCTAGATACGCTGGACGAGAAAAAGTTCGCGGCGATCACCCGTTGGGGTCGCCTGCCCCAGGTTCTGGCGGGCATCCGCGCCGCGCAAAAGGCGGGGCTTCGGGTCAAGATCAACGCTGTCGCCCTGAAAGATTTCAACGAGGATGAATTGTTCACCCTGGCGCATTGGTGCGCCGAGGAAGGCATGGACCTGACCTTTATCGAGGTGATGCCGATGGGCGACCTTGGAAACGAGGACCGCATCGGCCAGTACTGGTCGCTGAAAGACCTTCGCGCCCAGTTGGAAACGCGGTTCACCACCACCGATTTGTCAGAGCGTACCGGCGGCCCCGCCCGCTATGTCCGAATCAACGAGACCGGGCAAAAGATCGGCTTTATCACACCGTTGACCCATAATTTCTGCGAAAGCTGCAACCGTGTGCGCCTGACCTGCACCGGAGAACTGTATATGTGCCTCGGGCAGGAAGATATGGCCGACCTGCGCAAGCCGCTACGCGAGCATGCGGACAACGCCACCCTTGAGGCCGCGATCCGCGACGCTATTCTTCGCAAACCGAAGGGCCATGATTTCGACTATTCACGCCAGAAGGTCGACGGACAGGTCACCCGCCACATGAGCCATACCGGCGGCTAGCCCCTGTTCCTTGGTCGTCGGGCGTCCTTGGTGTTGCTGGCGGTCCGTCTGGAAACGCGGGGCACGGGCTGTCTTGTACAAGCCCGTCCCGTTCTTCTTGGAAAAAATATCCTCGCGCGATGCGCAAAACTGTCCGCCTTCGGCCCTGCGACCCCCGCGATCAGGCGGCGGGCATACGTTGTTCCACGATCTCGGCCCACCATGAACAACCGGCAGGGATCGCGTTATCATCAAAGTTGTACTTCGGATGATGCACCATCGCCGTGTCACCATTGCCGACCAGAATATAGGCGCCGGGGCGTTCTTCCAGCATATAGGCGAAATCCTCTCCGCCCATCACCAAGGGTGCATCGGCACAACCACCAGAGACCTTGCGCGCCACATCGGCGGCGAATTCGGTCTGTTCCTCGTGGTTCACCATCACCGGATAGCCGTGCATATAGGTGACGCGGGCAACCGCACCAAAGGCATCTGCCGTGGCTTCCGCAATCTTGATCAGTCGCTTTTCGGCCAGTTCGCGAACGGCCTTGTCCATCGTCCGCACAGTGCCCTTGATCTGAACATGCTGCGGAATGACATTGAACGCTTTGCTTTCTGTCTCGAAGCTGGTGACAGAGACAACAACCTGCATCGTCGGGTCCACGTTGCGGCTGGCAATGGTTTGCAGGGCCAGAACAATGTGGCTGGCCACGACCGTGGTGTCGATGGTTTCATGCGGCTTTGCGGCATGACCGCCCACCCCCTCGACCGCGATTTCGAACTGGTCGGTCGCGGCGAAAAACGCGCCGGGCCGGATCGCAAACGATCCAACGGGTTGTCCGGGCCAGTTGTGCATGCCGTAGACCTCGGTGATGTTCCAGCGGTCCATCAACCCGTCCTCGCACATCTCGCGGCCGCCACCGCCCCCCTCTTCTGCGGGTTGGAAGATCACCACACAGGTTCCGTCGAAATTGCGCGTTTCCGCCAGATATTTCGCCGCCCCCAGCAGCATCGCAGTATGCCCGTCATGGCCGCAGGCATGCATTTTTCCGGGCGTCTTGCTGGCATAGTCCAGCCCCGTCGCCTCAAAAATCGGTAGCGCGTCCATATCCGCGCGCAGGCCGATGACTTTGCCGCCGGTGTTCGTCTTGCCGTGGATCACGCCGACCACGCCGGTGCGGCCAATGCCCGTCACCACCTCGTCACAGCCGAATTCACGCAGCTTGTCGGCGACCACGCCCGCCGTGCGGTGGGTGTCGAACAACAGTTCGGGGTTTTCGTGCAGGTCCCGTCGCCAGACTGTGATCTCGGGCAGAAGTTCGGCAAAGCGGTTCTTGACGGGCATTGGCTTAGTCCTCGGCTAGATGGGTGATCAGGCGGTGCATGAACTGCTCTCCCGCCTCGAATTGCGCGATTGTGATGTATTCGTTGGGTTGGTGGGCCTGTGCAATGTCGCCCGGCCCGCAGATGATGGCAGAGTAGTCCTGCGCCTGGAACTGCCCCGCCTCGGTGCCATAGCTGACCACATGATGGCCGTTGTCGCCGGTGATACCGCGCACCAGACCTTCGGCGGCGCCATCCGGTTCGGGTTGCAGGGGCGGCACATAGAACCGGATCGCCGTGTCGATGCCCGTCTCTGGGCGGATCGCCTGCATCTCGGCCTCCACCTCTGCCACGCGGGCCAGAAATGCGGCCTTCCATGCCTCCATGTCCTCGCCGGGAACACAGCGGAAGTCGACGCCGAACCAGCAATCCTTGGCAGTGATGTTATGCGCGGTGCCGCCCGAAATCGTGCCCACATGAACGGTGGTAAAGGGCGGATCGAACTGTGCCGCAAGCGGGCCGGGCGTTGCGGCCATGTTCCTGGCGTTCTTTTCGTTCGCCCATTCGATCAGCTTTGCGCCATACATGATCGCATTGACGCCGGTATGCAAAAGCGACGAATGCACCTCGAAGCCGCGCACATGCACGGTGAACCCCGTTCCGCCCTTATGGCCGGACACAGCCCGCATCATCGACGGCTCGCCCACGATCACGGCGGCGGCAGGCGGCAGGGTCCGGCGCATTTCGGCAATCATCGAGGGTGCGCCAAGGCAGCCGACCTCTTCGTCATAGCTGAACGCCAATTGCAGCGGGCGTTTCAGGCCCGCCTTCAGCGCAAGGGGCACGGCGGCCAGCGCAAGCGCATCGAACCCCTTCATGTCGCAGGTGCCGCGACCATACAACTTGCCGTCTTTTTCGGTGACGACAAAGGGGTCGGTATCCCAGTTCTGCCCGTCCACCGGGACGACATCGGTGTGGCCCGACAGGACGACCCCGCCGGCAACCGCGGGGCCGATATTGGCGTAAAGGTTCGCCTTGGTGCCATCGGCGTTATAAACACGGGTTGCGGATACGCCGTGACCGGCCAGATATCCTTCGATCCAGTCGATAATATCCAGATTGCTTTCCCTGCTGACAGAGGGAAAAGACACAAGTCTGGCAAGCAATTCGCGGGCCGACATCACATCACCCATTCAAGACATCCTTCCTTCTGTCGCATGATCCGCAGGGTGATGCGCAAGCAGGCAGAGGTCAAGGGTCGTCGGATAATATTTGAACATCCGGTCAGGTTTTCCAAGGCTCCGTCAGGTAATGTGTTGCTACGCGCAAGAATCCTGCTAACACTTTTGTAACACGTCGAGGTGCCAGCATAGGTGCCCGATAAAAAGACAATAAAATCAACCAGCTGGGGAGCTTGTTCATGCCCGATGGGGCGCTGCCAGTCCTTGATGTCAAGGATCTCAAGACCGTTTTCAAAACGAGAGTCGGAGAGGTTCATGCGGTTAACAATGTCAGCTTCAGCCTGAAGCCCGGCGAATTGCTGGGCGTTGTCGGCGAAAGCGGATCGGGCAAATCGGTGACGATGATGTCGCTGATCGGCCTGTTGCCCTCGCCCCCCGCCGAGGTGCGGCGCGGGCAGGTTCTGTTCGGCGGCATCGACCTGTTACAGGCAACCGAGGACCAGCTTCGCGCCGTGCGCGGCGCGCGCATCGGGTTTGTGTTTCAAGACCCTATGACCTCGCTGAACCCGGTGTTCACGGTCGGTTACCAGATTGCGGAACCTTTGCGCACCCATATGGGCCTGTCCAAGGCGCAGGCGCGGCAGCGCGCGGTCGAACTGCTGGAACTGGTGGGCATTCCCGATGCCGGCCGCCGTCTGGGCGACTATCCGCACCAGTTTTCCGGCGGCATGCGCCAGCGGGTGATGATCGCCATCGCGCTGGCCTGCGACCCCGAAGTGCTGATCGCGGACGAGCCGACAACCGCGCTGGACGTGACCATTCAGGCGCAGATCCTGGAGCTGGTGAAAGAGCTGCGGCAAAAGCTGGGGATGGCGATTGTCTGGATCACCCATGATCTGGGCGTGATCGCCGGTATCGCCGACCGCGTGATGGTGATGTATGGCGGGCAGGTCGTGGAACAGGCCCCCGTAAAGGAATTGTTCGGCAATCCGCAGCACCCCTATACCCGTGCCCTTTTGACAACCATCCCCTCGGTGCGCGGCCCCCGCGCCGACAAACTGACCGTGATCGAGGGACAGCCCCCGATGATGACGGCCGAACCCACCGCCTGCCCGTTCCGCGACCGCTGCGATGTGGCGTTCGACCGCTGCGCGCGGGAAAACCCGCCGCGATATGACGTGGGCAACGGGCACGACGCCGCCTGTTTTTTCGATGCCAATACGGGGGCACCGCGACATGCTTGACGAAGGGCGCAAAAAGCTGGTCGAGGTCAGCGGGCTGAAAATGCACTTTCCGATCTATGGCGGGATCATCCGCAAGCGGGTGGGAGAGGTCAAAGCCGTCGATGGTGTGTCTTTTGACATCTACGAGGGCGAGACACTGGGCCTTGTCGGGGAAAGCGGCTGTGGCAAATCCACAGTCGGGCGTGCGGTTCTGCGTCTTTACGAGGTGACCGAGGGGTCGATCCGGATCGACGGTTACGACATCGCCGACGCCAGCCCTGAAAAGCTGCGCAAGATGCGGCCCACCATGCAGATGGTGTTTCAGGACCCGCAGGCCTCGCTCAACCCGCGCATGACCGTGGCCAGTATCATCGGCGAGCCGTTGATGGAGCATACAAAGCTGAACAAGGCCGGTCGCCTTGCGCGGATCTACGAATTGATGGACGCCGTGGGGCTGAACCGTGATTTTGCAAACCGCTATCCGCACGAATTCTCGGGCGGGCAGCGCCAGCGCATCGGGATCGCCCGCGCCTTGGCCCTGAACCCCAAGTTCATCGTCTGTGATGAACCCATTGCTGCGCTGGATGTGTCTATTCAGGCGCAGGTGGTCAACCTGCTGGAAGAATTGCAGGACCGGCTTGGCCTGACCTATCTGTTCATCAGCCACGACCTGTCGATGGTGCGCCATATCGCCGACCGTGTGGCGGTGATGTATCTGGGCCAGATCGCGGAACTTGCCCCGCGCGACGCGCTTTATGCCGAACCGTTGCATCCCTATACGCGGGCGCTTTTGTCGGCGGTGCCGGAACCCGACCCCAGCCTCGAGGCGCGGGTCGAGCGTGTCATCCTGACCGGCGACGTGCCCTCGCCCGCGAACCCACCCAAGGGCTGCAACTTTTGCACGCGCTGCCCGCAGGTGATGCCGGTCTGCAAAGTGATCGAACCGGATTTCCAACAGATAGAGCCGGGCCGCTTCGTGGCCTGCCATCTGTTCCAGAACACAAAAACGACTGCTGGTTGAACCGGCAGCGGCCCGAGGAATAACGAGCACAACCAACTAGGAGCGTAACATGAAACTCAAGACACTTATGCTTGGCGCTGCCGCGGCCTTTGCTGTGGCGCCCATGTCGGCCCATGCAGAGCGCGGCTCTGACGGTCAGGTCAATATCATCTATTGGCAAGCGCCCTCGACCCTGAACCCCTATCTGTCCAGCGGCACCAAGGACATCGAGGCGGCAAGCCTCGTGATCGAGCCGCTTGGCCGCTACGACGAGGTCGGCAACCTTGTGCCCTACCTTGCCGCCGAGATCCCGACACTTGCCAATGGCGGCGTGTCCGAGGATCTGAAAACGATCACATGGAAGATCAAGGAAGGCATGCTGTGGTCCGATGGTAGCCCCTTCACCTCGACCGATGTGAAATTCACCGCAGACTACTGCATGAGCCCCGAGGGCGGTTGCGCCCAGTTGGCCAAATTCGAAGGCATCGAGTCGGTCGAGGCCGTTGACCAGCTGACCGTCAAGGTCACGTTCAAAGAACCCAAACCGAACCCCTACGGCCCCTTCATGGGCGGCCAGTCGCCAATCCTTCAGGCGGCACAGTTCGCCAATTGCATGGGGGCCGCGGCGGCCACCTGCACCGACGCCAACTTTATGCCGATCGGCACCGGCCCGTTCCGCGTGACAGAGTTCCGCACGAACGACGTGATCCAGATGGAAGCAAACCCCAACTACCGTGATCCGGCGAAACCGGCCTTTGCGACGGTCAACTTCAAAGGCGGCGGCGATGCGGCGGCGGCTGGTCGCGCGGTTCTGGAAACCGGCGAGTTCGACTATGCGTGGAACCTGCAACTGGCACCCGATGTTCTGGCTGGCATGGCGGCCGCAGGCAAGGGCGTTCCGGTTTCGGCCTTCGGCACCTTGGTCGAGCGGCTTGAGATGAACATGACCGATCCGTCGCCGTCCCTGCCTGAGGGCGAGCGCGCAACTGCGGCCCATCCGCATCCGTTCCTGTCCGACGTCCGCGTACGCAAGGCGCTGTCGATGGCGATCGACCGCGATCTGCTGGTGGAAATCGGCTATGGTCAGGCCGGTCGTCCGACCTGCAATCTGGTCCCCGCCCCTTTGAACTATGCGTCGGACAACACCGACTGTCTGGTTCAGGATCTTGAAGGTGCCAAGGCGCTGCTGGACGAGGCAGGCTTCAAGGTTGGGGGCGACGGCATCCGCGTGAACGATGCGGGCGTGCGTCTGTCGATGCTGTACCAGACATCGGTCAATGCTGTGCGTCAGGACTTTCAGGCGCTGATCAAACAGTGGTGGAACGAAATCGGCGTCGAGGTCGAACTGCGCCAGATCGACGCTTCGGTCTACTTCGGTGGCGATGCCGGCTCTCCGGATACGTTCCAGCGGTTCTATGCCGACGTGGAAATGTATGCGAACAACTTTGACGGCACCGACCCCGAGGCCTATCTGGCCGCCTATACCTGTGACAAGGCCCCACGGCCCGAAACACAGTGGCAGGGCGAGAACATCAACCGCTTCTGCGATCCCGCATACGACGCGATGGTTGCCGAACTGGGCCGCACCGGTGATCTGGCCAAGCGGGGCGAGATTGCGAAAAAGATGAACGATATGCTGACCAAAGACAGCTATGTCATCGTTCCTTTGGTCGACCGTGGCCGCGTTTCGGCACATTCCAACTCGCTTGGCGGCGTTATCCTGAACACATGGGATTCCGAGCTTTGGAACGCGGCCGACTGGTTCCGCGTCAAGTAATCCATGACCTTGCGGGCGCCTCCCTTCGGGGCGCCCGCCCCCTTTTCGACCGATGTACCGAGGCGTAACCGATGCTGAACTACACAATAAGGCGGCTGCTGTTGGCGATCCCGACGCTTCTGTTCATCAGTCTGGTGATTTTCCTGTTGCTGGAACTCGCCCCCGGCGATCCGATGGCGAATGTGCCGATGACCGTCCCCCCCGAGGTGAAGGAGAAGATGCGCGAAAGCCTTGGGTTGGGGCAACCGTGGCATGTGCGCTATGTCCTGTGGCTGTTCCAGTTCTTCGTGACAGAGCCGCTGCACCTGCTGGATTACTGGTTCGGCACCCATTGGGCAGGCGACGGGCAGCGCGCGATCAGCTGGCAGTCGCGCAGCCCGATCATGGACATCGTGATAGAGCGGATGCCGCAAACCCTGTGGGTCGTCGGCATGGCCTATGTGATCGGCGTTCTGATCGCCCTGCCCATCGGCATCATCTCTGCCTACAAACAATATTCCCTGTTCGACCAGATCGGCACGTTCATCTCGATGATCGGGTTTTCCGTGCCGACCTTTTTCACCGGTGTCCTGCTGATTGTGGTGTTCTCGGTCAAGCTGCAATGGTTCCCGTCGATCTATGACACCACGCTTGTCGTCAACAGCTGGGCCAGTCTGGGACAGCAGATCCGGCAGATGGTGCTGCCCGTTTCGGTTCTGGCGCTTTACAACGCGGCGCAGATCAGCCGGTTCATGCGGGCCTCGATGCTGGACAACCTCAATCAGGACTACGTTCGCACCGCCCGCGCCAAGGGGCTGACCGAAAAAGTCGTGGTTCTGGTGCATGTCCTGCGCAACTCGATGATCCCGGTGGTCACGGTGATCGCGCTGGGGGTGCCGCAGGTGTTCAGCGGTGCGATCATCACCGAGCAGGTGTTCAAGGTGAACGGCCTTGGCGCCATGCTGATCACCGCCATTCAGGGCAACGACCTGCCGATGGTGCAGACGCTGACCTTCATCTTTGCGGTGCTTATCGTGCTGTTCAACCTGATCGCAGACGTCCTTTACGGCGTTCTGGACCCGAGGATCCGCTATGACTGACGTCACAACAAAGGCCCGCCCCCCGCGCAACCAGTGGTGGGACGTCTGGGACCAGTTCCGCACCCATAAGGGTGCGATGCTGGGGCTGGTCTTTTTCGTATTCATCTTGCTGTTCGTCATCGCCGGACCCTACATCTGGACGATAGAGCCGACCCGCATCGACATTCGTGCCCGCAATCAGGGCCCAAGCTGGGTGCACCCGATGGGCGCAGACCAACTGGGCCGCGATATTCTTGCGCGGATGATCAAGGGCGGGCAGACCTCGCTTTCGGTGGGCATGACGGCGATGCTGCTATCGCTGTTCCTTGGCACGGTGGTTGGCGTAATGGCGGGCTACTTCAAGCGGTTGAACGTCGCGTTGATGTCCCTGACCGATCTGTTCCTTGCCCTGCCCCTGCTGCCCCTCCTGCTGGTCATGGTGCTGTTGTTCCGCGATGTGCTGCGCACGGCCTTCGGGCCTGAAACCGGCATTTTCATCCTGATCGTGGGGGCCATCGGCATCACCAGCTGGATGCAGACCGCGCGGATCGTGCGCGGCGATGTTCTGGCCCTGAAGGAACGCGAATTCGTGCTGGCCGCGCGATCCATCGGCACCCCAAGCCGCCGGATGATCACGCGGCACATCCTGCCGAACGTATTGTCACCGATCATGGTCTCGGCCACGCTGGGCATCGCCAATGCCATCATCACGGAAAGTGCACTGTCGTTCCTTGGCCTCGGCTTTCCGTCGGACTTTCCCACATGGGGGCGGCTGCTGTTCGACGGCACCGACTATCTGCGCGACTACCCCGAGCGCGTGATCTGGCCCGGCCTTGCGATTTCGCTGACGGTGCTGTCGGTCAACTATATCGGGGACGGGTTGCGCGACGCGCTGGACCCGCGGATCAGGGGGCGCTAAGCGGCGGACACCACGTCGAATAAGAACACTGTCATTGCAATCGGGGCATGGGACCAACGCCATGCCCCTTTCGTTTGCAAACTCGGGATGATTTGAGAAAAGCACCCCGCACGAAAGAACACTGTTCCACTTCGGGGCTGACAGAAACACATTCAGCACCTTGATTGCGTGGTAAATCCAAGGCAAGCAGAACAAAATTCCGGTTCAGGAGAAGCCCAATGTTCGAATCCCTTGGTTTCGACGATATCACTGCCCGCCAGGCCTCGGTCATACTGGGGCTGGCCCTTGGCGTTTTGTTCGGCGCCTTGGCGCAGCGGACGCGGTTTTGCTTTCGTCGCGGTGTCGTGGGCACTGGCGCAGAGCGGCGCCTTGCCCTTGGCGTCTGGCTGACCGCCCTTGCAACCGCCCTGTTGGGCACGCAGGCCGCCGTAGCCTACGGGGTGATCTCGTTTGCAGAGCATCGGTTCTACGCCCCCGATCTGCCGGTTCTGGCAATCGCCGCGGGTGGCCTGATGTTCGGCGCGGGCATGGTTCTGACGCGCGGCTGCGTCTCGCGGCTGACGGTCCTCAGTGGCTCTGGCAACCTGCGCGCGCTTTTGGTGCTGGTCACCTTTGCCATCGTCGCCCATGCCACGCTGAAGGGGTTGTTGTCGCCCCTGCGCACGGCGCTGGGGACAGTGACCCTGCCGCTGGGCGAGACCGTCAGCCTTGCCGCGCTGCCGGGTGGCGCACTGGTCTGGACGGCTGTGATCGCGATCGCAGCACTGACTTACGCCCTGCGGTCGGGCAACCGCGCCGGCACATTGGCGATGGCGGCGCTGATCGGCCTGCTGGTGCCCGCCGGTTGGGTTGGCACGGGGTTTGTCCTGTTCGACGAATTCGATCCGGTCGCGCTGGAAAGCCTGTCGTTCACCCTGCCCGCTGCGGAAACGTTGTTCTGGGGCGTCGCATCCACCGCCATTCCTGCCAGCTTTGGCACCGGCCTGTTCACCGGCACGTTGTTGGGCAGCCTTCTGGCCGCGCTGGCCTTCCGCGAATTCAAATGGGAAAGCTTTTCGGATGCGCGCCAGACTGGCCGCTACATGGCGGGCGCTGCCCTGATGGGTTTGGGCGGGGTTCTGGCCGGGGGCTGCACCCTTGGGGCGGGCCTGTCGGGGGTTCCGACACTGGCGTTCTCGGCCCTGCTGGCCATCGGCGCAATCGCGATCGGGGGCGTTGTCACCAACGCCGCCCTGTCCCGCGTCAATCCAGATGCTTCCGTATCCGCCGCACCATCCCCCACACCAGCAGGATAACCAGCGGCGTCAGCACCGCTGTCGCCATCCCCTTGGACACATGCAGCGGCTCTGTCAGCGGATAGATCGCATAAGCCGCAAGGTTGATCGCGTAATAGCTGATCGCGACCACGGACAGGCCCTCGACCGTCTTTTGCAGGCGCAGTTGCAGGTCTGCCCGTGTGTCCATGCTTTCCAACAGCTTCTGGTTCTGGGCAGAGCGTTCCACATCGACCCGCGTCCGCAACAGATCACCGGCGCGGATCGCACGCTCTGCCATGGTCTGCAACAGCCGTTCGGATGACTTGACGGTTCGCATGGCAGGGTCGAACCGGCGCATCATGAATTCGGCAAAGGTCTGGCGCCCCTGAAAGCGCACTTCGCGCAGGATTTCGATCCGTTGGTTTACGATGGCCTCATAGGCCCCCGTGGCGCCGAACCGGAAACTGGACTGTGCCAGCAAGTTCTCCAGTTCCGCAGAAATCCCCAACAGGGCTTTCAGCGTGGTGTCTGCATCGCTGACCTCGCCGGTCATATCGCTGACCATCGAAGACAGCTTGACGTCGATCTCTCCCATCGGGGCCGACAGGGCGCGGGCGCGGGCAAGGCCCAGCATCGACATCGACTTGTAGGTCTCGATCTCGCACAGGCGCTGGACGATGCGCCCGATCCTGCGCTCTCCGGTTGATGGATGGACAAAGACGGCGAACCGCATGTGCCCGGCGATATCAATGCGGAAATCCCCCGCGATCACGGCGGTGGCATCCAGAACCGCACTGACGGCAAGGCTTTCGGGAACGAACCAGTCGTCGACCTTCTGGACGATCCCCTCGTCCGTCTTGATCATCTCGACGCGGATCAACGCCGAGGTCACCCGCGTTCCGGGCATCGCGTCCAGCCAGTCGTCTGGAAAGACCTCGAACTCTGTCGGGTCGAACGGCCTGTCGCCGACGCCCGATGTGAAGACGGTATAGGTCACGAATTCCGTATGTTGTTCCCATTTCAGGCTGTGCCGCCCTATTGTGCCAAAATAGTGTGTCGCGCCCGGTTGCGGGTGTGGTGCGCCAAAGCGGTCCAGCAGCGCCAACAGATGGGCGCGATCAGCCTGCCTGTCGCGCCCCGCAGCATTGGCCGCAGGTTTTACGGCAAGGAACGCGGCCATGCAGGGCGCATCCAGCGAGGGAAACGGACGGGCATGCAGTTCATTCGCCAAAGCGTAGCGCAGCGGGTGTTCCTGAATGGGCGGCATGGCGTATCCTTCGACAACATCGCACCATAATGGCCTCGCGCCACAGTCAAGTAAAGAAAATATGTATTTATTTCGGTGCCTTAGAGGTATTCCATTGCATACAGAAACGGGCCGCAGCGACTTGGACAAGACCCTTGTGCGCAAAGTGGCAGAGGTGAAACGCGAACAGGCCCCGCCTATCGGGGCGGGGCCTGTCTGTAACATTGGCGGGGACGGTCAGCCGATCATTGGCAGCAATTCGTCCAGCGACTTTTTCGCATCGCCATAGAACATCCGCGTATTGTCCTTGAAGAACAGCGGGTTCTCGATGCCGGAATAGCCGGTGCCCTGACCGCGCTTTGACACAAAGACCTGCTTTGCCTTCCACACTTCCAGAACCGGCATGCCCGCGATGGGGCTGTTGGGGTCTTCCTGCGCGGCAGGGTTCACAATGTCATTCGAGCCGATAACGATCACGACGTCGGTCTTGGGAAAGTCCTCGTTGATCTCGTCCATTTCCAGAACGATGTCATAGGGCACCTTCGCCTCGGCCAGCAGCACGTTCATGTGACCGGGCAGACGCCCCGCCACAGGGTGGATCGCAAAGCGCACGGTCTTGCCCGCAGCCCGCAGTTTGCGTGTCAGTTCCGACACCGACTGCTGCGCCTGCGCCACGGCCATGCCGTACCCCGGAACGATCACAACGCTATCCGCGTCGTTCAGTGCCGCCGCAACGCCACCGGCGTCGATTGCGATCTGCTCGCCCTCGATCTCCATCGCGGGGCCGGTGCTGCCACCGAAACCGCCCAGGATAACGTTGATGAACTTGCGGTTCATCGCCTTGCACATGATGTAGGACAAGATCGCACCCGACGACCCGACCAGCGCGCCGGTCACGATCAGCAGATCGTTGCCAAGGGTGAAACCGATCGCCGCAGCCGCCCAGCCGGAATAGCTGTTCAGCATCGACACAACGACAGGCATATCCGCGCCGCCGATGCCCATGATCAGGTGATACCCGATGAAAAAGGCCAGCAGCGTCATCAGCAACAGCGCCCAGATGCCCGCACCATTCACATACATGACCAACAACAGGATGGACCCCAGGGCCGCCGCCGCATTCAGCATGTGACCGCCCGGCAACTGGGTTGCCTTGCCATCGACCTTGCCCGCCAGCTTGCCGAAGGCAACGACGGACCCGGTGAAGGTGACCGCGCCGATGAACACGCCCAGAAACACCTCGACCTTCAGGATCGAGATTTCCACGCCGGTTTTATGCGCCAGAACACCGGCGAACCCAGCAAGCTGATCCACCGCGCCGCCCGTGGCCTTTAGCGCCATGACATTGCCCAGCTCGATATCGGCGTTAAAGCCGATAAGAACCGCAGCCAGACCGACGAAAGAATGAAGCGCCGCAACAAGCTGCGGCATTTCCGTCATCTGGACCTTGCCCGCAACGTAAAAACCCGCATAGCCACCCGCCGCGATGGCGAGAACCAGCAGGACATAACTGCCCATGCCGGGGCCGAACACAGTGGCGAAAACCGCCAGCCCCATGCCGACCATGCCATACCAGATCGCGCGTTTCGCGCTTTCCTGACTGCTAAGCCCGCCAAGCGACAGGATGAAAAGAACGGCAGCCGCAATATAGGCGGCAGAGACGATTCCAATGCTCATGTCGTTCTCCTCAAGACTTCTGGAACATGGCAAGCATCCGGCGTGTCACCAGAAAGCCGCCGACAATGTTGATCGCCGCGATACCGACGGCAATCGTGGCAAGGATCGTGACCAGCCAGCTGGACGATCCGATCTGAAGCAATGCCCCGAGGATCACGATGCCCGAGATCGCGTTGGTCACAGCCATCAGCGGTGTGTGCAGGCTGTGCGACACGTTCCAAATCACCTGGAAACCAATGAAAACCGCCAGAACGAAGACAATGAAATGCTGCATGAAACTGACCGGCGCAAAGGCCCCGACCAACAGCATCAGCGCGCCACCGACCCCCAACAGGGTCACCTGCGACTTTGTTGCGGCCTTGAACGCGGCCACTTCGGCGGCGCGTTTTTCGACAGGCGTCAGTTCCTTGACCTTTTCCTTTGGCTTTTGCGCGGCAATCGCGGCCACCTTCGGCGGGGGCGGCGGGAAGGTGATCGCGCCCTCGAAGGTCGCGGTCGCGCCACGGATCACGTCGTCTTCCATGTTGTGCACAACCTGACCGTCCTTGCCGGGGGTCAGATCGGTCATCATGTGGCGAATGTTGTTGGAATACAGCGTCGAGGCCTGCGCGGCCATCCGGCTTGGGTAATCGGTATAGCCCACAACCGTCACGCCGTTGTCGGACACGATCTTTTGGTCCGGCACGGTCAGGTCGCAGTTGCCGCCACGCTCTGCCGCAAGGTCGATGATCACGGAACCCGGCTTCATCAGCTCTACCATATCCTTGGTCCAAAGCTTTGGCGCGTCGCGTCCGGGGATCAGGGCCGTGGTGATGACGATGTCGATCTCGGGGGCAAGCTCGCGGAACTTCGCCAACTGCTTTTCACGGAACTCGGGGCTGGAGGGGGCCGCGTAGCCACCCGTTGCCGCGCCATCCTGCGCCGGTTCGTCGAATTCAAGGAACACAAACTCTGCGCCCATCGATTCGATCTGTTCGGCCACTTCGGGGCGCACGTCGAACGCATAGGTGATCGCACCCAGCGAGGTCGCAGTGCCGATCGCGGCCAGACCGGCAACGCCGGCCCCCACAACCAGAACCTTGGCCGGGGGCACTTTGCCCGCCGCCGTCACCTGACCGGTAAAGAACCGGCCAAAGTTATTGCCCGCCTCGATCACCGCACGGTAGCCCGCGATATTGGCCATCGACGACAGCGCATCCATTTTCTGGGCGCGGGAAATACGGGGAACCATGTCCATCGCAATGACATTGGCGCCCTTGTCCTTGCAAAGCTCCATCAGGTCCTTGTTCTGGCCCGGATAAAAGAAGGAAATAAGGGTCTGGCCCTTGGCCAGCTTTTTCGCCTCGGCATCCGAGGGCGGACGCACCTTGACGATGACGTCTGCCGCTTTGAACAGCGCGGCTGCGGTTTTCACCACTTCGACGCCGGCAGCCTTGTACAACTCGTCTGAAAATCCGGCGGCTTTGCCCGCTCCGGTCTCGATCAAACATTCATACCCCAGTTTCTGCAACTGGAGGGCGCTGTCAGGGGTCATCGCAACGCGCGCTTCCCCTTCAAAGACTTCCCGTGGAGCCCCTATTTTCAATGCATTGTCCCCTTATTTCCTGCTTTTGGTCCGAGTTTGTACAAAACAGACGAAAGTTCATTATCACCACGCGACAAAGTTACACAAGGCGAAGTCGCTATTGATGGCGCTAACGTCGTTTTCCCCTAGATCCAGCGCCGGACTTTGCGCTCATAGCGGGCGAAATCGGCGTGAAAGGCGCGGCGCAGGCGGTTCTCTTCGGGGAGGATGAAACGCCGCTCTATCAGCCAGACAAAGACCGGAATCAGCGGCAGACACAGCACCGCGTCCCATCGCAGGATCAGCCCCGCCAGAATGGCGACATCCCCCAGATAGATCGGGTTGCGCGTGCGTTTGAAAATTCCCGACTGGATCAACGATGACGCGGTCTGATGCGGGATCACCGTAGTGCGGTGCTTGCGGAACTCGGCGAACGCCAACGCCATCAGGATCACCCCCGCCCCCACAAGGACACCACCCAGAAAGCCGGTCACAGGTCCGGCAAGGCTGAGCACCGGAAAATACGTCGCCTGCACCCACGCGATCGACAAGAATGCGGCAAGCCAGACGGGGGGAATATCTATATATTTCATACTTAGGGCTTATAAGGTGCCGTTTCGCGCCAGCCAAGCAATCCCGTCTGCAAAACCAGAACATTTTCGCGCCCCAGCAGCCGTGCGGCAAAGGTGGCCTGTGCTGACAAGGAACCGGTGTTGCAGAACAAGACGACCATGCCCGTGTCCGGCAGTTCGTCCAGACGCGCGGGGATCTCGCGCCATTCGATGTTCACAGCCCCCGGAATGCTGCCCTCCGCGAACTGCCCTGCGTCGCGGGTGTCGACCAGAAAAGCCGCGCGGAACACGTCTTCGGTCAGCTGTTCAGGAACGATGATACCGGATTCGTATGGGGCGAAATCCATGTAACTTTGAACCTCTTCGGCCAAATCCTGTGCCTGACCTGCCACTGGAAATGCCAATCCAAGGGCCAGAACCCCCGCGCGTATATATGATGTCATAAGAACCTCCCTGTTCACGCGTCATATTCACGTTTCGGAATTCAAATGCAATCGCTTTACGCCTTGCGCCGCCCGCATCTGCCGATAGCCTGTGCGCCAAACGGATGGGGCCACAGGATGAACCTGACAGGAAAACACGCATTGGTCACCGGCGGCGGCGGCGGCATCGGCGCCGCCATCGCGATTGAACTGGCAAAGGCGGGGGCCGATGTCACGATCACCGGACGCAGTCTGGGCCGCCTTGACAGCATCGCGCGGACCTCGCCCCGGCTTTTTCCGGTCCAGATGGATGTCGCCAACGAGGACAGTGTCCGCGACGGGGTTCAGGCGGCGATCGGTGCGCGCGGTCCGGTTGCGATCTGCGTCGCCAACGCGGGCATCGCCGAGGGCGGCGCCTTTGCCCGAACCTCGCTTGCCACATGGCGCAAGACGATGGCGACCAATCTGGATGGTGCCTTTCTGACGATACAGGCCTGCCTTGGCTCGTTGAACGACGGCGATTGGGGGCGGGTGATTGCCATCAGTTCGATCGCCGGGGTGCGCGGGCTGAAGGGCGCGGTGCCCTATACCGTGTCGAAACACGGGATGATCGGGTTGGTGCGCGGTCTCAGCGAGGAATACATCGGCGGCAACGTCACCTTCAACGCGATCTGTCCGGGCTATGTCGAAACCGATATCGTCCGCAATCAGGCCCCTGTCATTGCGCGGCGGATGAATATGACAGAGGATGAGGCGACCGCCTATCTGGCCAAGGGAAACCGGCACCGCACCCTGCTTCAGGTCGACGAGATCGCGACGGCGGCGCTTTGGCTGTGCGACGAGGGATCGCGCAGCGTAAACGGCCAGTGCATCCAGATTTCCGGAGGACAAGTATGAGCATTTTTGCAAAGACCAAGACGATGTTCCACTTGCCAGAGGGCATGGTCTATCTCGACGGCAACTCGCTTGGCCCGCTGCCCAGGGCCGCGACGGCCCGGGTCGCCAGCACAATGACCGACGAATGGGGCGAGATGCTGATCACCGGCTGGAACAAGGCCGGGTGGATGACGAAACCCACAGAGATCGGCGACCGCATCGCGCGGCTGATCGGCGCTGAGGCGGGGCATGTGGTTCTGGGCGACACGCTGTCGATCAAGGTCTATCAGGCGCTCGCCTCTGCGCTTGATCTGAACCCCGCCCGCAAGGTGATCCTGTCTGATACCGGCAATTTCCCGTCGGACCTTTATATGGCCGAAGGGCTGATTGCCTCGTTGAAACAAGGGCATATCCTGAAAACCGTGGCCCCCGAAGACGTGGCAGAGCATCTGGATGACACGGTCGCCGTGCTGATGCTGACAGAGGTCGATTACCGCACGGGGCGGCTGCACGATATGGCCGCGCTGACGAAACAGGCGCATACGGTTGGGGCGCTGACGGTGTGGGATCTGGCGCATAGCGCGGGGGCGACGCCCGTGGACCTGACCGCCGCCAATGCGGATTTCGCGGTCGGCTGCACCTATAAATACCTGAACGGCGGACCGGGTGCGCCCGGCTTCATCTACGTCGCCCCCCGCCACGCCGAGGCCGCCCGCCCCGCCCTGTCGGGCTGGCTGGGCCATGCCGCCCCCTTTTCGTTCCACCTGAACTATGCGGCGGGCGCGGGCATCGAGCGGATGCGCGTCGGCACCCCGCCGGTCCTGCAAATGGCCGCGCTGGAAACCGCGATGGATATCTGGGACATGGTGACCATGGACGCGGTGCGCGCACGGTCCATCGTGCTGACCGAACTGTTCATCGCCGAGGTCGAGGCCGCCTGCCCCATGCTGTCCCTCGCCTCGCCCCGCGATCCGCACCAGCGCGGCAGTCAGGTTTCGTTCCGTTTTGCCGAAGGGTATGCCGCGATGCAGGCTCTGATCGCGCGGGGCGTGATCGGCGATTTCCGTGCGCCCGACATCATGCGCTTCGGCTTTACGCCGTTGTTCATTGATGCCGCCGATGTGCATGCAGCTGTGGCAGTTATGGCCGATGTCATGGGCAACCGGCTGTGGGACAGGCCCGAATACAAGATCCGCGCCCGCGTGACATGATCTCGGTTCGACCCTACCACGCGGCGGATTGCCACCCGACCTTTGCCGTGTTTTTCGATGCTGTGCGCAACGGCACGGCGGCATACTACACGGCAGAGGAACGCGCGGCCTGGGCCTCGACCGATGTGCCCCCCGCAGGCTGGCACGCGCGCCTTGCCGATCATATCACCTATGTCGCGACAGTCGGCAGCGGCATTGCCGGCTTTATGACCATGGGGCGCGACGGGCACATCGACCTTGCCTATGTCGCCCCCGCGCACACCCGCAGCGGGGTCGGCGATGCGCTTTACGCAGCACTTCTGACAAAGGCCCGCGCGCTGGGTCTGGCCCTGCTGGACACCGAAGCAAGCCACCTGGCAAAGCGGTTCTTCCTGCGCCACGGCTGGCAGATCGAGGCCCGCCAAAGCGTGATCCGGCATGGTGTGGCAATCACCAATTTCCGGATGTTCAAGCCGCTTTAGCCTTCGCCATTGTTTCGAATGCGAAAACAATGCGCCAATTACGGCAAAGTTATTAATAAGTTTAATCACTTATTTTCAATTAGTTGGTGAATTTTCTTAAACATTTTCGAAACTTCATGACAAATTCAAACCCCTCAAAAGCCACAGTTGACCCACACTTTTGCGCAGATGCTCTGCCAAAAAGAATGGACCGGTAGCACAATATTTCGTGCCTCTCCTCCGGTCAGTATCGAGCATCGCCGCACAGCGCCAACGCGCCAGGTGGCATTTTTGGAATGGGATTTGAGACATGCCTAGCGGCTATCTGGTAACTCTTGGCGACGGAAAGCTCGACTCGGCCGATTCAATCGGCGGTAGCCTGATTAACTTTGGCACCGGCACCAATCTGGGGGCGGGAAACTGGATTTGGTCCGGCACCTACGGCGGCACGACCTACACGAATGTTTCCGAACCCGGAACCTATTACCGGGCCACCAATGGCAACGTTTATTTTGTTCCCAGCTACGGCCCCGTCACAACGATCACAAGCTCTACAACGACCGATATACCGACCTACGACTCTGCCATTTTCGGAACCGCCGGAAATGACGGGGCACTGTCTGGCACAGCAAACGATGACCTGATCTATGGCGGTTCAACCCGGTCCGAGACGGCAACCGGCAATGACACCATTACTGCGGGCAACGGCAACGACACCGTCTTTGGCGGTAGCGGCACCGACACGATCTATGGTGGCGCGGGCAATGACATAGTGTCGGGCGGGCGCGGCAACGACATTCTGGACGGTGGCACCAACAACGACACGTTGATTGCCGGCGACGGGGACGATACCGTCTATGGCGGCAGTGGCGCGGACACCATCTATGGCGGCGCGGGCAACGACATCATTGATGGCGGCAGCGAGAACGACATTCTTTATGGCGATGTCCCCGAGGGGACAGTCTCCACGAACGAGTCGTTGAACTGGGACGCTGTCAACATCAACACCGCCTCGATCTCGGGCGGGTTCACCCAGACCACCGGCGAGATGGACGTCCGCGTCTCCTTTACCAACAACGGAAACAACAACCCGACCTTCACCATCGATACGGCAACGACCAACTACGTCGGCGCGGGCGAACCGATGGCGACGAATTCCAGCGTCTTTCTCTACGGCGCGGGCAATGCTGCAACATCGACGACGCGGCTGGATTTCTCGGCAAAAACCGGCAGTTTCTACAGCGACGATGTCGCCAACGTCACCTTCCGCATCAACGATATCGACTGGGCAAGCGGCAACCACCGCGACGCCGTCACGGTCAATGCCTACGACGCCGATGGCAACCCCGTCGCCGTTACAATCACGCCCGGAACCGGCGATACCGTGGCGGGCAACACCATTACCGCCGGCAGCACCTCTGAAAGCTCGGCCGATCGGGCAGGATCGTCCCTTATCCAGATCACGGGGCCGGTGTCCTACATTGACATCATCTATTCCAACGTAACCTCGGGCGGTGCCGCGACGCATGCCATCAACGTCACCGACGTGTATTTCGACACGATTGTCCCCACCTCCGGCGAGGACACGATCACCGGCGGCACCGGCAACGACACGCTTTATGGCGGCGATGGCGCTGATAGTCTGACCGGCGACGCTGGCGCGGATACCGTTTTTGGCGGCGCGGGCAATGATACGGTCTACGTCGGAGTGGGCGACACCGTGACCGGCGGTGCAGGCGACGATACCTTTATCATCGACCCCACCCAGATCGGTGGCGGAACGATCACGATCAACGGCAGCGAAGGCACCGAAATCGCCGGCGATACGATTGTCCTTGGCGCGAATGGTGGCCGGAACTCTGCCGTCTATACCGACGACGGCGACGCGAACGGCGGAAAATCCGGCACGATCACGCTGACCGACGGCACCATCATCAACTTTTCCAGCATCGAGAATATCATCTGTTTTGCCTCGGGCACCCGGATCATGACCCCGCAAGGCGAACGCGCGATAGAAACGCTGCGCCCCGGCGATATGGTCGTCACCCTTGACAGTGGCCCCCAGCCGATCCGCTGGATCGACAGCCGCACGGTTCCGGCCTATGGAAACCTCGCGCCAATCCGCTTTGACACGCGGGTGCTGAACACGCATCGCCCGCTTCTGGTCTCGCCTCAGCACCGCATGCTGATCAAGGGCTACCGGGCCGAGCTTTTGTTCGGCCAAAGCGAAGTTCTGGTCAGTGCCAAGCATTTGCTGGACAACCAAGCCGTCACGCAGGCTGTTGGTGGCACGGTCACCTATGTTCACATGATGTTCGACGCCCATGAAATCGTTTATGCCGAAGGTGCCCCAAGCGAAAGCTTTCACCCCGGCGATATCGGCCTGTCCGCCGTCAGCGATGCCGCGCGCGAAGAACTGTTCCGTGTTTTCCCCGATCTGCGCGCCGATCCGGCGCACTACGGTCCAACCGCGCGGGTTTGCACACGCAGCTTCGAGGCAAAGCTGTTGCACGCCGCCTAGTGAACGGCGGTTCCGTTCGCCCGCCAGCATATCCCCATCAGGCGGATTTGCGCGAAATTCCGCGCTTGATCGCGGACCAATCCGCAACCGCCGCGCCAAAAGCCTGAAACAAGGGCCGCGACACAGGGTCGGCAGAGGCGTGCCATTCCGGGTGCCACTGCACCGACATCGTGAACCCCGGCGCGCCTTCGATATAGATCGCCTCAGGCGTGCCATCCGGCGCATGACCGTCGATCACCACCCGCGTCCCCGCGCATTTGATACCCTGCCCGTGCAGCGAATTGGTCATCACCTCCTGCGCGCCCATCAGACGGTGAAACGGCCCGCCTTCGGTAAACCGCACTGCGTGGCGCAGCTCGAACTTCTCTTCGATCGTCCCGTCGGGCGGCATGCGGTGGTTCATCCGTCCGGGCAGATCGCGGATCTCGGGATACAGGGTGCCGCCCATCGCCACGTTCACCTCCTGAAAGCCGCGGCAGATCCCCAGAAACGGCTGCCCCCGCTCGACGCAGGCCCGGACCAATGGCAGGGTGATCGAATCGCGGGCACGGTCGAATGCGCCATGCGCCTCTGTCTCGGGCTCGCCGTATTCTTCGGGGTGGACATTGGGGCGCCCGCCGGTCAGCAGGAAACCGTCAAAGGTGTCCAACAGATCCTGAACCGATACAAATCTGGGATCGGCCGGGATCAATAGCGGCAGCGCGCCTGCGACCTCCGATACCGCCTCGGAATTCATCGCCCCACCTGCATGTGCAGGATATTGGTCATTCAAAAGATGGCTGTTGCTGATAATGCCGACGATAGGCCGTGTCATAGCTGCCGTTCCCCTTTTCCAATACTATATATGGGAAATCAGCGGGGCCAAGGCCACAGTTGCGGCAAACGCCCCCTCATGGGGCATCTGCCTGTTTTTCACGCAAGGGTGACCCCGGTTGACTAGATTTCTGCGGTCAGGCCAACAGCCTCGATGCCGGCAACGGCCGCAATCGCATCATTGTCCGATGAATCGCCCGTCACACCGACAGCGCCCATGATCGCGCCTTTGGCGTCACGCACCAGAACCCCGCCCGGAACCGGCACCAGCTTTCCGTCGAACGCGGCATTGGCCGCCGCGATAAAGAACGCCTGGTTTTCGGCCCGCGCCTGCTGGGCAGTGCCTGCCATTCCCAGCATGACAGAACCGTAAGCCTTACCCTGCGCAATCGCGAACCGCCCCGGAGACGCGCCATCCTGACGCTCGAACGCCTTCACATGGCCGCCTGTATCCAGAACGATAACCGACAAGGGCTTCATCCCCAGCTCGGTGCCTTTGGCCAAAGCCGCCTTGATGATCGTGCGCGCGCGGCGCAATGAAATCTCTGCCATTGTCCTATTCCCTGCCCTGCCGGAAAGGGCATGACGCCCCTCCCTCTTGGTTTCATAAATATCCATATCCCGCCGGATGTCACCGGCGGAACCTTGGGGTCAAGCCGCGCTTTGCGCCTTCAATTCCAGACGCCGGGCGTGCAGAACAGGCTCGGTATAGCCCGACGGCTGAACACGCCCCTTGAACACCAGATCGCAGGCGGCCTGATAGGCGATGCTGTCATAGGCGGGTGCCATTGGCCGGTAGGCCGCATCACCCTCGTTCTGACGGTCGACAACAGCGGCCATCTTTTCCATCGCCGCACGCACCTGCGCCTCTGAGACCACGCCATGATGCAGCCAATTGGCCAACGCCTGTGCGGAAATCCGGCAGGTGGCGCGGTCTTCCATCAGGCCGACGTCATGGATATCGGGCACCTTGGAACACCCGACCCCCTGATCGACCCAACGCACCACATAACCAAGAATGCCCTGCGCGTTGTTCTCGATTTCTTCCGCGATTTCCTGATCGGACCAGTTCTGCCCCATCGCGACGGGGATAGTCAGCAGATCGGCAAGCGTGCCGCGCGGGCCGCCTTTGGCGATCTGGTTCTGCACCTCGATCACGTCCACCTGGTGATAATGCGTCGCGTGCAGCGTCGCCGCCGTGGGGCTTGGAACCCAGGCGCAGTTTGCGCCCGCTTTGGGGTGGCCGATCTTGGCCTCCAGCATCGCAGCCATCAGGTCGGGCATGGCCCACATCCCCTTGCCGATCTGCGCGCGGCCCTGCAACCCGCAGGCCAGGCCGATATCGACGTTGCGATCCTCGTAGGACTTGATCCAGACCGAATGCTTCATCTCGCCCTTGCGCACCATCGGTCCCGCCTCCATCGAGGTGTGGATCTCGTCGCCGGTGCGGTCCAGGAACCCTGTGTTGATAAAGGCAACGCGGGATTTCGCGGCGCGGATGCATTCCTTCAGGTTCGCGCTTGTGCGGCGCTCTTCGTCCATGATGCCCAGCTTGACGGTATTGGCGGGCAGGCCCAACGCGGTCTCGACCCGTGTAAATATCTCGTCGGCAAAGGCCACTTCGTCGGGGCCGTGCATCTTGGGCTTTACCACATAGACGGACCCGGCAACCGAATTGCGCGCGCCTTCGGACTTGGACAGGTCGTGCATCGCGATCACGGTGGTGCAGATGGCATCCATCAGCCCCTCGCCCACTTCCGCGCCATCACGGTCCAGAACGGCGGGGTTGGTCATCAAATGCCCGACATTGCGCACCAGCATCAACGAGCGGCCCTTCAGCACAGAGGTGCTGCCATCCGCTGCCGTGATCACCACATCAGGGTTCAGGCGGCGGGTGATCACGCGGTCCCCTTTGGCGACCTCTTCGGTCAGATCGCCCTTCATCAGACCCAGCCAGTTGCGATAGGCGATCACTTTGTCTTCGCCATCCACAGCCGCGACACTGTCTTCGCAGTCCATGATCGTCGACATGGCGGATTCAAGAACCAGATCGCTGATCCCTGCGGGATCGGACTTGCCGATCTGGCTGTCGGGGTTGATCAGGATGCGCAGGTGCAGACCGTTTCTGACCAGAACCACCTCGGCAAGGGTGCCGTCATCGGCCATGACGCAGCCCGCGAACTGCGCCGGATCGGCCAGTTCGGTCACGCCGCCACCGGTGACCAGTTCCAACACCCCGTCCACAACGGCAAGGCGGGCGACCTGATCCCATTTGGCGTGGCTCAAAGGGGCTGCAATATCCAGATGCGCCTTGGCCGCCGCGATGACCCGTGCGCCACGCGCCGCGTCAAACCCTTTGCCCGTTGGCAGATCACCCATGGCATCGGTGCCATAAAACGCGTCATAAAGGCTGCCCCAACGGGCATTCGCCGCATTCAGCGCATAGCGCGCGTTCATCACCGGAACCACCAGCTGCGGCCCTGGAACCAGCGCGATTTCGGGGTCGACGCTTGTCGTGTCGATCGCGAACGCGGGGCCTTCGGGCACAAGATAGCCGATCTCGGTCAGGAACGCGGTGTAGGCCGCCGCATCATGGGGCTGGCCGCGACGCGCGATATGCCAGCTGTCGATCTGCGTCTGCAACTCTTCGCGGCGGGCAAGAAGGGCGCGGTTTTTCGGGCCAAGGTCATGGACCAGCGTGGAAAAACCGGCCCAGAAGGTATCTGCGCTGACGCCGGTGCCCGGCAGCGCCTCGGATTCGATGAAGTTCACCAGTGCACTATCGACACTAAGCCCTTGCTTTTCCACACGGTTGACCATGGACGGTTCCTTTTCTAAACTTGGTATTCCGTAGTATGCCGGAACAGGTTCGCTCCTGAATATGAAAAAAGTTTCCGATAGGCAACAAGGCGTGGTAATAATATTTTACCAATTTTCACGAGACACTTTCGTCCTTTCCAGATGATTTGCGCGCGCCCCGACATTTGTCGCTGCAATAGCGCACCTCCTGCCAGACCTTCTGCCACTTCTTGCGCCATGCGAAAGGCCGCCCACAAGTGGCGCATATCTTGGTTGGCAGGTCGGACTTCCTGATCTGTTTCGGCATCTCAGAACTCAAAGCTCATCTGACCAGCCGATGCCTTGCCGGATGATTTGCGCAGGCTGCGCCCCTTGGCAACATGCGCGGCGCCGCCCTTGCGGCTGGCATGTTTGCGGATCACCCTTGCGGATTCGCGGCCAAAGGCATCGCCTTTGCGCACCCCCCAGACCGCATCGCGGGCGGCGGCCCCTGCGGCCTTTGCGTCAACAACCGGCGCGGGGTATTTGCGGCCAAGCAGCCCGTCGGCGCGGTCCCATAACCACGGCTCTTGCAGGAACCGGTCGGGAACCCCGGCCAGTTCGGGCAGCCACTTGCGGGTGAACGCGCCGGTCGGGTCCTGATCGTAGCCCTGTTTGACCGGATTATAGATGCGGATGGTGTTCATGCCGGTCGTGCCCGACTGCATCTGGCACTGGCTCCAGTGAATGCCGGGCTCATAATCAGTGAACATCCGCGCCAGATGCGGGCCGGTGCTGCGCCAGTCCAGCCAGAGGTGATAGCTGGCCACCGCCATCAGCATCGACCGCATTCGGAAATTCAGCCATCCAGTGTGCACCAGAAATCGCATGCAGGCATCCACAAAGGGCAGCCCCGTTTCGCCTTTTTCCCATGCGGCAAGGCGGGTGGCGTCGGGCGCACGCGGGCGCAGGGTTTCATAGGCGGAATGCAGGCAGCGGATCTCGATCGCGGGCTCGTCCTCCAGCTTTTGCATAAAGTGGTCGCGCCACGCCAGACGGCTGGTAAAGGACGCGATGCTGCCTGACCAACCGTCGCGCGCGCCTGCCACCTCTGCCTTGCGGGCGGCAGCGGCATGCGCCGCCTCGCGCGGGGAAATCACCCCGGTGGCCAGATAGGGCGAGAGGCGCGAACAGGCCCATTCACCCTGAACCGGCGAGGACATCGCCCGGCGATAGTCGCGGCCCCGTTCCGTCAGAAACCCGCCCAACGTGGACAGCGCCAGATCGCGCCCGCCCTTTTGCCGCCCGTGGCAGGGGTCGAACCCCATGCCAAGATCGCGCGCGTCGGGCACCGCACAGGGCGCCATCCCGTCCAGCCCGCGCAGGGCTGCGGGCGTCGCCACCAGTGGCGCGCGCATCACCTTGTCCCGCGCCGCCGCCCAGCCATCGCGGTTCCGCAAGCGCCGCACGATACCGGATTGCGGCAGTTCCACCCAGTCTATCCCGTTGCCCCGCGCCCAGGCCCCCACCGCCAGATCACGGCGAAACGTCCAAAGGTTGCCGGTTTCCTCAAGGCTTATGATCCGCGTCGCGCCGTGGCACGCCACCAGATCGCGCAACACCTGAATCGCATCGCCCGTCACCACCTGCAACGGCGCGCCCAGCGCCGCCAGATCACGCCCCAGCGTCGCCAGACATTCCGCCGTGAACCGCCATTGCCGCGCCGAGGTATCGGGCAGCGCCCAATACTCCGGCTCGACAATATACAGCGGCAGAACAGCACCCTCGCCCGCGGCGGCCAGGGCCAGCGCGGGATGATCGGAAATGCGAAGGTCGCGCTTGAACCACAGAATCGTCGTCATGATGCATGGAACATATAGCGAACAATCGTAGCGGCAAGCCCGCGATTACGGATTGACCGCAGGTTCGGTTGCAGGTTCGGTCGTGGTCTCTGGCTGTGTCGTCGGTTCCGTAGGTGTTTCCATCGGCGTCGCGGCGGGTGCCTCGGGTGCAGGTGCGGTTTCCGTTACAGGTTCCGTCGCTTGCGGCGCGGTGGTCTGGCCGTCATTGACGGCCGTCGGCGTCCAGAACAAGAACAGGGCAACCAACACTGCAAGAATAACGATTACCGCCAGAACGACACTGGACATCGGTCTTTTACGACCTCCGCCGCTTTTTCCTGCATTGGTATCACGTTGTGACATGACAGCACTCCTTTTGCATTGCGATCCCCCGCGCCACAGACGTTGCAGCCGGGATCGCATCACACTAACGTCCCCGCGATGAGTGATGCATTGACGCACGACAAAGGAGACGCGCCGTGAAAGACAGCAGCCCCGCCAAGATACATCTGTCCGACTACACCCCGCCGGCCTATCTGGTGGACAGCGTGCATCTGACGTTCCGTCTGTCGCCCGATGCCACCCGCGTCATCAGCAGGATCACCTTTGTGCCCAATCCCGCGACGCCATCGCGGCATTTCCAACTGGACGGCGAGAACGTCAAACTGATCTGGGCCAGAATCGACGGTCAGCCCGTCACGCCGGACATCCACCCCGAATTCCTGACCTGCACCGCCCCCGACGCGCCGTTTGTCTGGGAATCCGAGGTCGAGATCGCGCCTGCGTCGAACACCGCCCTTGAGGGGCTTTATATGTCGTCCGGCATGTATTGCACCCAGTGCGAGGCGCAGGGCTTTCGCAAGATCACCTATTACCCCGACCGCCCCGATGTGATGGCCGTGTTCACCGTGCGCATCGAGGGTCCGGCACCTGTGCTTTTGTCCAACGGCAACCCTGTGGCGCAAGGCGATGGCTGGGCCGAATGGCACGACCCCTGGCCAAAGCCCGCCTATCTGTTCGCGCTGGTCGCGGGCGACCTGATCGCGCATCCGGGGTCTTTTACCACCATGTCGGGCAAGGACGTGGCGCTGAACATCTATGTCCGCAAGGGCGACGAGGGCAAATGCGCCTTCGGGATGGAGGCGCTGAAGCGGTCGATGACATGGGACGAGGAGGTCTATGGCCGCGAATACGATCTGGACATCTTCAACATCGTCGCTGTTGACGATTTCAACATGGGCGCGATGGAAAACAAGGGGCTGAACATTTTCAACTCCTCCTGCGTGCTGGCCTCTCCCGAAACCTCGACCGACCAGAACTTCGAGCGGATAGAGGCGATCATCGCGCATGAGTATTTCCACAACTGGACCGGCAACCGGATCACCTGCCGCGACTGGTTCCAGCTGTGCCTGAAAGAGGGCCTGACCGTCTACCGCGACCAGCAGTTCACCGGCGACATGCGATCCCATGCGGTCAAGCGGATCGACGATGTGCTGGCCCTGCGCGGTCGCCAGTTCCGCGAGGATAACGGCCCGCTGGCCCATGCCGTTCGCCCCGACAGTTTCGTCGAGATCAACAATTTCTACACCGCCACGGTCTATGAAAAGGGGGCCGAGGTGATCGGCATGTTGAAACGGCTTGTGGGCGATGCCGACTATGCCCGTGCGCTGGACCTCTATTTCCTGCGCCACGACGGGCAGGCCTGCACGATCGAGGATTGGCTGAAGGTGTTCGAGGATACCACAGGCCGCGACCTGACCCAGTTCAAACGCTGGTACGAACAGGCGGGCACCCCGCGGCTGAACGTGACCGAGGAGTTCAGCGACGGCACCTACAGCCTGACATTCACGCAAAGCACCCCCGCCACCCCCGACCAGCCGCACAAAGACCCGCGGGTCATTCCGATTGCCGTGGGCCTTTTGAACCCCAATGGCGACGAGGTGGTGCCGACCACCGTGCTGGAAATGACCGAAGCCACCCAGACCTTCACCTTTGGCGGTCTTGCGGCGCGGCCCGTGCCCTCGATCCTGCGGGAGTTTTCGGCCCCCGTGATCCTGTCCCGCGACAGCACCAACGCAGAGCGTGCCTTTCTGCTGGCCCATGACACCGACCCGTTCAATAAATGGGAGGCGGGCCGCGCCCTGACCAAGGACGTTCTGGTGCGGATGATCACAAAGGACGCCGCCCCCGACACCGCCCTGATGGAGGCGCTGACAACCGTCGCACGCGACGACAGCCTTGATCCGGCGTTCCGTGCCCTGTGCCTTGGCTTGCCCGGTCAGGACGATCTGGCGCAAACCCTGTTCGATGCGGGCATAACGCCGGACCCCGCGCGGATCTACCTTGCGCTGCAAACGCTGGCGCAGGCTATCGCGCAGCACATGCAGGACCTGCTGCCGCGCCTTTACGCGGGTATGCAGGTCGAAGGCCCCTATTCCCCCGATGCCGGCGCCGCAGGCCAGCGGTCGTTGCAACAGGCCGTGCTTTCGCTAATCTCGCGGCTGGATGGCGGGGCGCAGGCGGCCAGACAATACGAATCGGCGGATAACATGACGCAACAATTGGGGGCCTTGGCCTGCCTGCTGGATGTGGGCAGGGCCGACACGCAGCTTGCCGCGTTTTACCAGCAGTGGCAGGGCGACCGCCTTGTCATGGACAAATGGTTCGCCTTGCAGGCCAGCCGCAGCGCCCCCGAGGTGTCGGCAGATGTGGTGGCGCGGCTGACACAGCACCCCGATTTTGAGTGGAAGAACCCGAACCGGTTCCGGTCCCTGATCGGAGGGCTTGCGGCGAACCCCGCCGCGTTTCACGACCCCTCGGGGACATCCTATGCGCTGGTGGCGGACTGGCTGATCAAGCTGGACCCGCTGAACCCGCAGACGACCGCCCGCATGACCACCTTGTTCGAAACCTGGCGCCGATATGATGCGGACCGTCAGGCGATGATGCGCGAGGCGCTGACGCGGATCAGGGACACACCGGATCTCAGCCGCGATGTGTCAGAAATGGTCGGCCGCATTCTGGGCGCCTGACGCAACCGGGGCCGGACGATTATGACGTCCGGCCTGTGCTTTTCCCCTTAATGCCCGATGAAAACCTGTGTGATGTCACGTTGTCGCCCCAATCCGGTGGCAAACTAGGGATGTGTTCGTATGAAGGATGTATCTCGTGCAAAGCGTTTATTGTCGGCCTTATCCCTTTGGAAATGACAGGATGGAAACCAGGATGTTCACAAGATTGTCCAGAATGATCGCAAATTTCCGTCCAACGGCGCGGCTTACGACCGAAATGGGTATCTCTGAATTCAACGCAGGACGCGGAACCGATCACGCCGCCGGAACGCCCGACAACGTGTCACAGCCCAAGGACCGGCCGCGGAATGTGCATGACATCGAACAACTGGCACGTGCCGGTGGCTGGAGTGACATCGCCAAAAGCCTGCGCACCTCCGACAGGCTGCACCGCCAGGGCGCGCTGTCCATAGCCTGAACGGCTTAGTCCCTGTTTCGGCCAGTTTTGGCCCATGACGCACAGACGTCATTAAACCGTTAGCCGGTTGTCATAGAGCTGTTGTATTTTTGCGCGAGGAGCGCTTATGCAACATCGTATCGACCCTTTGATCGCAGAACGTGCCCCATGGCTGTTTCACCGCCATGCAGGGCCGATGCGGCATGGACTGATGCGCCTGCTGGGCTACCCCAGAACCGTGGCGCTGGCGGCGGCGATGGACCAGCATAACGCCCAGGGGATCATGGCCGCGATGGGCGCGCTGCTGGCCCGCGATGTCGAGGTGACGGGGCTGGAAAACATCCCGCGTCAGGGGGCCGCGCTGATTGTCGCGAACCATCCGACGGGAATAGCTGACGGCGTGATCCTTAGCCATCTTCTGGCCCGCACCCGCCCCGATCACTACTTCTATGCGAACCGAGACATCCTGCGGGTGCTGCCGCAAATGGACGCGATGATCGCCCCGGTGGAATGGCGGCATGACAAGCGCAGCCATGCCAAGACCCGCGAAACCATGGCCTTTACCAGAACGGCCGTCAATCAGGGACGGCTCGGCGTGATCTTTCCGTCGGGGCGTTTGGCGAAACGGCGGGGTCTGCGGCTATATGAACGGCCATGGATGGCCTCTGCGGCGATGCTGGCGCGCAAGTTCGACCTGCCGGTGATCCCCGTCAATATAAGGGCGCGGAATTCTGCGTTGTTCTACCTGTTCGACCTGATCCACCCGACGCTGCGCGACATCACCCTGTTCCACGAGACCCTGAATAAGGACCGCCAGCCCTACCGCGTCACTGTCGGAGAGGCGATCTCGCCCAGCGCCCTGCCCGCCACATCGGACGAGGGCATAGAGATGCTGCGCCGCGCCACCTTGGCCCTTGGCGGCAGGCACGCGCCCACGGTGTCGCTGATCGACAGCTCCCGGCGGCACGTCTGGTCCTGACCGATCAGGGCCTTGGTTTAGGGCGAACCGACCCGGACAACCGGCAATAGCCCTGATCGCGCGTCCAGGCCGACATCGCGTCGCGCTTTTGCGCGCTTCGCATCGGGCCCCAGTCGGCGGCAACGCCGCGCCAGCGCCCGTCCTTGATCGCGATTGCCCGATCCCGAGGCACGGTTCTGGCCATAATCCGCACCGCGCAGGACAGGTTTGCAGCCCCGCTTTGCAACGCCGCCCCCGATGTCGCGGCGCAGCCGTATCCGCGCGCAGTCGCGGGCAGGATCTGGAACAGCCCGTACCAAAGGTCGCCTCCGCCCACCGCCTTTGGCCTCCAGCGGCTTTCATATTTCGCAAGCGCCGACAGCATCCCGACCCAGAAGGCGCGGCGCTGTTCGGGGGGCGCATCCAGGTAGGCGGGGCACCATCCGGCGATGTCGCGCGGCACTGTCTGTTCCAGCCCCTTCCCGTGGGTGCGCAGCGCCACCAGCGCGGCCTGCGTCCAAAGTGCGCCTTTGGCATGATGATCCCATTGGGTGCGGGGCAAGGCGCCCTGACGCATGGGGGGCGGATCGGCAGGGCCGGCAGCGGCAGCCGTGCAAAACGCCACCAGACAGAGGACAAAAAGGGGGGCCTTTGGATACATGCGCGGACTTTGCCGAAACAGGGGCCGCTGCGCAAATGGTTTGCGCCCTTTGGCAGCCACACCGGCAAAGCATCGCCATCGGCAAGGTGACTGCCTCTCGACATTTCGCGCTGCGGATGCGATGCATCGGCCCCAGCGTTGAATGGGATCGCAGGAACAGGTCTTCGGTATGAATTTCGTGGTCTTTGTGAACGGGGCGGTCCTTAGCTTTCTTGCCATTCTTATGGGGATCGACGCGGCGCTGTTCCCTGAAACAGCCTCGGTCTTTGTTATTTCCGCAGTTCTGACGCTGACAGTGGGCGTTTGCCTGTGCATATCCGCCTCGACATCCCTAGGGGAAATAGACCGGCGCCACGCATTCCTGATGACCGCAACCGTCTGGCTGACCGCCGCCGCAGCCGGGGCGTTGCCATTATACATGTGGTCCATGTCCCTGACAGATGCGTTTTTCGAAGCGATGTCCGGCATAACCACCACCGGATCAACGATCATGAGCGGGCTGGACACGACGCCAAAGGGTATCTTGCTGTGGCGCGCGATGTTGCAGTGGCTGGGCGGGGTCGGCTTCATTGTGACTGGGATTGCCCTTCTGCCTCTGATGAAGGTCGGGGGCATGCAGCTTTTTCGCACCGAAAGTTCCGACAAGGGCGAAAAGGAACTGCGCAGCGCCGCCGGTTTTGCGGGCGCCACGCTTTGGATCTATGCCTCGCTGACGATGGCCTGCGCCGTGACCTACGCACTGGGCGGAATGGGCGCGTTCGACGCGATCACCCATGCCATGACAACCCTGTCCACAGGGGGCTATTCGAACTATGATGCCTCGTTCGGGCATTTCGAAAGCGGTTTTTTGCAATGGGCCGGAACCCTGTTCATGGTCTTTGGCGCCCTGCCCTTTGCTTGGTATATTCGCGCGGTAAACCGCCGGATTTTGCACAGCGAGCAGGTCGTGGCCTTTCTTGGTATGCTGGGCGTCGTCATTTCCGTTCTGACCCTCTGGCGGGTGGCGACCAGCACCGTCGGGCCGTTGGACGCGCTGCGTCAGGTGGCGTTCAACGTGGTCTCTGTGGTGACGACGACGGGCTACGCCACGACGGATTACACCGCCTGGGGGGCCTTCGCCACCGTTGGCTTTTTCGTGCTGACGGCGATCGGCGGGTGCACCGGATCGACAGCGGGCGGCGCAAAGACGATGCGCTGGCTTATTCTGGTCCGCAGCATCGGCGCGCAGATCCGCCAGATCCACAGCCCGCACCGCGTGTACCGGCCCAAATACGAAGGGCGCCCGATCGAACCCGATGTCATTTCCGGTGTGACTGCCTTTTTCACCTTCTATTTCCTGTCAGCGATCATCCTGACGGTCCTGCTGGATCTGGCGGGGCTGGACTTTACAACCGCCGTCACCGGCGCGCTGACCGCGCTTGCCAATGTGGGCCCCGGCATCGGACAGACCATCGGGCCGTCGGGCAACTTTGCCTCGCTGGACGATTTGCCGAAATGGATCCTTGCCTTTGGCATGTATGTCGGGCGGCTGGAAATGCTGACCGTGGTCGTGGTTCTGACCCCCGCCTTCTGGCGCAGCATACGCTAAGCGCATCGCCCCCTTGCCGCCCCCTGCCGCCGCGCATAAAAGAGGCGGACCAGATACAGGACGTGACCCATGCTTGACCTTACCTACACCGCCCCCGCCCCCAAAGTCATCGCCGGCGCGAAACATGACTGGGAACTGGTCATCGGGCTGGAGGTTCATGCGCAGGTTGCGTCCAAAGCGAAACTCTTTTCCGGCGCCTCGACCAAATTCGGCGCAGAGCCGAATTCCAATGTGGCCTTTGTGGACGCGGCCATGCCCGGCATGTTGCCCGTCATCAACGAGTATTGCATTGAACAGGCGGTGCGCACAGGTCTGGGGCTGAAGGCCGACATCAACCTCTACTCTGCCTTCGACCGCAAGAATTATTTCTACCCCGATTTGCCGCAGGGCTACCAGATTTCGCAACTGTATCACCCGATTGTCGGCGAGGGCGAGATCATCGTCGACATGGCCCCCGGCGTTGCCCGCCGCGTGCGCGTGGAACGCATCCATCTGGAACAGGACGCGGGCAAGTCGATCCACGACATGGACCCCAACATGTCCTTCGTCGACCTGAACCGAACCGGCGTGGCCCTGATGGAAATCGTCTCGCGTCCCGACATCCGCGGCGCGGACGAGGCCGCGGCCTATGTCGTGAAACTGCGCCAGATCCTGCGCTATCTTGGCACCTGCGACGGCAACATGCAGAACGGCAACCTGCGGGCCGATGTGAACGTGTCGGTCTGCCGCCCCGGCCAATACGAGAAATATCAGGAAACGCAGGATTTTTCCCACCTCGGCACCCGCTGCGAGCTGAAGAACATGAACTCCATGCGGTTCATCCAGCTTGCGATAGATTTCGAGGCCCGCCGCCAGATCGCCATTCTGGAGGACGGCGGTTCGATCATTCAGGAAACCCGCCTGTATGATCCCGACAAGAACGAGACCCGCTCGATGCGCAGCAAGGAAGAGGCGCATGATTACCGCTACTTCCCCTGCCCCGACCTGCTGCCGCTGGAGATCGAGCAGGAATGGGTCGATGCGATCAAGGCCTCGCTGCCGGAACTGCCCGACGAAAAGAAGGCGCGGTTTGTAACGGATTTCGGCCTGTCCGAATATGACGCGTCGGTCCTGACCGCCGAAGCCGAAAGCGCCGCCTACTTCGAGGATGTGGCCAAAGGCAATGACGGCAAGCTGGCCGCGAACTGGGTCATCAACGAGCTTTTCGGCCGTCTGAAAAAAGACGACAAGGGCATTTCGGACTGCCCCGTTTCGCCAGCGCAGCTGGGCGGGATCATCGCGTTGATCACTAAGGGTGACATTTCCGGCAAGATCGCCAAGGACCTGTTCGAAATCGTCTATACCGAAGGCGGCACCCCCGCCGAGATCGTCGAGGCCCGCGGTATGAAGCAGGTCACCGACACCGGCGCCATCGAGACCGCAGTGGACCAGATCATCGCCGCGAATCCGGATCAGGTCGATAAAGCCAGGCAAAACCCGAAACTGGCCGGCTGGTTCGTCGGGCAGGTGATGAAAGCCACAGGCGGCAAGGCGAACCCCGCCGCCGTCAACGCGATTGTCGCAGACAAGCTCGGCCTTTAGATCGCAAAATATCGCGCAGCCCCCGACATCCGCCGCTATCCCTTGTGGGTCGGCGGGTGTTCGCCACTTCTGCGCAAAAAAACCAAGCAAATCTTGGACTTGCGGCACAAACTTCGTTAATGTCGGGACTGCTGTTTTATGGGAGGTATTTTTATGCCCAAGTTTGAATACAAGGTGGTTCCGGCCCCCTCACGCGCCGAACGCGTACGCGGCATAAAGGGAACGCATGCCCTGTTTGCCAATACATTGGCGTCGATCATGAATGAACTGGGGCGTGAAGGCTGGGAGTACCAGCGCGCCGATACCCTGCCCTGCGAAGAACGCTCGGGCTTTACCGGCAAGACGACAACCTTCCAGAACATGCTGGTCTTTCGCCGCGTGATCGAGGCACAGGTTGAACCGGCGGCGGTCACGCCCCATGTGGGAACAGAACCGGCGCATTCACCCGTCTTGTCTGTGGCCACCCCGTCCAACACAGCGCAGATCAAGGCCTCCGGCCTGACCTCGCAGCCCCCCGAGACCGGAAACGCACCTACCTTGGGTGCAGCGCTCGCCAAAGATGACAGGTCGGGCGTCGCTGCGGAATAACCTCTTACCGGATCTTCTCGGTCCAAATACTCATGTCTCACCCGAACGGCACAGGGCGTTTTTCGAGTATTTTTTCCGAGAAGAATCTAGGCGACATCCAAGGCCAGCGCGTGAATCCGGGCAACCAGATCACGCCCCAGCGCCGCATGGACAGCGCGGTGCCGGGCGATCCGGGACATCGGGCCAAAGGTCGCCGCGCGGATGCGGACGTTGAAATGCGTCTCGCCGCCTTCACGGTGGCCGGCATGCCCGCGGTGGCTTTCACTGTCATCCACAACCTCCAGCACCTCAGGAGCGAATGCGTCTTGTAGTTTAATGCGAATTTCGTCTTCAACTGCCATTTTTTCGTCCTTAACCCCTTCTATCTGCCTACCAAAACACTAGACTGTCCAGTCCGAGTCGGAAAGGTAAACCCATGGCAAAGAACGATCCCTTCGGTTTTGATATGTCGGTCTCTTCTGCGAAAAAGAAGAACCCGCGCGGCCGTCGTGGCATGTCCGGCGCATTCGAAACCTCGCAACGAGCCTGTGAACACCCGGGGTGTCAGGAATCCGGTCAGTACCGTGCGCCAAAATCGCCCGATGTGCTGGATGACTACTATTGGTTCTGCAAGGACCATGTGCGCGAGTATAACCTGAAGTGGAACTTCTTCAACGGAGCCACGGATGAGGAATACGAAGAGCAGATACAATCTGACCGCGTCTGGAATAGAGACACTAAGCCCTTTTCCAAAGCCACAGAGGAACAGCGCGCCTGGGCACGTCTGGGCGTTGACGACCCGCATCAGGTTCTGGGCGCGAATGCTACCCAGAACCCCGGCAAGTCCATCACCGGCACGCGCAAGCTGCCACCGACGGAACGCCGCGCGATCGAGGTGCTGGAGGCAAAGGATCACTGGACCAAACCCGAGATCCGCAAGTCCTACAAATCCCTGATCAAGGTCCTGCACCCCGACATGAACGGCGGCGACCGCTCTGACGAGGAAAAGCTGCAAGAGGTTGTCTGGGCCTGGGACCAGATCAAGGACAGCCGCAACTTCCGCGACTGATCCGCACGGACAAACACAAAGCGGCGCCAGAGGGTCTCTGGCGCCGCTGTGGTATGACTGGTGGGCTTTGGCTAGGCTGCGATAAATTTCAGCGACACGCCGTTCAGGCAATGGCGTTTTCCGGTTGGCGGTGGCCCGTCGTCGAAGATATGGCCAAGATGGCTGCCGCACCGGCGGCAATGCACCTCTGTCCGGGTTGAAAACAGGCTGCGGTCTTCTTTGGTTGCAATCGCATTCGGCAGGCTCTGGAAAAAGCTGGGCCAGCCCGTGCCGCTGTCGAACTTGGCCTTGGATGAATACAAAGGCAGGTCGCACCCGCGACAGATATAAATACCTTCGGCGTAGTTCTTGTCCAGCGGGCTGGAGCCGGACCGCTCTGTGTCCTCCTGCCGCATGACCGCATATTCGGTGTCGGTCAGCATTGCGCGCCATTCAGCATCGGTGCGGCTGACCTCGAACGTCCCCTCAGAGGCGGAAACCCGCACGCCCAAAGACATGGCTGCTGCTGCGCTTGTCGACAGGGATAGAAAATGTCGGCGTTTCATTTCACTTCTCCTCCGGATTGCAGGGAAATCGTGACGCATGGCCCGCGGTTCCGCAAGCGCGGGCCATGCACTTATGCGTGACGCGTGTGTTACATCGCGGGCAGCATAACCTTGTCGATCACATGGATCACACCGTTCGACTGCATGACGTCGGCGATGGTCACATTGGCCACGTTGCCCTGCTCGTCGGTCAGTTTCACCATGTCGCCCTCATAGGTCGCCTGCAATGTGCAGCCACCAAGGGTCGGAACCGGATGTGTGCCTTTGTCGTCGGCAATCATGCCCTTCAATGCATCCAGCAGCACGGCCTTGCCGACAACATGGCAGGTCAGGATCTTCGTCAATTGGTCCTTGTTCTCCGGCTTCAGCAAAGTCTCGACCGTGCCGGCGGGCAGCGCATCAAAGGCGGCGTTGGTTGGTGCAAACACGGTGAACGGGCCTGCGCCCATCAAGGTCTCGACCAGACCGGCTGCCGTGACCGCGGCGACCAGCGTTGTGTGATCGGCAGAGTTCACGGCGTTCTCGACGATGTTCTTGTCCGCGAACATTTCTGCGCCGCCAACCATGGGGTTCATCGGCGAATGGCTTGCCGCAAAGGCGGTCGCGCCGGAAAATCCGATGGCAAATGCCGTGGTCGCGGCAATAATATGTTTCATAGTCATGGGTCGTCTCCGTTGTTTGCACCCAAAGCTGATGCCCTGGTTACAAAGAGATACGCAAAGCGCACCGACAAGGTTTCAAAGTCTCAGAATTATTCTCGATAAATGCCAGAACGCTCCGAACTCCCTTGTTCTTCTTGGTAAAAATATCCTCGAGCGAAGCGCAAAACGCCGCTTTGAAAAAGCGGGGCGAGACAAAAAAATGACGCCCCTAGGCGTCACCTTTCTTTTAAATTTCGGTGATGGCGCCCGTGGCCAGCACATCGCCCGTCGGTGCTCCCGTCGGAGAGCCTCCGGGGGGTTCGTCACTGATTGCAAGGATCGCGCCCGCCAATTGCAGCCCCATACCCGCAGGCACCGTCAGGCTGGCTTTTTCGCTATCGGGCAAAACCCCCAGCGACACAGGTGCACCGCCCGGTGCGATGACCCACAGTTCCAACGCACGCCCGCCCCTTGCGCCGCCCGAGGCACGGGTGATCTGCAATTGCTCGCGTCCGGCATCATAGAAGGCAACCAATTGCACCTCTGCGTTCGCATCCCCCACCTGGGTGATAAAGCGCGGACCCTCGGCCACCTGTTGCGCGGGCGGGGTCTGGCTCAGCACAAACGCCAACCCGGCCACCGCCGCAAGCGAGGCAAAGCTGACGCCGCGCCAGAACGCGACACTGGCCCACCAGCCCGATTTTTCCGGCGCGCCGAACAACTGCCCTTCGATCTGCGTTTGCAGACGCGCGGGCGGCGCGACCGGGGCGATTTCCTGCGCGAAGGTCACAAGGCTTTCTTCCCAGAACCGCACCTCTGACTGAAGGGCCGGATCACGGGTCAGGCGGGCGGCAAAGTCCTTCCGCGCCTCAAGCGTCAAAAGACCAAGCACATATTCGGCAGCCTCTTCGCTATGTGTTTCATGATCCGTCATCTTTGCAGACACTCTCTCAATTTCAGCAGGCTGCGCCGCAGCCAAGTTCGCATTGTGTTCACCGGCACGTCGAAATGTGCCGCAAGTTCCTCGTAACTGAACCCTTCCAGATAGGCACCGCGCACGGCCCCGGCCTTTGCGTCGTCCAGTTCCCCCAGACAGCCGTCGATCCGCCGGCGCTCTGACGCGGCGATGGTCTGGGCCTCTGGTCCCGGCGCCTGGTCGGCAAGGTCGAAGGCCTCGTCGATCCGGTCGGTGCGCGGTTTGCGCGCCCTGATCCGGTCAATCGCCTGATTGCGTGCAATCGCGATCAACCATGTCATCGGGCTGTATTCTCCCGACGCATAGCGATCCGCATTGCGCCAGATCTTGACGAACGCCTCTTGCAGAACATCCTCTGCCTCCGAGCGATCATTCAAGATACGCAGGACGACGCCGAAAAGTTTCGCCGATGTCGCAGAGTAAATCGAGGAAAAGGCAGCGCGGTCGCCAAGGGCCATCCTGCCGATCCAGTGTTCAATCTCGCTTGTAGTACTCATCGATGAGGTTTTTCCGTCAACTGAGGGCATCTGTTCCTGTGATAAGACCAGTTAATATTCAACAATGCCAGAGCAAGATGAAATCACCGCGTGACGTTGACCTTGGCCGCTTTATCTTTCACAACAACGACAGCACAAGGCGCACCGCGCCCGGACATAAACCCAAAATCCCCGAAAGAGGACAGTAATGGCGGACGGCACTATGGATATTACAGCCAAACCGACCGAGGAAATCTCGGTCCGCGAGGTTTTCGGGATTGATACGGATATGGTGGTCAAGGGCTTTGCCGACCGCACAGACCGCGTGCCCGACAACGATTCAACCTACAAGTTCGATCCCGACACGACGTTGGCGATCCTTGCGGGCTTTTCCCACAACCGCCGCGTGATGATCCAGGGCTATCATGGCACGGGTAAATCCACCCATATCGAACAGGTGGCAAGCCGTTTGAACTGGCCCACCGTGCGCGTCAATCTGGACAGCCACATCAGCCGGATCGATCTGATCGGCAAGGACGCCATCAAACTGGTGGGCGGCAAGCAGGTGACAGAGTTTCAGGAAGGTATCCTGCCCTGGGCCCTGCGCACCCCCACCGCGATCGTGTTCGACGAATACGATGCAGGCCGCGCCGATGTCATGTTCGTGATCCAGCGCGTGCTGGAAGTGGACGGGAAATTGACGCTTTTGGACCAGAACAAGGTCATCACCCCGCACCCCTATTTCCGCATCTTCGCCACGGCGAACACCGTCGGTCTGGGGGACACGACGGGTCTGTATCACGGCACCCAGCAGATCAATCAGGGCCAGATGGACCGCTGGAGCCTTGTCGCCACGCTGAACTACCTCAGCCACGACGCCGAGACCGCGATCATCCTGTCCAAGAACCCAACCTACAACACCGAAAAAGGCCGCCGCACCATCAGCCAGATGGTGACCGTTGCCGATCTGACGCGCACCGCCTTCATGAACGGCGATCTGTCCACCGTCATGTCGCCACGCACGGTGATCGCATGGGCGCAGAATGCCTCGATCTTCCGCAACATCGGCTATGCGTTCCGCCTGTCCTTCCTGAACAAATGCGACGAGCTGGAGCGTCAGACCGTCGCCGAGTTCTATCAGCGCTGCTTTGACGAGGAACTGCCGGAAAGCGCCGCAAGCCTGAGCCTGGGGTGATGTTTCGCGCCTCCTGTGTTGCCCTGTCCTTGGGCGTTCTGGCCGCCCCCCCCGGGGTCGCGGCCACGCAGGATGCGCTCTACCCTGCAGCACAATGCGCGGCCCTGTGGTATGGATATGGCGACTATGCAAAGGCCTCGGCTTATCTTGAAGGAGAGGACGAGGCCCATGCAACCGCCGACGGGTTCTACCGGACCGCGATACGCCTGAACGACGGCGCGGCAGCGGCCATAGACAGCTTTGTCGCGGAACAACGCCCCCTTATGGCGCTGATGATAGAGGCCTATATCTATGGCCACGACAAACAAAGTCAGGACCTGTTCGAAAGCCTGAGCCAGATATGCAGCGACTTCGCTGCGACCCAACCCGAGACGCGGATACAGCCATGACCCAATCCGACAACCCCGCCGATCCGTTCAAAAAGGCCCTTGCCGAGGCCACCAAGGTCATGGCCAACGACCCTGACATGACGGTCAGCTATTCGGTCGATCCTTCGGGCATGACCGGCGACACCATGCGCCTGCCGCAGGTCAGCCGCCGTATGACCCGCGCCGAGGTTCTGTTGGCACGCGGAACCGCCGACGCCTTTGCGCTGCGCCACCGGTTCCACAACGACGCGACCGGTGCCCGCTATGCGCCCGATGGGCAAATGGCGCGCGACCTTTACGAGGCGATGGAGACCGCCCGCTGCGAGGCCGTGGGCGCCCGCGCCATGCCGGGAACCGCAGGCAACATCGACGCCAAGATCGGCCACGAGGCCGACCGCAAGGGCTATGCCCAGATCACCGAGGCCAGTCAGGCCCCGCTTGCCACCGCCGCAGGGTATCTGATCCGCCATCTTGCCACGGGGCGCGACCTGCCTGCCGGTGCGCAGAACGTGATGAACCTGTGGCGCGGGTTTATCGAGAATCAGGCCGGTGCAACGCTGGACAACCTGCAAGACACCCTGACCGACCAGGCCGCCTTTGCCCGCTTTGCCCGCCAGATCATCAGCGATCTTGGCTACGGCGACCAGTTGGGCGACGACCCCGACGCGCAAGACCCCGACGAAGAGGGCGGCGAGGAGGAGACCAGCCAGGAGGACGAGCAGCAGGACAGCACCGGCGACGACGACTCCGGCGAGGAGTCAGAAGCCTCTCCAGAGCAGTCGCAAGACCAGCAGCAGGACCAGCAGCAAGCCAGCGTCACGATGGACGACATGGCCGATATGGAGTCGGGCGACGAGGCGGAAATGCCGGATGGCGAAGCCCCGATGGAGCCGCCCGCCCCTGCCCCCGTGTCCGATGCCGACCCGAACTACGCCGTTTACAACGCCGCCTTCGACGAGGAAATCAAGGCCGAGGATCTGGCCGAACCCGCCGAACTGGAACGCCTGCGCGCCTATCTTGACCAGCAGCTGGAGCCGCTGAAAGGGGCCGTGTCTCGCCTTGCCAACAAGTTGCAGCGCCGCCTTCAGGCGCAGCAGAACCGTGCATGGGAGTTCGACCTCGAGGAAGGCACGCTTGACGCGGGTCGGCTGGCGCGTGTGGTGGCCAACCCGACCACGCCGCTGTCCTTCAAGGTCGAGAAGGACACCGAATTCCGCGATACCTGCGTGACGCTTTTGCTCGACAACTCCGGTTCGATGCGCGGCCGCCCGATCAGCATCGCCGCGATCTGCGCCGATGTTCTGGCCCGCACGCTGGAACGCTGTCAGGTCAAGGTCGAAATCCTGGGCTTTACCACCCGTGCCTGGAAAGGCGGCCAATCGCGAGAGCAGTGGCTGTCAGAGGGGCGCCCGCAACAGCCCGGCCGCCTGAACGATCTGCGCCACATCATCTATAAATCCGCCGATGCCCCGTGGCGTCGCGCGCGGCCCAATCTGGGACTGATGATGAAAGAGGGACTGCTGAAGGAAAACATCGACGGCGAGGCGCTGGAATGGGCGCACCGGCGCATGGTCGGGCGGCCCGAGTCGCGCAAGATCCTGATGGTGATTTCCGATGGCGCGCCGGTCGATGACAGCACCCTGTCGGTCAACCCCGCGAATTATCTGGAAAAGCACCTGCGCGACGTGATCGCCATGGTCGAAAAGCGCCGCGCGGTGGAACTGATCGCGATCGGCATCGGCCATGATGTGACCCGCTACTATACTCGCGCCGTGACCATCACCGATGTCGAACAACTGGCCGGTGCGATGACCGAGCAGCTGGCCGGTCTGTTCGACAGCGATCCGCGCAAACGCGCCCGCGTTCTGGGCATGAAAAAGGCCGGATAATGTTCCAGACCTTCACCGCCGCCACCCGCCCCGAAGATGGCCTGCCGCGCCTTGCCGCGTTGCGCCGTGAACTGGTGCGCGATGGCTTGGACGGGTTCCTGATTCCCCGTGCCGACCGGCATCAGGGGGAATATGTCGCCGATTGCGACGCGCGGCTGGCATGGCTGACCGGCTTTACCGGATCGGCGGGCTTTTGCGCCGCGTTGCGGGATCGCGCTGGCGTGTTCATCGACGGGCGCTACCGTGTGCAGGTCAAGGCGCAGGTGTCGCCCGATGTGTTCACGCCGGTGCCGTGGCCCGAAACCAAACTGGCCGACTGGCTGCAAGACGCACTGCCCCATGGCGGAATTATCGGGTTCGATGCCTGGCTGCACACGGCAGACGAGATCGGAAAATTGCGCGCGGGGCTGGAGCACACAAAGATCACGCTGATCGCCACCGAAAACCTGGTGGACCGGATCTGGGCCGATCGCCCCGCCCCGCCGCAGGGCAAGATCACCGCCTATCCGGTGGAACTCGCCGGGAAAACCAGCGCCGAGAAACGTGCCGACTGTGCCGCGCGGCTGACAAAGGCCGACCAGCGTGCCGCCGTGCTGACCCTGCCCGACAGTATCGCCTGGCTGCTGAATATCCGTGGCACCGACCTGCCATCGCTTCCCGTGGCACAGGCCTTTGCGCTGCTGCACGATGATGCCCGCGTGACCCTGTTCACCGATCGGGCCAAGCTGGCAGAGCTGCCGCTTGATCCGCAGATCGAAGTTCTGGACTGGTCCGCCTTCGACGCGGCCCTTCTGGCGCTGTCCGGCCCCGTGCGTGTCGACCGCAAAACCGCCCCCTATGCCGTGTCCACCCTGCTGGCCGACGCAGGCATCAAACTGCACTATGCCGACGATCCCTGCATCCTGCCCAAGGCGTGCAAAACCGAAGCAGAGATCGCCGCGACAACTGTGGCACATTTGCGCGACGGCGCCGCCATGGTAGAATTCCTGTGCTGGCTTGATGAAAACGCGCCGTCCGGTTCGCTGACGGAAATCGACGTCGTACGGGCGCTAGAAGGGTTTCGCCGCGCCACCAATGCCCTGCGGGGTATCAGCTTTGACACCATCTGCGGCACCGGCCCGCATGGCGCCATCGTGCATTACCGCGTGACCGAGGACACCAACCGCCAGATTGCAACGGGCGACCTGTTGCTGGTGGACAGCGGCGGGCAATATATCGACGGCACCACCGACATCACCCGCACGGTGCCGATCGGCCCCCCGTCCGACGACCACCGCGCCTGCTTTACCCGCGTTCTTCAGGGGATGATTGCCATAAGCCGCGCGCGCTGGCCCTTGGGGCTTGCCGGGCGCGATCTGGATGCCCTGGCGCGGATGCCGCTTTGGCAGGCCGGACAGGACTATGACCATGGCACCGGGCACGGCGTGGGGGTGTTCCTGTCGGTCCATGAGGGCCCGCAGCGGATCAGCCGTGTTTCAGACACGCCGCTGGAATCCGGCATGATCCTGTCGAACGAGCCAGGCTACTACCGCGAGGGCGCCTTCGGCATCCGCATCGAGAACCTGATCGTGGTGCAACCCGCCCCCGACCTGCCGCAAGGTGATGCGCGAAAGATGCTGTCTTTTGTCACACTTACCTATGTTCCCATCGACAGGCGGCTGATTGACGCTATGGTGCTGTCAGCGGCGGAACGGGAATGGCTGAACGCCTACCACGCCGCAACATTTGAAAAGATTTCGCCACGCGTCAGCGCATCCGCGCGCGTATGGCTTGCCGCCGCAACAGCCCCCATCTGACATTAAACTGTCATGCTCCGGGGCTATTGCGGCTGAAACGAGGGGGAAAAACATGTCTGACACAATTAAAATCCGTAAGTCCGAAAGCAGCTGGGTTGTTCGCGCTGGCGGCGCCATACTGGGCGAATCCAGCGACGCGCTGGAACTGACCGAAGGCGACAGCGAGCCTGTCATTTATTTCCCCCGCACCGACATCGCGATGGCTTTCCTTGATACATCCGACACGACCAGCACATGCCCTCACAAGGGCACGGCAAGCTATTTCTCGATCGTCACCAAATCCACCACGATTCGCGACGCAGCATGGTCCTACGAGACGCCCCGGGACAGCGCCGAGGCGATTGCGGACTATCTGGCGTTCTACCCGGACAAGGTCACCGTCGAAAGCGTATGAGGTTCAGAAAACAGTGCGCAGCGGCCAGACCTTCAGGCCGCTGCGGCACGACTTATGTGCGATAGTCGCGCATCACGGCCTCTGCGATGGTATCGCGGGTCAAAACCCCCAACACATTCTCGGGCCGCGGAATGCGCCGATCCGGCGAGACGACAACCGCCGCATGACCACGGTCGACCATATGCGTCATCGCGGATTGCAGGAACGAGGTTTCGCGCACCACCCCGACCGGCCCGATCAGCGGCCCGATCACCCGGCCCGGATGCGCGGGGTCAACCGGCACGATCCCGACGATAAACCGCCCTTCGGTGACCAGCGCGAAACTGCGCGCGCCCTCTTGCACCGGCGACATGGATACGGACTGCGGCAGGTCTTCCTTGGCGAATATCCCTGCAACCGGTTCCATCACTTCGCGCGCCATGCGGATCGCAAACATATGCGATCTGCGGTCGCGCGGAATATGATGCCCACGGCGTGCCAGCTTGGTCGTGTAGATGTCCTGCGGCGAAAGCCCGCTGCGCACCCCGACAGCACAGACCACCGCAACGATGGCGGCCAGGGTGATGGAATAATCCCCGGTCATCTCGAACAGCATCATGATAGAGGTCATCGCCGCGCCCGTTGATCCGCCGACGATCGCCGCCATGCCGATCAGGGCAAAGGTGACAGAACTGAAGCCAAGATAAGGAAAGGCCATATCCAGAAGCGCACCGAAGGTGCCGCCAAGGGCCGCGCCCAGAAACAGCGAGGGCGAGAACACCCCGCCCGAAGACCCGCCTGCAAGGCTGATAGAGGTTGCCGCCATTTTAAGAAAGAACAGCAGCAGCAGGAAGCCCGGCGCACTGATCTGGCCGGTCAGGATCGCCTCGATTGTGGCATAACCGACGCCTGCGGTGTGATACATTCCCGTCGTTTGCATCAGCACATAGAACATCACGCCCAGCGTGGTCATGGCGACGATGTTCTTGATGTAGTCGTTCACCTTGATCCGGTTGAACAGATCCTCGGTGCCGTAAAGCACCTTGACGAAAATGGTGGCGGCGCCGCCGGCAATCAGGCCGAACAGCACATAAAGCGGCAGCATATCGACCGACAACGGCACGAACAGCTCTGGCCGCTGGTAGGCCGCGACCAGAAAGGCGGGTTCGATCCCGAAGGCCAGCCGCCCCATATAGGTTGCCGTGCCGGTGGCCAGAACCACGGGCAAAAGGGTGCGGGCGCTGAATTCCGGCAGCATCAGTTCAATGGCAAACAGCACAGCGCCCAACGGGGTGTTGAACGTCGCCGCGATCCCCGCGCCTGCGCCTGCGGCCACAAGCGTGATGACCTGCCATGTTCTAAGGTTGAAATACTGCCCCAGAACCGACCCGATCCCGGACCCGATCTGGATGATCGGTCCCTCGCGGCCCACCGACGCCCCTGATCCGATGGACAAGGCCGAGGCCAGCGATTTGATGACCACGACCGCTGGCCGGATCTTTCCGCCTTTGTAATAAATCGCGTCCATCACCTCGGGCACACCATGGCCCTTCGCCTCTGGCGCATAGCGCTTGACCAGAAAGACCACGATCAGGCCACCGATGACCGGCGCCAGAATGACGAATGGCCCATAGGGGCCGGGCTCTGTCGCGATGTTGGCATCATAGTGCAGCGAGAATTCGCCAAGAAAGAAGATGTTGTGAATAACCGAAATCAGCATCCGCAAAAGGATCGCCCCAAGGCCGGTCACAACCCCGACCGCGACGGACAGAAGCGCCAATGTGATTGCAGAGGCTTGCCGGTTGTCGACTGTGCTGGTCTTTGTCATCCGCGAGACGTCCCGATCCTTGGGATACGCCCACAAGTCGCTGAAAAAGCGCGCTTTGGACGTTATCGTTGAGCTGGCAGCCGGATTCGACTGTTGCGTTCGGCCTACTCTTTTGTCAATTGAGATGCAAACAGGTCAACCCCCTTCGAATTCGCCGTCTGGCCTGAACTGAAAGGACGATCATATGCCTGTACGCGCGGAACGCCGCCGTCTGCACCTTCGCCGCGATACGATCAAGATCCTGCTGGCAGCCTCGGTTTTCGGAGCGGTCTATTTCCTGTTTCTGTCGCTACAGAATGACCGTGCCCAATCCTATTTCGAAGACCTGCGGCGCACGAACCCGGACCTGTATCTGGACAACCTGCGAAAAAGCGATGGCTTTGCGGAATACGTCGACACATTCCGCCTGCTCGAAGGGTATTATACGGACAAGATCGCCGCTCCGCCTTTTCTGGTCGGGCGCTGGACGATGAAACCGGCCCCACAGCGCATCGCCTCGGGAACCGTCTTTGCCGATTGCAAGGACCCTATCGTGTTCGAGCAAGGTCTGGTGGAATTCGCCCGCGACGGAATCAAGACCCAACATCAGGTGACCTACAGGATCATTGGTCAGAAGGTATTTCTGAACGGCGAAGACATCAACCATCTGGCGGTGACCATGGTCAGCTACGGGGCTGCGATCGACCATCTGGAACTGGTCCCACCCGGTCGTGACCAAACCCACTACGCCTACCCTTGTGGCACCTGAGCCTTAGGCCGCGTCAGAAAAATGCGTCAAAGCAACGTCGCCAAAGGATCGGGCGGCACCGCTTCGGGCTTTCCCAGAGTGCCCGCTTGGCCTAGTCTTCCGAGTGTTGGCACCAAGGGAACAAAGGTATGACAATCCAGACTGCACTTTCCGAATTACATACCGTTCTGGGCGATCGTTTAAGCCGTTCCGCTTCCGATCTTGAAATCCATGGCCGGTCAGAGGTTCATTTTGCCGACGCGCCCCCCGATGCCGTGGCCTACCCCGAAACCACAGAGGAGGTCAGCCGCATCATGGCGATCTGCCATGCCAATGACTGCCCCGTGGTCGGCTGGGGCACGGGCACCTCTCTGGAAGGGCACGCCTTGGCGGTGCGTGGCGGGGTCACCGTTGATTTTACACGCATGAACAAAGTGTTAGAGGTCAATCTGGAGGATATGGATGTTCGCATCCAGCCCGGCCTGACCCGCGAGGATCTGAACCGTGAACTGCGCGCCACGGGCCTGTTCTTTCCCGTCGATCCCGGTGCGAACGCCTCGCTTGGCGGTATGGCCTCGACGCGGGCCAGCGGCACGACTGCCGTGCGCTATGGCACCATGCGCGACAATGTTCTGGCGCTGGAGGTGGTGCTGTCCGACGGGCGTGTGATCCGCACCGGCAGCCGCGCGCGCAAGACCGCCGCAGGCTATGACCTGACCGCGCTTTTCGTCGGGTCCGAAGGCACGCTTGGCCTGATCACCGAACTGACCCTGCGCCTGCGCGGCCAACCAGAGGCGGTTTCAGCCGGGATCTGTTCCTTTGCCACCATCAGCGACGCGGTCAACACCGTGATCGCCACGATCCAGATGGGTATTCCAATGGCGCGGATCGAATTTGTCGACGCCGCCACCGCCCGCGCGTTCAACGCCTATTCGGGCGCAAAGATGCAGGACGCGCCGCATCTGATGGTCGAATTCCACGGATCGCCCGCCGGTGTCGCGGAGCAGGCCGAACGCTTCGGCGAAATCGTCGCCGAGATGGGAGGAAGCCCGTTCAAATGGTCGTCCGAGGTCGAAGACCGCAACGCGCTGTGGAAAATGCGCCACAATGCCTACTACGCCATCGTCGCCTCGCGGCCGGGATGCACCGCCATGGCCACCGACATCTGCGTGCCCATCTCGCGATTGGCTGAAGCCGTTGAACAAACCATCGAGGACATCGAAAAAGGCACCATCCCTGCCCCCATTCTTGGCCATGTCGGTGATGGCAACTTCCATGCGACGATCCTGATCAAAAAGGGCAACGCGGCAGAGCTGGCAGAGGCGAAAGCATTGTCGCACCGCATGGCCCTGCGCGCGCTTGCCCTGGGCGGAACCGTAACAGGCGAACACGGCGTCGGCATGGGGAAACTGAGCTATATGGAGGCAGAGCACGGCCCCGCCTGGGAGGTCATGTCGGACATCAAGCGCACGCTGGACCCGACAGGCATCATGAACCCCGGAAAAATGGTCAGGACCAACTGACTTTTTTGCGCTTCGCGCGAGAGTATTTTTAGAACAAAGTATAAGAAATCATCCGGGCACCTCTAAAAATTGCGCCTGATCTGACGGCGGTGTAGACATTGGGCCAGTGTGAGATGGAGGCTGGTTGTCATGGCGCAGATGGGTTTTTTTGATCTCTCGGATCGTTACGCGAGCCTGGATGCGAA